>NZ_BAAAHH010000002.1:0-354815 GCF_039525175.1 Actinocorallia libanotica
CACCGAGCCGGGCGTGCCAGAGCAGGTGATCCCAATCCGGATGCGTGGAAAACCCCGCCACAACGGGCTGCCCCCATCCGGCAGCAACGAGCTCCGCAGCCGACAGCAGCTCATGCGCGATGAGGGCCCGGCGTTCATCGAAGAGCTCATGGACGAACTCCGCGTCCGCCACCTCGGCGCCCCGCCGAAGCCACACGACGGTCCAGGCCCGTTCGAGCGCCTCGCCGCCGCCTACGCCGCAGCCGCCGAGCAAGGTCGATGACCAGCCACCGCTGCTCGAACCTCAGATCGCGCATGACCGCGCCGGCGGACCGGCGGACCGGCGGACGAGGCTGTCGGCGCCGGCGCACCCCAGCACGTACCGGGCCCGGCGGGAGCCGGTGGCCCCTGAGTCCGGCTCGGCGTACTCGACGTGCACGCCGTCGGCGTCCTGGCGCACACCGGTGACCCCGACCCCGCCCTCGCCCCGGAACGCGTTCTGCGGATGGCGGGCCATCCGGGCGCGCATCAGCCTCCCGGCTCCGGCTGGTCGAACATGTTCGCCTCGGGGAAGCCGTGCCTTCCGGTCACGGTGCTCCGGTGGAGACCGACCGGTTCCCCGCCGTCCGCGACTTCGAACCCGCCCTCACCGCCATGGGGGTGCCGCGCTCTCCTCGCCGACGGCAACGCCTGGCTGAGAAAGCCACGGACGGTCGGGACAGGATCTAAGACCACGTCTTACGTGGCTTTTCTGGTGGTCTGCTGGGATGATGTCGTGCTGTGTTGATGTCGACTCTGGGTCTGAGGCTGGTGCCCGATGAGCTGTGGGAGATCGTGGAGCCTTTGGTTCCGCAGTATCCGGCGCGCAGGCAAGGGGGCGGGACTGCTCCGGCCGATGACCGGGCGGTGTTCACCGCGGTCGTGTACGTGCTGACCAGCGGCTGCGCCTGGCGGATGCTGCCGACGGAGTTCGGTGCCTCGCCGGCCACGGTGCACCGACGGTTCGTCTTTTGGACCAGGCAGGGCCTGTGGCAGCGCTTGCACCAGGCGGTGCTGGACGAGCTGGGCTCCAAGGCCGAGGTCGACTGGAGCAGCGCGATCGTGGACGCCGCCGTGGTGCGGGCGAAAAAGGGGGCGCGCTGACCGGCCCCAATCCGGTCGACCGGGGCAAGAAGGGCAGCAAACTCCATGTGGTCTGCGACGGCGAAGGCCTGCCGCTGGCCGTGCTCGTCACCGGCGCCAACGTCCACGACATCCACGGGTTCAAACCGCTCCTCCAGGCCATCCCACCCATCCGCTCCCGCCGCGGGCCGCGCCGGCACCGCCCGGACAAGGTCCGCGCGGACAAGGCTTATGAGGCTGCTGAACTGCGCAGATGGCTACGCCGACGGGGCATCACCTCCCGCATCGCCCGCAAGGGCATCGAGTCAAAGGAGCGGCTGGGCCGGCACCGCTGGAAGATCGAACGCACCATCTCCTGGCTGCTGAACTACCGCCGCCTGGCCGTGCGCTACGAACGCCACGGTGACTTGTTCACCGCGTTCCTCACCCTTGCAGCCGCCCTGATCTGCTACAAGAAACTCTCCCGAATCGCCACATAAGACGCGGTCTAATCAGGGGCGATGAGGCGGAGGTCGACTGCGGCCAGGAGGCCGGGGAGGGCTCGGACGAACTCGCGGTCCTTCTCGCGTTCGGGTTCGGGGAGGCGGGGCCAGTCGACCATGCCGGGGTGGGTGCGGGCGGTGTCGTCGCGGTGGGCGCCGTGGCGCCAGCCCGCGCGCAGGCGCTCGTTCCGCCAGCGGTCGTGCTCCAGAGCAGCGAGTTCCTCGATCTGGGAGTCGGAGAACTCGAACGGGCGGGGCACCTCGAAGATCGGCGCGATCAGCAGATTCGCCCGGAGGAGCTTCTCGCCGATGTGCGCGACCTGGGCGCGGCTCGCGTGCCGGAACGTCTCGGGCAGCTCGTCCCACGTCACGTCGCTCGCCGTCCGGGTCCCGAAGCCCAGATAGCGCCGGTGGATCGAGCGCGCCAGCTGCTCGACGAGATCATGGTCGTCGAACTCGGCACGGCACGCCGACTCGGTCACGCCGAAAACCCCGAGGGCGCCGCGCAACCCGTCGAGGAGCGCGTCGGACTGGAAGAGGCCGTCGTACGTCAGGGACTGCTCCAGGCAGACGACGAGGCTGCGCGGCCGCCCGTGCCAGAGGGGCACCGCGGTCAGCGCGCCGCGCAGCGCCGTGTCCGGGTCGCACAGGTAGGTCTGGTCGGGCAGCTCTCCGGACGCCAGCCGCCCGGACCAGGCACGGAGGTTGAACTCGGTGGTGGGCACGTCGAGAGGGCGGGCATCCCAGTGCGCCAGGACCGGGTGGGCGGCCAGCAGCGTCCGCCACATCCGGGGGGCGTCGGCGCCGACGAGCGTCAACCGCGCCCTTCCGGGACCGTGCAGTTCCCGCTGCCTTCTGGCGAGTTCCACGACCAGGCTCCGTGCGAACGCCCCGAGCCCGACGACCAGGACATGACCGAGCTGTTCCCGGTCGCGCTCGGCGGCGAGCTCCCGCGCCGCGAGCTGCGCCGGGTTGACGAACTCCACCCGGGCGGCCTCCTCGTTCTCAAGGCCGAGACGCCGTGCCCGCAGCGCATGGCAGAGCTCGGGATCCGGCACCCATACGTAGGACTTGATGGGCGGCCGATCCCCACGCTGCACGGACACGATCGCCATCGCCGTGCTCATGTTGGCCGAGGTGTCGTCGGAGAAGGCGTAGACCGCGGCGGCCCGGCTCACTCCCGCCGCCCGCAGCACCCCCGGCGTGGGCGTCCCTCCCTCTACGCTGAAGTATCTGCCGGTCGCGCGCCCCGTCTCCCCGTCACCGACGAAGACGACCCGCTCTCCTCGCTCGAGCAGCCTCTCCACGAGA
This sequence comes from Actinocorallia libanotica, assembly GCF_039525175.1. Lineage (NCBI taxonomy): Bacteria > Bacillati > Actinomycetota > Actinomycetes > Streptosporangiales > Thermomonosporaceae > Actinocorallia > Actinocorallia libanotica. The sequence goes on from NZ_BAAAHH010000002.1 coordinate 2,895, forward strand.
AGGACCGCCTGGGTGCTCTCCCCCCAGACGACGATGTGCCCGCTCCACCTCCGCCGCACGTTCCAGCCGCGGACGCGCTCGGAGAACAGGTACACCGCGACTTCGGCGATCGCATAGAACGTGGCCAGGGGGACGAGGAAGCGCGCGAACTGGAGTTCGGTGTTCAGTTCGACGTTCTCCAGGCCGTCGCAGTCCAGGGTGAACAGCTGGAGGTCCCAGTAGACGAGGTCGGTGAGCGACGCCTGGTCCTGGTGGGCCTTCATCAGGCCGACGTAGCCGAGCACCAGGCCCGTGAGGGTCGTCAACGCGAATCCGAGGCGCGTCAGCAGGGCTCCCCGCCAGCGCGAATGTGTAATACCTGACAAATTATCCCCTAAGCATCAAAATGCGAAGCATGCACCTGAATACATATAATCTGGACGACACAAGATCTGGAAGGATCCGCCGCGAGATGCCCGAGGAAACCCGCCTCCCGCACGCCCCCCGATGACCGGATGCGGCCATTCGGGAACCGTCCGGACGGGGAGCGCGTCCGCCTCCGGTCCCGAAATGGCGAGATAATGGCCTCGGACAGGACGGTCGGGAGGCCCATTGACTCGAATAGGGATCACGGGACACGTGCGGTTCGGGGAGCGGACCGCCGAACTCGTGGAAAAGGCGTTGCGCGAGACACTGAAGAAATGGGCGGGAAAAGAAATGACCGGGGTGAGCTGCCTCGCCCCGGGAAGCGACCAGATCTTCGCCAAAGTGATTCTTGAGCTCGGCGGGAGAATAGAGGTGGTACTGCCCGCACGGGACTACCGGGAGGTCGGCATTCCGGCACGCAATCTCCGCGAATTCGACAGGCTCATGGCCGCCGCCGATTCGCTGCGGGTCGCCGATCCGGGGAAATCCGGGCCGGATACCTACCTCGCGGCCAGCAAAGAGGTGATCGCCGGTTCCGATCTCCTGCTCGCGGTGTGGGACGGCACCCCGGACCGGTCACCGGGAGGCACCGGCGACGCGGTGGCGCACGCCCACTCGGAGGGGGTGCGGGTCGAGGTCGTCTGGCCCGCGGGGGCGGTTCACGACTGAGTGGTAACCGATCTCCTGGATCGCTTTCGACGCCCTTGTCCGCTCCTTGAAGATCCCCTCGGGGCATTTGCACAAATTTTCCCCGATCAGCGGTACGAGGCAAGATCATCATGGTAAAAAGCCTTCATGGTCACGCAGTGTGACTGAGGTCCATGCTGTGACTAGTCCATGCCTGGAACCCTGCCGAGCTGCGTGGCGTCTCAGTGAACGGTACCGCTCGCAAAGGAAGCAAGCCATGGAAAACATTTCCGTTCCCGTCCGGCCCGAGATCTCGAATCTCGTCGGCGTTTCCCTCTCCGGCCTCGCCGGAGACCGCGATTCGGCACGCCTGGTGAACCAATTCGCCGGTCGCCCCGTCGCCGCCACGGCCGAACCCAAGCGCTCTTTCAATTCCTCACTTCCGCCACGGGACTGACGTTCCTCAACTGGCGGAACTCCTGGAGTCTGGTGAATCAGTGACCTTCAGCCAGTTCGTCGTCAAGGTGCACAGCAGATGTGATCTGGCATGCGATCACTGCTACGTCTACGAGCACGAGGACAGCAGTTGGCGCGGCAGGCCTGCTGTCATGTCCCTGGAAACGGCGGACCGGGTCGCCGAACGCATAGCCGAACACGCCGCGATCAACGGCCTGCCGGAAGTGCACATCATTCTCCATGGCGGAGAACCGCTGCTGGCCGGACCCAGGCGGCTTGACGCCATCATCGGATCTTTCAGAGCGAAAATCGGGGAAGTCTGCCAGGCAAAAGTACTCGTCCATACCAATGGAGTGAGGCTCGGCCGTTCCTTCTGCGACGTATTCCGAGCGCACGGGGTGAAGGTCGGAATATCGCTCGACGGCCACAAAGAGGCCAACGACCTGCATCGGGTCTACCGCAGCGGGCGCAGCAGCTACGACCGCGTGATCCGTGGCATCGAACTGCTGCGCACCGAGTATCCAGAGCTTTACCTGGGGCTCCTGTGCACGATCGACCTGAGGAACGACGCCCGGACCGTCTACCGCTCCCTGCTGGAGCACGATCCGCCCTCCCTGAACTTCCTCCTGCCGCACGCGACCTGGGACGCCCCGCCCCCTGGAGAGCGCGAGGGGTACGCCGACTGGCTGACGACGATCTTCGACGAATGGCACGCCTCCGGGCGACCCGTGCCGATCGTGCTGTTCGACTCGGTCCTCGGCAGCCTGCGCGGTGATCCGAGCACCGCCGAGGCGCACGGCCTCGACCCGGACGACGTCGTCGTCATCGAGACCGACGGGGAGATCGAACAGGCCGACTCGCTGAAGACCGCCTACGACGGCGCGCCCGCGACGGGCCTCAACGTCTTCCGTGATCCGTTCGAGGAGGTCCTCGCTCATCCGGAAGTCGTCGCGCGCAGGAAGGGCCTGGAGAACCTGGCCCCGGAATGCCTCGGCTGCCCGGTCGTGTCCGTCTGCGGCGGCGGGATGGTGGCCCACCGGTACGGCAGGGGGCGGGGGTTCGCCAACCCGAGCGTCTACTGCGAGGATCTCAAGAAGCTCATCACCCACATGGGCAAGGCTGCACCGCCACCGCGCGCGTTCCCCCGATTCGACGTCCTGGCGGCGGGCGGGCACGCCCCGGAGGCGCTGGCGGAGCTCGCCGCGGGACAGCGGGTCGTGCGCCGGGCCCTGCTGGCGCACCTGATCGGCGACCGCGGCCTGCGGAGCCTGCTGGAGCGCGCCGACCGCGCCGAGGGCGCCCGTCTGGACGAGGTCATCGGTCATCCGTTCTTCTCGCTGTGGGCGGCCGGCCGGCTGGCGACGGGCGCCGATCCCGGCCGCATCACGTCCTACGCGGCGGCCGTCGCCGTCCGGGCGCACCTGACCGCCGACCTCGTCCTCACCGGCTCGGGCGGACGGTTCCATCTGCCGACGCTCGGTTCCTTCACCGTCGAGGGCCGGGACGAGACGACGGTGCGGATCCACGCGGGCGTGCTCGACGCGCCGGGGGGGCCGCTGCGCCCTACACCCGTCCTGAGCGCCGACGGCTTCTCCGTCCGGTTCGAGGACGACGACCCCGGCCTTGCGGACACGGGCTGGCCGGTGCTTTCAAGGCTGGCGGACGACGAGATCGGCCGCTGGCAGGACGCGTTCGGCGAGGCCGTGGCGGTCCTGCGCCAGGACCACGCGCCCTACCTGGCCGCCGTCCAGGCGACGATCAGCACGCTGGTGCCCCTCTCCGGACCGGTCGACGGCCGTTCCTTCGCCGTGCACCGCCGCCTCCTCGGCGCCGTGGGGGTGCGGTGGCGCGACGATCCGCGCGATCTCGCCGCGCTCCTGCTCCAGGGCCACCAGCTCATGAAGCTCCTCGCCCTCCAGGAACTCGTCGAATTGCACGACGGGTCCGACCCGGAGTTCGCCGACGCGCTCGAACGGGCCTATCTGGCGATGGTCGTGCCCGGGCCGAGGCCGGATACCGCCAACTTCGCCGGAGCCTCTTGCCTCACCCCTGCGGGACGTCGTTTCGTGGCGGCCATGGGCCGACACGGCATGACGCGATGAGCGGATCGGAACTCTCCGCGGCGCTGCGGCGTCTCGGGCTCGGCGCCGACGCCGTCGTCCTGGTGCACTCCTCGCTCAGGTCGCTCGCTCCCCTCCAGAACCGGGCCGCCGCCCTCCTGGACGCCCTGCGCGAGGTGACGGGCCCCGGCGGAACGGTCGTCGTTCCGACCTTCACCCCCGAGAACTCGCGTACGTCGTCGGCCTACCTGGCGGCGGTCCGCGGTCTGGGGCCGACCGGTCGGACCGAGTACCACAGGCGGATGAAACCGTTCGATCCGGCGACGACGCCCTCGGCCACCGGGCTCTTCACCGAGTACCTGCGAACCTCCGAAAACGCCGTCCGCAGCGCCCATCCGCAGACATCATTCGCGGCGGTCGGTCCGCTCGCCGATTTCTTGACGGCCGACCATGCGCTGAATTGCCATCTCGGTGAGGAATCGCCGCTGTCCCGCCTTTATGACGCGGGCGCGCTCGTCCTGCTGATTGGCGTCGGCTATGGCAGGTGCACGGCGTTCCACCTCGCCGAGTACCGCTACCACGAGAACCCTCCGTCCCAGGAGTACCAGGCGGTCGTCCTGGACCGGGGCGAACGGAGATGGCGCCGGTTCCGGGACATCCGGCTCGACGACTCCGACTTCGAACTGCTCGGAAAGGAGATGGAACAGGAAGTGCCTGTGGCACATGACACCTTCTTCGGTTCCGAGCTGCGCATGTTCGCCCTTCGCGACGCGGTCGACTTCGCAAAACGATGGCTGCGAGATGTCCGGATTCATCATGAGACTTCCCAAGACGCGGTGCATTAGATAGCCTCCCTGCACAGGAGGGCCAGGATGACCGCCGAGTTTCCGCACTTCTTCCTCAGCTATGCGCGGATGCATTTCGGTGACGATCCGGACCTGCTGACCAGGAAGTTCTTCAAAGATCTGTGCACCGACGTCAGCCAGCTCGCCGCCACCGACCAACCCGGCTACATGGACCAGCGGCACCTGGAGATCGGCGCCGACTGGCAGTCCCGCCTCACCCTCGCCCTGTCCACCTGCCGGGTGTTCGTACCGATCTACTCACCGCGTTACTTCACGAGCGACTACTGCGGCAGGGAATGGGCGCTCTTCGACCACCGGATCGCCCGGCACGCGCAGAGCAACGGGGCCCGACCCGAGGTCGTCGTCCCCGTCCTGTGGACGGAAATGGAAGCGGACGACCTTCCCGACCTCGCCAAATCCGTGCAATACAGCCAGCAGGGCATGCCCGCGGCCTATCTGCGGGAGGGCCTGTACGGGATCATGAAACTGAAGAGGTACGGCGAGGAATACAAGGAGACGGTCCTCCTCCTCGCCAAGGCGATTATTCGGGCGGCCCGAAATCCCCTCGATCCACTCGGCGAGACCGACCGGATTCCCTTGCAAGAGGCGCACAACGCATTCGCCGGAATGCAACGGCCCAGGGAGAGCCTGACGATCCGCGTGACCGTGGCGGCCTGCGACCTCGAGTCGCTGCCGCCGGGCCGCGACCCTTCCTTCTACGCCGAGCGTCCGCTGGGCTGGAACCCGTACGTGCCGACCGATGCGGGCCCCGTCGCGCAGCACGCCGAGGAGGTCATCCGGTCGCTCGGACACCGTCCCGAAGTGCGCCAGCTCAACGGAGACCGGCCGGACGCCGCGGCTCCCGACGTCCTGCTCGTCGACCTGTGGGCCGCCGACGTCGACGCTCTCGCGCACGATCTGCGCGGCGCGAACAGCCCGTCATCCGTCGTGGTCCTCCCGGTCGGTCAGCACGACCCCCAGACCATGCAGCACAGGGAGCGGTTGGAGTCGGCGCTCAAATCCTCCATCCGGCCGTCTCTGTCCCGGTCCGGCTCGCGGCGGGGAGTGGACCGCGACGAGTTCGACCTCGCGATCGGGGACGCCGTGGAGGCGGCGATCGGCCATCACGTGCGGACCGTGCGGGTGGAGAACGCGCCTCCGCCGCAGAAGAGGCTCAGCCTGCGCGACACCCGACCCGGCGATCCGGAGTCCGGCCCAGGACGACGGCGGCAAGGCCAGAAGGAGGAGTGATGTCCGGCAGCAACGGCACGATCGTTACGTTCTACTCCTACAAGGGAGGCACGGGCAGAACGATGGCGGTCGCCAACGTCGCCTGGATCCTCGCGATGAACGGCAAGCGGGTGCTCACGGTCGACTGGGACCTGGAGTCGCCGGGCCTGCACAAGTACTTTCGGCCGTTCCTGGATCTCGACCCCGTCACGTCGAACGACGGGCTGATCGAGATGATCAACCACTACTCGATCGCGATGCTGGGCGGCGCCGACCCCCAGCGGCACGAGGTGCTGCTCGCCAAGCACGCCAACGTCGAGACGCACGCGGTCTCACTCGACTTCCCCTTCCCCGACAGCGGAACCGTCGACCTCCTCACCGCGGGCCGCCAGAACCTCGACTACAGCACGCTGATCACCCGTGACTGGGACCACTTCTACAGCGAGCTGGGCGGCGGCCAGTTCTTCGACGCGCTCCGCGAGGACATGCGCGACAAGTACGACTACGTCCTGCTGGACAGCCGCACCGGGCTGAGCGACGTCGCCGACATCTGCACCATCCACCTGCCCGACGTCCTCGTCGACTGCTTCACTCTGAGCGAGCAGAGCATCGAGGGCGCGGCCTGGGTCGCCCGCAAGATCGACGGACGGTTCCAGTCCCGCGAGATCCGGATCCTCCCGGTGCCGATGCGCATCGAGTTCGCCGAGAACGCCAAGGTGGAGGCGGGCCGCGCCGCGGTGCGCAAGGCCTTCGAGGGATTCCCGCGCGGGCTCGATCCGAAGGCCGCGAGCAAGTACTGGCTCGACGTGGAGATCCCCTATCGCCCGTTCTTCGCCTTCGAGGAGACGCTCGCGGCGTTCGGCGAGCCGGCCGGGTCCCCCACCTCCATCCTCGCGGCGTTCGAGCGGCTCACCTCCATCATCACCGACGGCACGGTCACGGCCTCGCCCGCGCTGGAGGACAGGGTCCGGCTCGCGCTGCTCGACCGGTTCGCCAGGAAGGCGACCACGGTCCCGTCCGAACTGCTCGTGGCCTACCTGTCGGACGATCGGTGCTGGGCCGACTGGATCGAGCAGGTGCTGAACAGGTCGGGCTTCCGCGTGCGCACCCACTGCGTCGACGCCTCGCACGCCGAGGAGCTCGACGCGCGGATCAGCCAGGTCGGACGGTCCGTCCTGATCTACTCTCCGGCCTTCTCCCAGTCGAGCTGGTCGAAGGACACCGTGGGCGCGCTCACCAACGCGGCGCTCGTCGGGATCCACCAGCAGCTCACCACGGTCCGGATCGGTGAGGCGCGGCTGCCCACCGCCCTGCAGAACCCGCTGGACCTCGGAACCATGGAGGAGGCGCAGGCCGTCGAACGGCTGCTGGACGTCCTCGACCGGCCGCTGCCCGACACCGAGGACCTCCTGTCCGGCTCCCGGTCGGAGACGCGCTTCCCCGGCAGCCGCAAGTCCGACCCGACCATCTGGAACGTCGGTCCCCGCAACGTGACGTTCACCGGCCGGGGCTCGGCGCTCGAGCAGCTGCGCGACCAGCTCCTGCGGCGCGGCCAGAGCGTCGTCGTCCCCCAGGCTCTGTACGGCCTGGGCGGCGTCGGCAAGACGCACGTCGCGCTGGAGTACGCGCACCGCTTCCGGACCGACTACGACGTGGTGTGGTGGATCAGCGCGGAGTTCAAGGACCGCGTCAACTCCTCCCTCGCCGAGCTCGCCGGAAAACTCGGCATCGCGGTCGGCGAGAGCGTCGCCGAGGCCGCCGCCGCGGCCCGCGAGGCGCTGCGCCTGGGCACCCCGTACAAGCGCTGGCTGCTGATCTTCGACAACGCCGACGACCCGGCCGAGCTCCAGGACGACCTGCCGGAGAACGGCCACGTCCTGATCACCTCGCGGAACCAGAACTGGGCGCAGATCGCGGCCTCCCTGGAGATCGACGTCTTCACCTCCGACGAGAGCATCGCGCACCTCAAGCGCAAGGTCCCGGCGATCACCGACCGCGAGGCGCTGGAGGTGAGCGAGTCCCTGGGCTACCTGCCGCTCGCGGTCGAGCAGGCGGGCGCGTGGATGAGCAGCACGGGCATCGCCGCGAGCGACTACCTCCAGCAGTTGGAGGACCAGACGGCACAGGCGCTCAGCCTCGCGCCCACGAACTTCCCCGTGGTCGTCGCCAAGACCTGGTCGCTGTCGTTCAACCGGCTCACCGAGAGCTCCCCCGCGGCCATCCGGATGCTCCAGCTCTGCGCGTTCTTCGCGCCCGAGCCCATCTCCACCAAAATGATCTACAGCGACGAGATGGCACGGCTGCTCAGCGCCTACGACCCGACGCTGCGCGAGAAGCAGATGGTCGCCAAGGTCGTGCAGGAGCTCAACCGGTTCGCCCTCGCCAAGGTCAACTACGGTGACAACACCGTCCAGGTCCACCGGCTCGTCCAGGCCGTGGTGAGCGCCCAGATGACGCCGGAGGAGCGGGACGCGGCCTGCCACGACGTCCACCGCATCCTGCGCGGCGCCAAACCGTCCCAGGAAGGCATGGACATGCCGACCGACGACCCGTCGAGCTGGCCGATGTTCGAGCAGATCCTGCCGCACCTCGTCCCGTCCCGCGCCGCCGAGTGCACCGAGGAGGAGACCCGGCAGCTCCTGATCGACCTGGTGCGCTATCTGTGGCGGCGCGGTGAGTTCGTCCGGGCGCACGCGCTGGGGCAGTCGATGGCCGACCTCTGGACGGAGAGCTTCGGCGAGGACGACCAGCAGCTGCTCTACCTGCGGTTCCAGATGAACAACGCGCTGCGGTCGCTCGGCAAGTTCGAGACCGCCTACGAGAGCGACCGCGACGTCTACGAACGGCAGATGAGGCAGGACCGCATCGGACCGGACCACTCCCACACCCTGATGACGGCCGGCGGCCTGGGCGCCGACCTGATCGGTCTCGGCCGGTTCCAGGAGGCCCTCGAGTTGTTCCAGCAGACCTACCAGAACCGCAAGAACAGCTTCGGCGAGGACTACCCCCTCACCCTCAGCGCCGCCAACAACGTCGCGCTCGTGCGGCGGTTCCTCGGTGAGTACTACGAGGCCCTGGACATGGACACCGAAACCCTCGCCCGCAGGCGTACCGTCCTGGGCGACAACCACCCGCTGACCCTCTCCTCGGCGGAGAACCTCGGGCGCGACCTGCGCGACTGCGGCAGGTACCGGGAGTCCGTGGAGGAACTGCGCCGCACCCACGCCGCGATCGTCGAGGTGCTCGCGGTCTCCTCCAACGAGGCGCTGCGCACCGCCAAGAGCCTCGCGGTCTCGCTGCGCAAGCTCGGCGAGTACGAGGAGGCGAAGCAGCTCATGGAGGAGACCCTCAGGTCTTATGAGCTGAGCTTCCCCAGCTCACCGGACCGGCCGTCGACCGAGCTGGCCCTGGCGAGCTGCCACGCCTCACTCGACGACTACCAGACGGCGAAGACCATCGCCCGCGGCATCCACGAGACCCAGACCCGCAACCTGGGACCGGAGCACCCGTTCACCCTGGCCACCGGCACGAACCTCGTGGCGTTCCAGCGCGCCACCGACGAGCTCGATCAGGCGATCGTCCTCGGCCGGAGCACGCTCGAAGGGCTCACCACCCGCTTGGGCGCCGACCATCCCTACACGCTGTCCTGCGCCGTCAACCTCGCCAACGCCCTCGCCGACAAGGGCGAGCTGGCCGAGGCGTCCGCTCTGGAGAGCAGTACCCTCTCCCGGCTCAGGCAGGTCCTCGCCCACGACCACCCCGACACGCTCATCTGCGAGGCCAACCACACCGTGACGCTGCGCCAGCTGGGCCGGACCAGCGAGTCGATGGAACGGCGCGACGAGGTCCTCGGCGCGCTGCGCACCGTCCTCGGCCAGGGCCATCCGATCCTGGATCACGCCAGGGCCCACCGCCGCATCGACGGGGATATCGAGTTCCAGCCCCTGTGATCGTCCGTCAGCATGGAGATCACGTCGGGCATGACCTTGAACGCCGAGAAGTGCCCGCGCCCCGGCTGGATCAGCACCCGGCAGTCGGGGATGTTCTCGGCCAGAGCCCTGGCATGGCCGACGGGTGAGAACCTGTCGTCCGCTCCGTGCCAGATGAGTGTCGGCGCGGTGACGTCGGTCTGCCTGAAGCCCCAGGGGATGACGAACGCCAGCATGTCGTCGACCCAGCCGTCCGCCGACAGCCGGATGCCCTCGGTGTAGCTCCGGATCAGCTCGCTCCGGATGCCCGCGTCGTCGACCACCCGGCGGTCGGACTCGGTGAGCTCCTCGTACAGCTCCTGGACGATCAGAGCCGGATCACTCCGGTACCGTTCGGTCTCCAGCTTCGCCTTGACGGCCCCGGCTCCGCTCTCGGCCGCCCGGTAGGCGCGGCGGTTGAAGCCGTTCATCGGCTCGGTCCAGGACTCGGACGGACCGGTGCTCTCGGCGAGCCCGACCAGGACGGCCACCCGGGTCACCCGGCCCGGCAGGAGCGCCGCGCAGGCCAGCGCGTGTGGCCCGCCGCCCGACCTGCCGAGCACCGCGAACCGTTCGATGCCCAGTGCGTCGGCGATCCGGGCGACGTCCTGAGCCGCGTCGGCGACGTTCCGTCCCGGGTGGCGGTCGGACTCCCCGTATCCGGGACGGTCGTAGGCGATCAGCCGGACGCCCAGCTGGTACAGCAGGCTGGGCTTCGGAAAAGGGCCGAGCCTGCTTCCCGGCATTCCGTGCAGCACGAAGACCGGACTCCCGTCCGGTCTTCCGAACTCCTCCACTGCGAGTGCCCTGCCGTCACATGCCCTGACAATCTCGGTCAACAACGCTCCCCGTCAGTATTGGCAACCCCAGCACCAGAATCCCCCACGATCGTCTTCCGCGAAAGTGCCTTTACCGGCTGCCCCACCTCACCTTGACCCGCTCCATCGAGGGCGGTTTTTCCGGGCGAACCCGCCCCCGAGCCGCCCCGTCAACGGGAAAACCCGCACCCTGGGGAACTCGGCCTGCTCTTTTCTTCCCGAAGCCACGCCCAGCGGGACATGCTCAAGATCCCGCACCAGGACGCCACGCGGATCCTTCGCCGCCTCACCGAACTTCAGAAGGCGACGGACACGTGTACACCGTCGAAGACGGCCTCCTGACCGTCTGGGTTCTGGCGGTCGGCAACCGCCGCGACGCCTACCGACACCTCCCATAGAAAACCGCGTTCATCCAACCGGCCGGACGACGAATCGGGCGTTCAGATCAAGGAACATGAATGCAACAAATGTCGCCAATGAAGTAGGCGGGGGCATGTGCCAATGGTCGTGCTCGCCCCTCGGGACGGAGTCCCCGGGCCGGGTCCACCGGTCGGTGGACGGTCGGGTCGGCCGGTCGAGGGTGTCCGGGGAAAGGGGGCGGTCGGCAGCCTTGACGGCATGATGAGACTTCTGGTGAAGGCGGCTCGGTGGAGTGCCGGGCATCCCTGGCGGGCGGTCGCCGGCTGGGTCCTGTTCGTGGTGGTGTGCCTCGGCGCGGGGATCTCCGTGGGCGGGGTCGCGGCCACGTCGGCGGACTTCCGGATCGGGGAGGCCGGGCAGGCCGAGGCGATGGCCGAGGACGGCGGGTTGCAGGCGCGGCCGCTGGAGCGGGTGCTGATCTCGGTGAAGGAAGGGGGCGACACCGCGTCGCTCGACGGGGCGGCGCGGGACGTGAGCGCGCGGATGCGCGCGCTGCCCGAGGTCGAGGCGGTGGCGGCGCCGGTCCGGTCGGCGGACGGCAGGTCCGTACGGGTCGACGTGACCATGCGCGGGCCGGAACTGGAGGCCAAGAAGCATGTCGAGCCGCTGCTCGCGCAGACGGCCGCCGTGCAGAAGGCCCATCCGGAACTGGTGGTGGACGAGTCGGGCAGCCCCTCGATCAGCAAGGACGTCCAGGGTCAGCGGGATGACGACCTGGCGCGCACCGAGATGCTCGCGCTGCCGATCACGCTCATCGTCCTGCTGCTGGTGTTCCGGTCGGTGGTGATGGCCGCGCTGCCGCTCCTGCTCGCGGTCTCCTCGATCGTCGCGGCGATCGGACTGTCGATGGTCGCCTCACACGTCTTCCCCGACGCGGGGGTGGGGACCAACGTCATCCTGCTCGTGGGCATGGCCGTCGGCGTCGACTACACGCTCTTCTACCTGAAGCGCGAGCGGGAGGAGCGGGCGCGGTCCGGCGGACGACTGAGCTCCGCGGCCGTCGTGGGGCTGGCCGCGGCCACCGCGGGACGGACCGTCGTCATGTCCGGGCTCGCGGTCGCCGTCTCCAGCGCGACCCTGTACCTGGCCGACGACGTCATCTTCGGCTCGCTGGCGACGGGCGCGATCACCGTCAGCCTGGTCGCGGTGGTCAGTTCGCTCACCGTCCTGCCCGCACTGCTGGCCGTGCTCGGCGAGCGCGCCGAACGCCGGGCGGCACGGCGGGGCGTCCGGGCGGCCGAGCCCGCACGACGGACCGGCCGGATCACCGGGGCGGTGCTGCGGGCCACCGGCAGGCGGCCCGCCCTGACGCTGGCCGTCGCGACCGCTCTCATGCTGGCGCTCGCCGCCCCGCTCCTCGGCCTCAAGCTGACCGACGTGGGCCGGGAGACCTACTCTCGCGACCTGCCCGCCGTCGCCGCCTTCCACCGGGTGAACGACGTCTTCCCCGAGCTGAGCTCGGTCCACCGGATCGTCGTGCGCGCCGACCCCGCCCGCAAGGGAGAGGTCGGTGACGGGCTCGCCGCCCTCGCCCAGAGGGCCGGAACCGACCCGCTGTTCACCGGACGGCCCCGGGTTCTCACCTCGGCCGACCACCGGGTCAGCGTGCTCGAACTGTCGGTGCCCCACTACCCGAGCACCGAGCAGGCCCAGGAATCGCTGCGGCGTCTTCGCCAGGACGCCGTGCCCGCCACCGTCGGGGCGCTGTCCGGTGTCGAGGTCGCGGTGACGGGGGACGTCGCCCGCTACGCCGACTACCCCGAGCACCAGAAGGACCGGATGCCGCTGATCATCGGCGCGCTGCTGCTCGCCACCTTCGCGCTCACGGTCCGGGCCTTCGGCTCACCGGTGCTCGGCCTGCTCGGCGTGCTGCTCAACCTCCTGTCGGCCGGCGCGGCGCTCGGCCTGCTGACCCTGGTGTTCCAGGGCACCTGGGCGGAGGGGCTGCTCGGCTTCACCTCGATGGGCTCGATCGGCTCGCGCGTCCCGCTGTTCCTGTTCGTCATCCTGTTCGGCCTGTCGATGGACTACCAGATGTTCGTCATCAGCCGGATCCAGGAGGCGGTGCGCGGCGGCATGCCCGCCCGCCAGGCGGTGCTGGACGGCATCGGCCGCTCGGCGTCCGTGGTGACGAGCGCCTCCCTGGTGATGGTGACGGTGTTCGCGAGCTTCGTCGGCCTGCACCTGATCGAGATGAAGCAGATGGGGTTCAGCCTCGCGGCCGCGGTCCTGCTCGACGCCTTCGTGATCCGGCTGGTGATCCTGCCCGCGGCGATGCTGCTGCTCGGCGGGCGGGCCTGGCGACCGGGTCGCCGCAAAGCCGCAATCCCCGCCAGCACGGGACAATCCATGCAGAACGTAGGGTGATCGACATGCGGCAGGCCGATGACCCGTACCGGATCCCCCGCTGGGGAATCCTCTCCTGGCTGCTGCTGGGTCTGGCGCCGGTGGCCGTCGCGGGACAGGACGACCCCGGGGCGATGCGGTACTGGTCGTCGGCCCTGCCGGCCGCTCTCGCCCTGGCCTACGCCGTGGCGCTGCGGTACCCGGGCCGGCGCGTCCGGTTCCTGTGGACGCTGGTCGCCGGACTGGGCGCCCTGGCGTACCTGCGCGGCGGCGGAGCGGCACTGTTCGTCTTCTCGCTCCCCCAGTTCTGGCTGCTCACCCCGGTCGTGCGCCGGTCGATCGCGTTGAGCGGCGCGGGCGCCCTGACCACCGTCGCGGGCGGGATCCTGCGGACCGGTGAACCGCTCACCGGCGACACCGTCGTCACGGTCGCCGCGTTCGCGGCGTCGGTGCTGCTCGGCCTGTCGGTGCACCGGACGACCGCCCGCGCCGAGGACCGGGCCCGGCGGCTCGCCGAGGACCTGGAGCAGACCCGCGCCGAACTGGCCGCGGCGCACCGCAGCCAGGGCGCCGCCGCCGAGCGCGACCGGCTCGCCCGCGAGATCCACGACACGCTCGCGCAGGGCTTCGCCGCGATCGTGGCGCTCGCCGAGGCCGCGCGCGCCGGAATCGACGCCGACCCCGAGACCAGCGCCCGGCAGCTGCGGTCGATCGAACGGACGGCACGCGAGAACCTGGCCGAAGCGCGCGCTCTCGTCGACGGGGCCTCCCCCGCCGGGCCCTCGACCGGTTCCGTCACCCTCGCCCTGCGCCGCACCCTCGACCGCTTCGCCGAGGACACCGGGCTCGCCGTCGACGCCGACCTGTCCGACGTCGCCTGCGAGCGGCCGGTCCGGATCGCGCTGCTGCGCTGCCTCCAGGAGTCGCTGGCCAACGTGCGCAAGCACGCCGAGGCCACCACCGTCGGCGTCGTGCTCGCCCCGCACCCGCACGGCCTCGAACTGGAGATCACCGACGACGGGCGCGGCTTCTCGGTCGCGTCCGCCACCGGGTTCGGCCTGGACGGGATGCGCCGGCGCCTCGCCGAGTTCGGCGGCGGCCTCACCGTGACCAGCTCCCCCGGCGACGGCACCCGCCTGCTCGTCACCCTTCCCTCCGACACTTCAGGATCGACATGACGACCACCGGACTCCGCGTCATCGTGGCCGACGACCATCCGGCGATGCGCGCCGGCGTCGTCGCCCTCCTGGCGTCCGACCCCTCCATCACCGTCGTCGGCGAGGCGGGAGACGGCCGCGAAGCGGTCGAGCTCGTCGAACGCCACACCCCGGACGTCGCTCTGCTGGACCTGCGGATGCCCGTCCTGGACGGTGTAGCCGCCACCGAGCGCATCGCCGGCAGGACCAAGGTGCTGATCCTCACCACCTACGACAGCGACACCGACATCGAGCGCGCGGTGGAGGCCGGAGCCGTCGGCTACCTCCTGAAGGACGCCACCCGGGAGCAGCTCGTGGCCGCACTGCACGCCGCCGCCCGAGGCGAGACCGTCCTGGCTCCGCAGATCGCCCGGCACCTGGTGACCCGCATGCGCGCCCCCGCCCCCGTCTCCCTGACCCCCCGCGAGACCGAGGTCCTGCGCGCCGTCGCCGACGGCCTTTCCAACCCCGAGATCGGCAGACGCCTCTTCATCGGCGAGGCCACCGTCAAGACCCACCTGCTGCGCGTCTTCGCCAAGCTCGACGTCTCCGACCGCACCCACGCCGTGGTCACCGCCCTGGAGCGCGGCCTCCTCGACCGCCCCGGGTGATCCGCGGGCGCCGCGTGAGCGGCCGACGGCAATGCCACGACCATGGCCGTCGCCCCGGCCGCGAGAATGCTCCGTTTCCTCATGCGACCCACTGTCGGCGGCCGCCCATCCATATTCATGGTGTGAACGCATGAAAGATCGACCCGTCTCCGGCGAAAACCTCTCTGCACTTCCCGCCCTCCGTACGGGCGTACGTGCTCGACGGCGCGCTGCGTCCGGTGCCGCCGGGGGTGGCGGACGAGCCCTACCTGGCGGGGGCGGGCCTCGCCCGGGGCTACCTGGGACGGCCGGGCCCGACCGCGGCCGCCCTCCTCCGCGACGACTCGGTCGCCCAGGCCGTCGTGGTCGACCGGCCCGGCCCGGCGGGACCGCGCCTCGTCGCCTACGTGACCGCGGGCGACACCGACCCGGATCCGCGACGGCTACGAGAAGCGCTGCGGGAGGCGCTGCCGGCCCAGCTCGTCCCGTCGGCGATCGAGGTGCTCCTCCCGCTGCGCACCACCGGCGCCCTGCCGCCCCTCTTCTGCGTCCACACCGCCCTCGCCCTGAGCTGGTGCTATACCGGCCTCCTCCGCCACATGCCCCCCGACCGTCCTCTCTACGGCCTCCAAGGCCGCGGCATGGCCGCCCAACTGCGCGCACGAGGGGAGGAAGTCGCCCTTCTCGCCATCCTCGACACCTTCCCCATCCCCTCCTATCCGAGCGGTTCCACCCGAGTTGACGCCGACACCGAGATCACCACGGTCCTGACCCGCCTGGGTTTCGACACCGGCCCGCTCCCCGCCCATGACATCAAGGCCAGCGACGTAGTCGCCCTCCTCCGCCCTCACGGCGGCCTCATCGGCGGCCTGGAGGAATCCCATCTGACGGGCCTCTACGACTACTACAAGGCGGTGATCCCAGCCGTCGCCGCCTACGACCCGCCCCCGTACGACCGCGACATCCTTCTCTTCACGGCCACCCAGGACCTCCCCGAGAACCACCCCACGGCCGAAGCCTGGCACCCCTACACCACCGGCAAGGTCCACGCCCACCCCATCGACTGCACCACACCCAGATGGCCGACCCCGCCCCTCTCTCCCACATAGCCCGCCACCTCCTCCCCTACCTGAACAACCCGACATGACGTGCCGGCTCGGCCGAGGGAAGTGGGAACTTCATCGCTGGGTTCGGGGGAGTTTGTCGGGGTTGGTGATGGAGTAGATGCCGGTGATCCGATCGTCGGCGGGGGCGAGGTCGACGATGACCACGGCGATCGGGCCGTCTGCGGAGAAGACCAGGGCGCACGGGTCGTCGGCGACGCGGCGGTGGCGGACGTCCAGTGCGTCGGCGGGCAGGGCCGCGGCGACCGACATGAACAGGGCGGCCACCCGGTCGCGGCCTCGCACGGGGCGCAGGCTGGTGGCGGGGCCTTTGCCTCCGCCGTCGGTCCACAGGGTCACGTCCGGGGCCAGCAGTTCCAGGAGGGCGCGCAGGTCGCCGCCGAGAGCGGCGGCGGCGAAACGCTCCGTTACCTGGGAGTGCACGTCGGGCGCGGGGCGGTGGCGGGGGCGGCGTGCCTGGACGTGGCGGCGGGCGCGGGCCGCGAGCTGGCGGACGGCCGCCGGGGAGCGGCCGAGGATGCCGGCGATCTCCGGATGGCCGAACCCGAACACCTCGTGCAGGACGAACACCGCTCGTTCCAGGGGCGAGAGGGTCTCCAGCACCACCAGCACCGCCATGGACAGCGCTTCGGCGCGTTCGGCGGAGCCGGCCACGTCGTCCTCGGCGGTGACCAGCGGCTCCGGCAGCCACGGGCCGACGTAGGTCTCCCGGCGGCGTGCCACCTCCGCGCGGCGCGCGAGCGCCCGGTTCATCGCGGCGCGCACCAGGTAGGCGCGGGGGTTGTCGACCGGCGCGGCGTCCGGCGCCCGGTGCCGGGCGGACCAGGCCAGCCAGACCTCCTGCAGCGCGTCCTCGGTGTCGGCGAGGCTGCCGAGCATGTTGTAGACCACCGAGAACAGCAGCTTGCGATGGCCCAGGAACTGCTCGGTGGCGGTGTCGCCGGTCGCGTGCGGTGGAGCCGATGCCATGGCGTCCCCTCCTCATCTCTCGCGACCGAAGAGCTCCCCGGGCTCGCGAGTGTGACATGGGCGCCCGAACCGTGACCTGGGCCACGAATCTCTGCGGTGATGTCACACCCGGCGGTCGGCCTCCCTCTTTGGTGGCGTCCGAGATTTCGACACGCAGGAGATGTTCGATGCGTACTTTGATCCGCGATGCCCGGGTGTTCGACGGCGAGCGCACCCTCACGTCGGCCGACGTGGTGCTGGAGGACGACCGGATCGCCGCGGTCGGCTCCGGGGCCGGCCTCCGGACCGACGTCGACGTCGAGGTCGACGGGGCCGGCGGGACGCTCCTCCCGGGGCTGATCGACGCCCACACCCACGTCTTCGACGGAAGCCTGGCCGAGGCCCTGCGGTACGGGGTCACCACCGAGCTCGACATGTTCTGCCTGCCGCGGACGCTGCCGGAGCAGCGGCGGGTCGCCGCCGAGAACGACGACGTCGCCGACTTCCGCAGCGCGGGCACCCTGGCCACCGCGCCCGGCGGACACCCCACGCAGCTGCTCGCCGCCCTGTCCGGCACCGTCCTGGACGGCGTCGACGCGACGGCGATCGACTTCGTCACCGATCCGGCGCAGGCCCCCGCCTTCGTCGCGGCCAGGCTGGCCGAGGGCGCCGACTACCTCAAGATCGTCATCGACGACGGCGCGGTGCACGGCGCCGACCTGCCCGTACTGGCACCGGAGACCGCCGCCGCCCTCACCGCGGCGGCGCACGACGCGGGACTGCGGGTGATCGCCCACGCGATCACCGCCGCCGAAGCGGCCATCGCGCTCGACTCCGGCGTGGACGGCCTGGCCCACGTGTGGACCGACCTCGCCCCGGCCGACCCGGCCTCCCGGCGGCTGGCCGAGCGCGCCCGGGACCAGGGCGTCTTCGTGGTCACCACGCTCGCCTACTTCGAGGCGGTCACCGCCCAGAACGTCCGGACCGCCGACTGCGTCCGCCCCGGCGGCTCGGCCAACGCCGTCGGCGCGCTGCGAGCCCTGCGGCGCGCCGGCGTGCCCCTTCTCGCCGGAACCGACGCCACCCCGTTCGTGCCCGCCCACGGCGCCGGAATGCACCGCGAACTGCACCTCCTCACCGAGGCCGGACTCAGCGCGCAAGAGGCGCTCACCGCCGCGACCAGCCTCCCGGCGCACCACTTCGGCCTGTCCGACCGCGGCCGGATCGCCCCCGGCCTCCGCGCCGACCTGATACTGGTCGAAGGCGACCCCACCCGGGACATCACCGCCCTCTCCTCCATCACCGACATCTGGCGACGCGGCGTCAGGCAGGCCCGCTGACCGCCTCCCTGGCGGAGAGCCCACCGATGCCCGAGACGTTCGCCGCTCCGCAGGCGAGGACGTTCGGAACACGAGATTGTCGGTGCCGCTCCCTACTCTTCGAACCCACTGGCGAAGGAGAGGGCTTGTGGGTCCGATGGTCGAGGTGCCCGCCGGGTGGAGGGCGCTCGTGCACCCGCGGCGTGGCGGGCTGATGGTGAAGGCCGATGCCGAGGCCGCCGCAGGGGCCTCGGCTCGGCTCGGCCGCCTGGTGGAAGAGACGGCCGCGGAGGTCGAAGCACTGGTCGAGCACGAGACGGGGCCCAACCTGTCCTACGGGTACATGACCTTCGGGAACGCGACCGAGGAGCAGCGGGAGGCAGCCGCCCGAAAGGCGCTGGCCAGGGCCGAAGCTGCGAAAGTCAGAGCTCGGGAGCTCGCGGAGGTACTGCGCGCCGGGGAACCTGAGCCGTTGGCGGCCGCACTTCGCTTCGCCCTCCTGAAGGGGCGGGACCCCGAGGTCTTCGCCGACGGGTGGGCCGACGGGCACGGGGTGGGCTTCGCGGCGGCCGTCGTGATGGAGATCGCAGGGGTGCAGTCGGGGCGGTTGGCCCCGGCCGATCCTCAGTGGTGGCAGTGGGAAGACCTCAAGGTGTGGCGGCGGGTGCGTGAACTGATGGCGAGCGCCTCCGAGGAGGAGTACCGGGACGCCGTCTCCCGGATCTCCGCGGTGCGTGAGCGGGACGCGGTGTCGCGGATCGTCGCCGCCTATCTGGCGCCCACCGAGGCGGACTGGGTCGCCGAGGCCATGGGCGCGCAGACGGGGAGACCCGACCTGAGGCTGCTGCAGTGGTGCTCGGTCGGGGCGGCGGGGAGCATCGCGCCGCCTATGCACCGGGAGTTCGACGAGGAGGTCCTGGCGAACCTCGTCGACGGGCTCGGAGAGCACGTCATCGACCTGTTCCAGGAACTGCCGCGGTTGCTCGGACATCGGCCTGAACGACAGCTCAACGTCCTGGCGTTGACGGCCCGGGTGCGAACGGATGCGGCGTTCGCGCTTCTGCTGGAGTGCCTGGGCGAGCCCATCGCCCTTCCCTTCCTTCGAGAGGCGGCTGCGGCGCGCCCTGTCGAATCCGCGGCGCTGTGCGCATCGCTGCCACAGGCAAGGCCGCTCCTGCGCGGTCTTCTCATGAGTCATCCGGAGACGCGTACGCCCGAGTCTCTGCGGGCCGCCCGCCTCGAACCGCCGGTGCCCGAAGCCGTCGCGGCGCGGCTGCCGGTCGTCCTCGCCGATCCGCCGTGGGGGCCGAGCCGGACGAAGGCGCGTGGACGGCGCGCGGACGACGCGGATTGGCCGGATGAGCCCGGCCTTGGACGGCTGCCTGCCCGGCTGCCGAAGTACGGCGCGTGGCTGAGACCCGCGGAACTGCCCCAGATCCGGTTGCGGGCGGACCGGTCCGTGGCCGTGCCGCGAGAGGCGCACGAGCATGTGGTGATGTGCTTCGCCCTGTCGAAACCCGGCGCCGTCCATCCCGGCGTACGGCAGGTGTCCGAGTCCTGCGAGCCGCGGTCGCTCGCGGAGTTCGCCTGGGCGGTCTTCGAGATGTGGCGGCTGGCCGGAATGCCGGCGGCGGACGGGTTCGCGCTGCGCGCGCTCGGCTGGGTCGGCGACGACGAGACCGTGCGGCGGCTCACTCCGATCATCCGGGCCTGGCCGGGGCAGAAGAGCCACCACCGCGCGGTCGTCGGCCTGGACGTGCTGGCCGGCATCGGCAGCGAGGTCGCCCTGACCCATCTGCACGGGATCGCCCGGCGGCTGAAGTACAAGGGCCTCAAGAAACGCGCCGAGGAGAAGGTCTCCGAGGTCGCCGCCGGGCTCGGGCTGAGCGTCGAACAGCTCGAGGACCGGGTCGTGCCCGCCTTCGGCCTGCCCGCCGGCGGGTCCCGGACGGTCGACTACGGCTCCCGTGCCTTCACCGTGGGCTTCGATGAGCGGCTCCGCCCCTTCGTGATCGACCCGAAGGGCAAGGTGCGCAGAAGCCTGCCGCAACCCGCGGGCTCGGACGACCCCGACCTGGCCGCGGACGCCCGCGCCTGGTTCGACGGCCTCCGCAAGGAGCTGCGGCCCGTCTCCGCCGCGCAGATCTCCAGACTCGAACACGCCATGATCACTCAGCGCGCCTGGAGCGCCTCGGAGTTCCGCACCCACCTGGTCGGGCATCCGCTGCTCGCCCATCTCACCCGCCGGCTTCTCTGGACCGCGACGGACGTACGGCCCGGCGCGCCCACGGCCTTCCGGCTCACCGAGGACCTGACCTTCACAGACGTGGCGGGCCGAAGGCTGGAACTCCCCGACACCGCGGTCGTACGCCTGGCCCACCCCGTACTCGTCGAAGAACTCGAAGCGTGGGCAGAGCTGTTCGCCGCCCACGAGATACGGCAGCCGTTCGCACAACTCGACAGAGCCATCGGCCGGTTCAGCGAAGCGGAACGCAAGGCCCGCGAACTGCCCCGCTTCGTCGGAGCCACCACGTCGGCCGGACGGCTGATGGCGCTACGGCACCGCGGCTGGGAAACCCCGGAGCACTACGCCGTCCGGCACCTGCCCGGCGGAACGACACTGCGCATCCGCCTCTCCCCGGGAATCCTGACCTGGCATTTCGACGCCACCGACCCGCAAAGCCTCGCCGAGGTCGAACTGGAAGGCGGAGTGTTCGAAGACCTCGACCCGGTCACCGCCTCCGAACTCCTCACCGAGCTGGAGTCCCTCACCCGGCCGACCTGAAACGAGCACGAGAACCGTCGTTCCTTCACGGACCGGCTGATCCATGGGGTTCCGGGGCGACCGGTGTGCCCGGATCTCCAAGGATCTCTCCTCGGCCGTTCAAAGGATGAAGAGCTCCGGGGCTATGTGGAGGCGTGGTTGGAGGCGTGGGCTCAAGGTGAAGAGCGGACGACGATCCTGTCCGTCCATGTCCGTGGTGTAGTACTCCGATACCTGAGCCGAGGGCGCCTCGTATTCGGCGACGCGGTGGATACGGCGGCCGGCGACCACGCCCTCCAGGATTCCTGCGTAAGGCTCTGAGAAGCGCACGTCTCCCGTTGCCGCGTCGATGGTGACGTAGCGGGGATTCGAAGCGTCGTCGAACTCATCCAGGCAGAGGAGTTCACGGTCGCCGGCCCAGGCGGCGTTCGACGCGTTGAGGGCGTAGGAGCGCTTGCGAGAGGCCAGCGCCTTTCCCGAACGGTCGATGACCACCGTGGCGAACTGGTCATCGTCGTCGAGTTCCTCATCCCAATACAGGTAGGAGGCTGCGATGAGTCGGCCGTCGGGGGACCAGCACACACCGACGTCGCTCAGCGGTGCAGCCCCTTCCCCCTGCCAGATCCGCCGGTGTTCTCCCGTGCGGACATCGATCAGGCTGACGAAGACCACATCGGTGTCGACGCCGTCGTCGGTCGCGATCACCGCGATCACGGTGCCGTCCGGGGAGAGAACGGCGTGCTGGTAATCCTCATGCCGCGGCGCGGAGAACCACTGCTCCTCACCTTCCGCGAGGGTCATCACGCACAGCGTCTTCGACGTGCTCGCGTCGTGCTCGCGCAGCAGCACGCTCCGACCGTCATGGGACAGGGACAGGAGGCCCAACCCTGGACGCAGGGCCGGCAGGAACACGAACTCCCCGCGGTCGGCGTCCAAGGCCATGGAATGCCCGGATTCGTGCAGGATCAGACCGGCGCGCCGGACCCTTCTCCTTTCCAGGAGATCCAGCCGGACCTCTGGCGCATCGCCGGGCATTCCCCGCTCCGCTGCGGCCACGTCACCACCACCCGGATCGTCAGAAGCGCTTCGAAGGTTCCGGACGACAGCATGGCAGCCGATGCATGCGATTTTCGGGCGAAAGACACGATGTGCTCGATGTCCGCGAGCAGGTTTCCGCACGCATCGAAGACGGCGGCAGACGTTAGGGTCTCGCGCGGAGCTTTCGGGTGAGTTCGGTGAAGGCCGTGCGGCTGAACGCCAGGGCGGGGCGGTTCGGGTGCTTGGAGTCCCGGACGGCGATCGAGGACGGGAGGGCGGCGACCTCTACGCAGTCGCCGCCTTGGCCGCCGCTGTGGGAACTCTTGCGCCACTGTGCGGTGTCGATGTCATCGCTCACGTGTAGCCCTCCGACGCGCTCATGATCATGGCCAGGGATTCGCTGCTGGTGAGTGCCTCGCCCATGAGGATATGGAAACGCGTCGCGCATTCCATGACCGCTTGAGGATCTTCGAGCAGTCGGCTGTTGCCCGGGCCTTCGTAATGGGCCACCTCGGATCTGTCGGCGAAGCTCAGGATGGAGAACGAGCCGTCCAGGGCCGCCCAGACCGGGCGCGTACGAGGCAGGATGCGGAGCTGGACCGCGGGAGAGCCGAGGAAGATCGACTCAAGGTGGAGCAGTTGTTCACGCATCACCTCCGGTCCGCCGATCGGACGGTGCAGTGCCGATTCGTCGATCACCGCCGCCAGTCGCAGCGGGCTGTCCCCTTCGAGGACGCGTTGCCGCTCGATGCGGGCCGCCACCAGGTCATCGAGTGAGTCGCGGATCTGCCCCGCGCCCATCACGCCGCGAGCGTAGGCCTCCGTCTGCAGGAGGCCGGGGAAGACCTGGGCCTCGAAGCCGCGCTTCGAGATCGCCCGCGATTCGAGGTCCGCGAAGGTCCCGAAGCCCAGGGGCGACGCGGCGTGCTTGCCGGTCCGTGCTATCTCCTCGGCGAGGGTCTGGAACGTCCGTTCGGGGATCTTGAAGAAGGTGTCGAGGTCGACGCCGGTGGCGACCGACGGCTTGGTGCCGGTTTCCAGCTTCTCGATCCATTGGTAGGTGCAGCCGAGCGCGTCGGCCAGGGCGCGGCGGGAGAGGCCCGCGTTGCTCCGGTAGCCGCGCAGGAGGTTGCCGAAAGCGCGGATGAGGGGATCGCGGGTGTAGTCGTCCTGATCCTTGGCCACGGATCACCGCCGAGGGTCGGTGGGCGACGTCCCTGTTCTGGGCGTTGCCCGGAGCTGGAAGAACCTTCTGGGGATCGACGGTTCGTAGCTCACCGTAGTCCCGGCCCGCGAGTTCCGTGAGGTGAATCCGGAGACGGACGACAGGGGGCCGTGGACGTGGTGGCGGGATCAGAGGGTGAGGACGATCTTGCCTTGGGCGTGGCGCCGTTCGAGGTGGCGCAGGGCTTCGGGGAGGGCGGTGAAGGGGTAGGCGCAGTCGATGACGGGGGTGATCCGGGCGGTCTCCAGGAGGTGGGCGAGGTAGTTCAGGTCCTGGGTGTTGGGGCGCCACTGGACGGAGGCGATGCGGTGGGAGACGAAGCGGGAGGCGAGGGCGCCGCGGAGCATCTGGGAGGCGGGGCCCAGCAGGGGGTCGGTGGAGGCTATGCCGCCGACGATCACGAGGGTGCCTCGGGGGGTGAGCGCTCGGCGGAGTCTCGCCAGGGGGCGGTTGCCGACGATGTCCATGAGGAGGTCGTAGCGCTGCTTCCCGGCGGTGAAGTCCTCTCGGGTGTAGTCGATGGCGGTGTCGGCGCCCAGGGAGCGGACCAGGTCGAGGTTGCGGGTGCTGCAGACGGCGGTGACCTCGGCGCCGAGGACCTTGGCGAGCTGGACGGCGAAGGTGCCGATGCCGCCGGAGGCTCCGTTGACGAGGACGTGCTGGCCGGGGGTGATCCCGCCCGCGTCCCGTAGGCCCTGCAGGGCGGTGTGGGCGGCCATCGAGACGGCGGCGGCCTGTTCGAAGGTGAGGGCGGCGGGCTTGACGGCCAGGGTGTCCGGGGAGGCGGTGACGGTCTCGGCGAACGCGCCCAGGGGGACTTCGCCGAAGACCTCGTCTCCGGGGCGGAGATCGGTCACGTTCTCGCCCACGCGTTCCACGACGCCGGCCAGGTCGGCGCCGAGGATGAGGCCGGGCCTCGGGCGGCGCAGGCCGATGCTCAGGCGCACCAGGTGCGGGTCGGCGCGCAGGTGGCGCCAGTCGTAGGGGTTGACGGAGGCGGCGCGGACGCGCACCAGCACCTCGTCGGGGGCGGGGGCGGGTTCGTCGAACTCGCGGAGGGTCAGTACGTCGGGCGGGCCGTAGCGGTCCCAGGTCCAGGCCTTCACGGGGCCTCCCTCGCGGCAGGTGCCCGGCTCCGCCGGGCGAAGGGACGGGATGAGCCGATTCCGTCGTACGGCGTAAGGTCACCATACGACGTAAGTTTCTCGTACACGGTAAGGCTAACATACGGCGTAAGGCAGTCAAGGGGTACGAGATGCCCGATTCAGGGGTGTCAGAAGAGCGGCGACGCGTCCGGCCGGGCGGTCCGAGTCCCCTCGGGCGGGTTCACGCGCCGGTGCGGCGGCGTTCCAGTCCTTCGAGGATCAGGTCGAGTGCGAACTCGAACTCGAACTGGTCGTCGCAGAAGCCCAGGGTGCCGTCCGGGTCGTCGTGGACGGCGTCCGCCAGCATCCCGGCGATGTGCGGGAAGTGGTCGGCCATCTGCTCCATCGTCGCGGCGGCGTCCGCGGGGTCGGCGCCGGAGGGGTCGAAGAGCTCCTGGGTGAAGCCGAGGGCGCGGCTGCCCAGGACGTGCAGGGCGCGGTGGGCGAGGTCGAAGGAGAAGCCGCCCGCGCGGAGGATCCCCACCACGCCGTCGTAGTAGCCGACGACCGCCGGGCTCGTGGTGGTGCGCGACTCCAGGACGCGCGGGGCCCAGCGGTGGCGCAGCAGCACCTCGCGGGCGGTGAGGACGCGCGTGCGCAGAGCCGCCCGCCAGTCCTCCTCCGGTGCGGGCGCCTCCGCCCCGTTCACCGCCTCGGTGATCTCGGCGAGGATCACCTCGACGACGCCGTCGAGGACCGCCTCCTTGTTGGCGACGTGGTGGTACAGCGACATCGCCTCGACCCCGAGCTCCTGGGCGAGCCGGCGCATCGTGAGCGAGGGGAGGCCGTCGCGGTCGGCGATCGCCGCGGCGGCGCGCAGCACCCGCCTCCGGCTCAGCGGGATCCGCGGCTGCTCGGTGGCCTCCTCCGCGTCGGTCCACGGGGTCATGGTTCGTCCTCCCCGACGCACTCTATCCGTACCCGGACTCCCGCAGGGCTTCGTCAGGCGGGGGGCGCACCGCGCTGCCGGAGCAGCTCCTGCATGAAGTCGATCTCGCTCTGCTGGCTGTTGACGATGCTGCTCGCGAGGTCCTGGACGTCCTGCCTGCCGGTGCGCGCCAGGACGGCCTCGGCCATGTCCACGCCGCCGCGGTGGTGCCTGATCATGAGGGTGAGGAAGAGGACCTCGGCCGCCTTGCCGCGGCTGGTCTGCAGGGTGCGCAGTTCCGCCGCGGTGGCCATGCCGGGCATGGGCGCCGCCCGGCCGCCGTCGCCGCCGCCGTCGCCACCGGTGTGGTGCCCGCTCATCCAGGCCATGGACGGGCGGGTGCCGGTGAGGGGAAGGCCCCACTGGATGAGCCAGTCCTGCATGCGGCCGATCTGGTTCTGCTGGGTGAGGGTGATGTCCAGGGCCAGGAGGCGTATCTCGGCGTCGGTGGTGTTGTCGCGCACCGCGACGGCCATCTGGACGGCCTGGGTGTGGTGGACGGACATGTCGCGGCTGAACCCCGCCTCGGCCGAGGCGTCGCCGGGGCGGTCGGGGGCGGCCAGCAGCGCCCCGGCCACGGCCGAGACCACGGCGATCACCACCGCGCCCGCGAGCAGGCGCCACCGGCCGGGCCCGGCGGCCCGGACCCGCTCCCCCGGCCCTTCCTGCTCGGACGGCTCGACCGACCCGACCGGACCGGCCGGATCGGGCGTTCCGACCGGCTCGGCAGGGCCGGTCGGCCCGGCCGATGCGGACGGTTCGGATGACGGGAGGGGTTCGTTACTCATGAGTGGTCCTGATCGAGCCGAAGGTAGTGTGATCGGGGCATGGGCGCCGGTACGCGGCGATCGTGCTGCCAGGAGGACCTCGCGTGCCGGCGGGGTGCGGACGGCCCGGTGGGCGCCGCCCCCGAACTTCTACACAAGATAGAAGATAAGGGATGGCGCCGAAGGTGCGTCACGCCGCCGGCGGCGACGACGACGGAGAGAAAGGGCGGCGGGGTGCGTCTCGGCGAGCTGGAGCGGTCGGTCATGAACGAGCTGTGGGCCCGGCCGCAGGGGGCGCTGGCCCGCGATCTGGTCGAGGCGCTGGCCTCGGGCCCCGCGGTGACCACGGTGCTGACCGTCCTGGACCGGCTGGTGCGCAAGCAGCTGGTGCGCAGGGAACGCCAGGGGCGTGCCCACCGTTATTTCGCCGTGCACAGCAGAGAGGCCCACGTCGCCGACACGATGCGCGACGCGCTCCAGGAGGCGGGCGACCGGGAACTGGCGTTCACCCATTTCCTGGACTCGGCGGACCCCGAGGACATCGCCGCGCTGCGCAGGCTCCTGGACGCGGCGGGAAACCAGGAATGACGCAGCCGGTGGCGGTCTCCGCCGTCCTGTTCGTGCTGGTCGTGCTGCTGTTGGGACCGCTGCCCGGGTGGTTGTCGCGGGCCGGGTGGGCCGACCGCAGCCCTCGCACGACGCTCGCGGTGTGGCAGGCGACCGCGGCGTCGGCCGGCGTGTGCCTGGTGGGCGCCCTGCTCACGCTCGCCGTGGCGCCCCTGCACCCCGAGCTGCACCACGGTTTCCAGACCCTGTCCTGCCATGTGCTGGCGGGCGACCCGCTGCGGGGGCTGGGCGTCGCGCAGGTCGCCGCCCTGGCGTCGGCCGCGGCGGCGATCGGCTGGGCGGCGCTGGCGGTCGGCCGCACCTTCGCCCGCCAGGCGCGCGTCCGACGCCGCCACCGCCGCCGGGTCGACCTGCTGGCCACCGACCGGCGGCGGGACGTCCGGGTCATCGACCACGCCGTGCCCGCCGCCTACTGCCTGCCCGGCCTGCGGTCCCGGATCGTGGTCACCTCGGGCCTGGTCGACCTGCTCAGCGCCGCCGAGCTGGCGGCCGTCCTGGACCACGAGCGCGCCCACGCCCGGGGACGCCACCATCTGGTGCTGCTGCCCTTCCTCGCGCTGGGCTCGGCGCTGCCCCGGGTGCCGCTCGCCCGGACGGCGCACGCCAGCGCGGCGCGCCTGGTGGAGATGCTCGCCGACGACCACGCCCGCGCCCGCCACGGCGGGAAGGTCGTCGCCCACGCGCTGGTCAAGCTGGCCGAGCACCGCGCCGTCGCCGCTCCGCTGCCCGGCGGGGTCCTGGGCGCCGCCGAAGGGGCGCTGGTGGCACGGGTCCAGCGGCTGACCCGGGCGGCGCGTCCCATCGCGCTGTGGCAGCGCGCCCTGATCCACACCGCGGCGCTCGGCCTGCCGGTCGGGCCCGTCGTCCTGCTGATCCCGTGCCTGCTGTGACCTCAGGCCTCGGGTGAGCCGACCCCGTTGGTGCAGGGGGCGCCGGGTTCGGGAACGCGGGGGCTCTGGGCGAAGTCGCCGATGAAGGAGAGCAGCTTCGGATCGGCGGGGTCGGCCACCGCCAGCTGCTTGCCCCAGGCGCTGGCCATCACCACGTCCCGCACGTCCTCGTGCGGGCTCAGCAGCACGTACGGCTTGTCCCGCACCAGGTCGCGCAGCGCGTTCACCTTCTCCTCGGCCAGGTCCTCGGGGTGGGTGATCCACACCGCGCCGTGCTCCAGGGAGTGCACGGCGTTCTCGTCGCGGACCGGGCTGCCGTAGACGCCGCAGTTCTGCCACGCCGCGTGGTGGTCGCCGCCGACCGGGGGGATCTGGGAGTAGTCGACGTTCCCGGCCACGTGGGTCTGGGAGAGCCCGTTGAAGGTGCGCACCCCGTCCGCCGGGGTCGTGGTCCGCCCCGCGTTCGCCTTCGCCTCCTCCTCCTGGTTCTGGACGACGAAGACCAGGCCGCCCACCAGCAGCACGCCCGCCGCCCCCGTCACGACCGCGCCGATGATCTTGTTGCGCCGGTTGCGGCGGCGCTCGGCCGCCTGCATCGCCGCGACCTTCTCGCGGGCGCGCCGCGTCGCCTTCTGACTGGGGGACATCGCGAACTCCTCCGCCGGGGGCCGTACCAGGACGAACCAGCACGGAAACGAACTTCTACGGAACGTAGAATACAGAAGGCCGGAGCAGGTCGGACCAGCTCACCCGGGGACGGTCAGGGGCGGGGCTCCCTGCGGTGCCAGCGGGTTCCGTCGGGGGTGTCCGCCACCCCGACGCCCAGGGCGGTGAGCGCGGAACGGATCAGGTCGGCGGTGGTGAACCGGCCGGAGCCGCGCAGCTCGGCGCGGGCGGCGAGGAGGAGTCCCACGGCCTTCTCCAGGTCGACGGCGGGGCGTTCGGCGGCCTTGCCGAGGCGGACGATGAGGCTGTGGTTGACGGTGCGGGCCCAGTCCGCGCCCTCGTCCTCCTCGGTGTCGTCGGCCCATTCGGCGATGGCCCGGTCGAGGGCGAGGACCGCTTCGACCATCGCCGGTGCGTCATGGCGGGCGAGGGCGGCGTCGAAACGCCCTTCCGCCGCGCGTACGAGGTCGGGGAGGGAGAGAGACGGCGGGGCGGGCGCCGCCGGGGCGGGTTCGGGGCGGTGGAGCCGGACGGCCTTCCCGTCCTTGGCGAGGTCCTGGAGTTCGGTCAGAGAGATGCTCCTTCCCGCGGGGATGACCGTGCTTTCGCCGCGTTTGCGGATCGTGAGGCCGCCGCGGCCCCGGACGTCGACGGTGCCGGCCTCTCGGTCGATGACGACGGCGGTGTGCTCGTCCACGCCCAGGACGGCCGCGCCTTCGGGGAGTTCGGCCTCCAGGACGCGCAGGCGCCGCTCGCCGAGGTAGGAGTAGCGGGTGTCGTGGGTGCCGCCTTCGGCGTTGTCGTAGTGCGGGATCACCGCGACGTCGAGGCCGAGGGGCGCCAGCAGGTCGAGGCCGGGAAGCCAGTGGGGCGGGCTTCCGGCCTTGTAGATCTCGTACACGGGCAGGGCGCGGGACCCGAGCGTGCAGGCGGCCGCGGACGCGAAGACGAGCATGGCCCGTCCCAGCCGGACATGGTCCCGGAGGGTGTCGGCGACGGGTGATTCCCGCCAGCGCGCCAGGGCGTAGGTGGGGCTGCCCGGCCCGGAGAACACCCAGTCCGCGGCGCGCAGCGCGGCGAGTCCGGCGCCGGAACCGGCGTCCTGCGCGCCGCGCAGTCCGGTGGCGACCTCCACGGTGAGGCCGACGCTGCGCGCGAAGTAGGAGCGGGCGCGGGCGCTGATGTCGGCGACGTTCTCCTGGAATCCGTAGGGCGTCTCCAGCAGGACGGCGGCGGGCGGCGTGCTCCCGAACCGGGCGATGAGCTCACGGTGCAGGGTGACCATCGTCGGGCTGGTCTCGCCCGATCCGAGTACGGCGATGACGTGCCGGGGGGCTGTGCCTGAATCCGGTGCGTGTCCCATGGGAAGACGACATCACTGGACGCGCCGGTTGGCCAGTGTCCCGGGAGTCAGCCGGTCAGACGGCCGGCCACGTCGCCCGGCCAGGTCTCCAGGGCCCGCGCCATCAGCGGATGCCCGGCGAGGAAGCCGCTCGCCACGGGGTCGTGCGCCGCGAGGAACGCCAGATGCCGGACGGCGTGGGCCGCCACCTGCTCGACGGAGACGCTGTCGGGCGCGGGGCGCTCCGGCACGGGGCCGCGCGCGATCTCCGCCTCCGCCAGGGGTTTCGCCGGCCGCCACTCCTCCGGCTCGGGCGCCACCGCGAACGTCAGCACCACATGCCCCTCGTCCGTGTACCGCCAGCTCGTCGAGTGCACCCATTCGCCGGCCCCGGCCAGCCGCTGCGCCGCGCGCACCGGATCCTCGTCCGGCAGGAGGCCTCCCCGCACCGACCGGTACGCCAAACCGCCCCCCGGCACGGCTCGCAGGACCACCACCTCGACCACCACCGGCCGCACCGGCGGCTCCCCCCGAACCGTCTGCACCGCGCCCCCATGGCCCGAGGCGCCGCGGTCTCCGGCACCGTAGTCGACATCAATGCGCTCTTGCGCACGATACGCGACAAGGCTCTCACCAGGTGCGGCCGGGCCGCCGCCCCGGACGGGATCGACCGCCCCGGACGGGGTCAGCCGCGCCGCGGGGCGACGAGGCCCGACTCGTAGGCGAAGACCACGAGCTGGGCGCGGTCCCTGGCGCCGAGCTTGGTCATCGCCCTGCTGACGTGCGTCTTCGCGGTGGCCGGGCTGATCACCATGTGGGCGGCGATCTCGTCGTTGGACAGGCCGCGGGCCACCAGGGCGGTGACCTCGCGTTCGCGGTTGGTCAGGACGCCGAGGGCCTCGGGGACGGGCCCGGGGCGGCGGGCGACGTACTCGCCGATGAGGCGGCGGGTGATCGCGGGCGACAGCAGGGCGTCGCCGCGGGCGGCGACGCGGACGCCCTGCAGCAGGTCGGCGGGCTCGGTGTCCTTGACCATGAAGCCGCAGGCCCCGGCGCGCAGGGCGTTGAAGACGTACTCGTCGAGGCCGTAGTTGGTGAGGATCACCACGTGGACGCCGGCCAGCCGCTCGTCGGCGGCGATCAGCCGCGTCGCCTCGATGCCGTCCATCACCGGCATCTGGACGTCGACGAGGGCGACGTCGGGGAGGTGCTCGCGGGCGAGCGCGACGCCCTGCTCGCCGTTCGCCGCCTCGGCCACCACCTCGATGTCGGCCTCGTTCTCCAGCAGGGCGCGGAAACCGCCGCGGATGAGCGCCTGGTCGTCCACGAGCAGCACGCGGATCACGACGGCCCGCCCAGGGGGAGCTCGGCGCGGACGGTGAAGCCGCCTTCGGGGCGGGGCCCGGCCCGCAGCCGTCCGCCGAGCGCCGTGACGCGTTCGCGCATGCCGAGCAGGCCCGTGCCGGGTACGGGCGGCGCGTCCGGGTGGGCCTCGCCGTCGTCATCGACCCGCACGACCAACTTCTCGTCCGCGTACTCGACGCGCACCGCCGCGGCCGCCTCCCCGGCGTGCCGGGAGGCGTTGGTGAGCGCCTCCTGGACGATCCGGTACGCGGCACGATCCACCTCGGACGGCAGCTCCCGCCGCGGGCCGGAAACCGTCACCGTGGTCGCCAGCCCGGCGGACCGGGCGCGCTCCACCAGGTCGTCGAGCCTGTCGAGGCCGCTGACCGCGGACTCGCCGTCGGAGGGGTCGCGCAGCACCTCCAGTGTGGCGCGCAGCTCGCGCATGGCGTCGCCCCCGGCCTCCTGGATGGCCAGCAGCGCGGGTGGCACGTCCTCGCCGCGGCTGCGCGCCAGGTGGACGGCCACCCCGGCCTGGACCTTGATGACCGAGATGCTGTGGGTGAGCGAGTCGTGCAGTTCCCTGGCGATGCGCAGCCGCTCCTCGCCCGCGCGGCGCAGCGCCGTCTCCTCGCGGGTGCGTTCGGCCTCGGCGGCGCGGCGCTCGACCTCCTCCAGGTACGCCTGCCGGTGCCGGACCACCATCGCCGCCACGCCGGCCGCGAGGAACCAGCCGAGCATCAGGACGGCGTTCGGGAGGTTCTGGAGGATCCCGTCGATGCCGGGCGGGTTCTTCGCCAGGTCGGCGCCGAGGAAGACGGCGACCGCCAGGGCGGCGGCGGGGCCGCGCCCGGCCTGGACCGCGGCGAACACCGCCACCATCACGGGGAAGGCGGCCGCGGGGCCCGCCTGGACGCGGGTCGTGACCACGAGCATGCAGGCCGTGCCGGCGACCAGCGCCACGAGGGGAGCCCGCCGCCAGGCGACGAGCGCGGCGGAACCGGCGAGGGCGGCCGCGATCTCCAGCGCGCCCGCGTGCGGCGTGGTGCACACGACGACCGCCACCAGGACGGCCATCGCCGCGGCGAGCAGGCCGTCCTGGGCGAGCGGGCGCCATCCCATGAAGCTCATCGCCTCAGGCTAGGACGCCTCATGTCGGAAACCCTCCACCGAAGGGCGGAATGTGCCACTACTCCCCACGGTGTAGGCGCGCCGTTCCTGCCTCCCGGGCGGCAGGCGGAGAAGCCGCCCGCCGCACGATGCCCCGCGACCTGCCCGGATGCCACCTTGTCCGACATGCACACGATCCAAGACAAGGCTCCGCTGCGCGCTCGCCTCATCCTCAAGGACACCCAGGACTGGGCGGCGCTCACCGGCGAACAGGCGGTCGCCCTCCGCGAGAAGGCCGCCCGCATGCAGTCGTCACGGATGGCACGGGTCATCGCCGGCCTGCCCGACCGCCGCGCCCGTATCGAGGAACGCACGCTCGACCTCCCCGGCCGCCGCCTGAGGCTCCGGGTGCACCGTCCGAGGAACGCCGGTCCGCGAGCACCGCTGATCCTCTCGTTCCACGGCGGTGGCTTCATCGCGGGCACCCCCGAGCAGAACGACTGGCTCAACAGCCATCTCGCGGCCCACTGCCCGGCGGTCGTCGTGTCGGTGGACTACCGTCTCGCCCCTCGGCACCCGCTGCCGGAGCCGATCGACGACGGCTACGACACACTCGTCCGGATCCTCGAGGACCCCGGCGGCTGGGGCGTCGATCCGGCGGCCGTCGCGGTCCTCGGCGAGAGCGCCGGCGGCACGCTCGCCGCGCTCATCACACTGCGCGCCCGCAAGAACGGCCCGCCGATCCACGCGCAGGCGCTGACCTGCCCGGCCACGGACTGGACCGACGCCCTGGCCGACTACCCCTCGATCGCCGCGAACACCGGCCACCCCGGGATCTCGCTGCCCAAGATGCTCGCGGCCCGCAGGCTGAGCCTGCCGGAGGGCCTCGACGCGCGCAGCGTGTCGCCCGTGCGGTACGAGGACCTCTCCGGTCTGCCTCCCGCGCTCATCGTCACCGGCGCGCTGGATCTCCTGGAGGACCAGGGGGCCCGGTATGCCGAGCGGCTCCGCGCCGACGGCACCGACGCCCGGGTGGTCCGCTACCCGAAGGCCGTCCACGCCTTCCTCAGCATGCCCGGACTGATCCCGGCCGCCGGTCCCGCACGGCACGAGATACTCACCTTTCTCCGCGGTCACCTGCACCCCGAGGCCGGGTCGCCGAAGGCGGGCGGCCGGTGAGCGCCACCGCGCAGGGGCTGCTGCGGCCGCACATCCGGAGTTTCGCGGCGCTAGTGGTCCTCCAGGTCATCGGCGCCGTCGCGGGGCTGGCGCCGCTGCTGGCTGTCGTCGAGCTGGGGCGCGCGCTGCTGGCGCCCGGGCCGCTCGATCACGGTCATGTGCGGCTCGTCGTGGTCGCCGGAGCCGCGGGCCTGTTCGTCCGGCTGGTGTTCACGGCCGCCTCGTCAGGGGTCGGGCACCTTCTCGACGACCGGGTGCAGCTGTCGTTCCGGCGGCTGCTGGCCGAACGGCTGGGTCTCGTGCCGATCGGGTGGTTCTCCCGGCGCCGGACCGGTGAGCTGGCGAAGGTCGTCGGCGCGGACGTGAGCGCCGTGCACCCGTTCATCGCCCACACGCCCGGCGAGCTCGTGTCCGCGTTCGTGGTGCCACTAGTGGCGCTGGCCTACCTGTTCGCCGTCGACTGGCGGCTCACGCTGATCACGCTGATCCCGGTGGTGCTGGCGGTGGCGCTGGTGCCTTTGATGATGACACCCGCCCGGCTGCGCGAGCAGGAGGAGTTCGACGCGGGCATGGGGCGGATCTCGAACTCCGTCGTCGAGTTCGTCCAGGGCATCGCGGTGGTCAAGGCGTTCGGCGGGACCGAGCGCGCCCACCGCGCGTTCCGCACGGCCGTGGACGATTTCGTCGACTCCTTCTACCGGATGGTGCGCGGGCTCTCCGGGATCGCCGCGGGGATGCAGGTGGTGGTCTCGCCGCCGTTCGTGCTGCTGGTCGTGCTGGCCGGAGGCGCGGCGCTCATCACGGGCGGCGGCATGCCCGCCGCCGATCTGCTGCCCTTCCTGCTGCTGGGCCTGGGGCTGACCGCTCCGGTGGCCGCCCTCGGCCACGGTTTCGACGACATGCAGGCCGCCCGGCGTGCGGTCGGCCGGATCCGGGACGTGCTCGCGGTGGAGCCGCTGCCGGAGCCCGCGCACCCGGTCGCGCCGCGCGGGCACCGGGTGGAGCTGCGCGGCGTCCGGTTCGGCTACGAGGCCGGCCACGAGGTGCTGCGCGGGATCGACCTGGCGCTCGAACCGGGGACGGTCACCGCGGTCGTCGGGCCGTCGGGGAGCGGGAAGTCCACGCTGGTCCAGCTGCTGCCGCGGTTCTTCGACCCGTCCGAGGGCTCGGTCCTCCTGGGCGGCGCCGACCTGCGCGAGATCGGGAGCCGGGAGCTGTACCGGGCGGTCTCGTTCGTCTTCCAGGACGTCCGCCTGCTGCGCGCGTCGGTCGCGGAGAACATCGCGCTGGCGGTGCCGCACGCCGACCGCACGGACGTGGAGCGCGCCGCCCGGCTCGCGAACGTCCACGACCGGATCCTCGAACTGCCGCGCGGCTACGAGACGGTGCTCGACGAGGAGGCGCGGCTGTCGGGCGGCGAGGCGCAGCGGATCGCCATCGCCCGCGCGCTGCTCGCCGACACGCCCGTCCTCGTGCTCGACGAGGCGACGGCCTTCGCCGACCCGCGGACCGAGCGGGCGGTGCGCCGGGCCCTGACGGCGCGGGCGGGCGAACGGACGGTCCTGGTCATCGCCCACCGCCTGGAGACGATCGCCGACGCCGACACCGTCGTGGTGCTGGAGAACGGGGAGATCGTCGAACGCGGCGCGCCCGCCGAACTGCTGGCACGGGACGGGAAATTCGCCGCGCTCTGGCACGTCCACCGGTCGGCGGCCGCCGACGGGACCGCGGTGCGAGGAGAGGAGCACCGATGATCCGCATGCTGCTGCGCGTGCTGGGACACGAGTACGCCCCGCCGGTGCGGCGCACCGTGGCCCTGATGACGGTCACCGCGGTCGTCGAGGGTCTGTCCTGCGCGCTGCTCTTTCCCGTGCTGCGGGAACTGTTCGGGA
This sequence comes from Actinocorallia libanotica, assembly GCF_039525175.1. NCBI lineage: Bacteria > Bacillati > Actinomycetota > Actinomycetes > Streptosporangiales > Thermomonosporaceae > Actinocorallia > Actinocorallia libanotica. Next base: position 38,164 of record NZ_BAAAHH010000002.1, read on the forward strand.
GCACGCCCTCGGACGCCTGGCCCTGGCTGATCGCGTTCGGCGCGGTGGTCGCGGGCTACGCGGTACTGCGCTACGTCAGCGACCGGTCCGGCTTCCACGCCGGGACCACACTGCTGCACGGCATGTACCACCGCCTCGGCGACCACCTGGCCCGGCTGCCCCTCGGCTGGTACGGCGGCGGACGGGTCGGGGAGGTGTCCGTCCTGGCCTCCGGCGGCGTCCTGCAGGCGATGAGCGTGATCGCGCATCTGCTGGGGCCGTTCGTCTCCGCCTGCGTGACCCCCCTGGTGATCGTCGGCGTGCTGCTCGCCTTCGACTGGCGGATGGGGCTGGCCGCGCTGGTCGCCGTGCCGCTCGTGGCGGTGGTCCAGGCCTGGGCGGGGCGCTCGATGGCGGCCACCGACGAGGAGCGCCACGAACGCGGTCACGAGGCGACCGGGCGCGTCATCGAATACCTCCAGGCCCAGCCGGTGCTACGGGCCGGAGGCCGTACCGCCGAACGCTTCGGAGCGCTCGACGACTCGCTGAGCGAACTGCGGCGCGCGTCCCGCCGCTCCACGCTGGCGGCGCTGCCCGGCGTGCTGGGCCTGGCCCTCACCGTGCAGGTGGCGTTCACCGCGATGCTGGCCCTGGGCGCCCACCTCGCCCTCGGCGGGAGCATCGGAGCCGCGGAGCTCCTGGCGATCCTGGTGCTCGCCGCCCGCTGCGCCGACCCGCTTCTGTCCCTTTCGGAACTCGGCGGCCGGCTCCGCGGCGCGCGTTCCGAGCTGACGAGACTCGACGCGCTGCTGCGCACCGAGCCGCTGCCGGAGCCTCCCGAGCCGGTCCGGCCGGAGGACCACGGTGTGGAGTTCGCATCCGTCACCTTCCGGCAGGGCGGCCGCACGGTGGTCGACGACCTGTCGTTGTCCGTCCCGGAAGGGCAGCGGCTCGCCGTCGTCGGGCCTTCGGGAGCGGGCAAGAGCACCCTGCTCCAGCTGCTCGCGCGGTTCCACGACGTGGACGGGGGCGCGATCCGCGTCGGCGGCGTGGACGTACGTACCATCAGCACCGAGACGCTGATGGCGCGGATCGCGATCGTCTTCCAGGACGTCTACCTCTTCGACGGCACGATCGAGGAGAACGTGCGCCTGGGCCGCCCCGGCGCCGACGAGGCCGAGGTGCGGGCGGCCGCGGCCGCGGCACGGCTGGACGAGGTGGTCGAACGGCTGCCCGGCGGCTGGGCGGCGCGCGTCGGCGAGGGCGGCGCGCTGCTGTCGGGCGGCGAGCGCCAGCGCGTCTCGATCGCGCGGGCGCTGCTGAAGGACGCGCCCATCGTGCTGCTGGACGAGGTGACCTCCGCGCTGGACCCGGTGAACGAGGCGGCCGTCCACCAGGGCGTCGAGCGTCTGATGGCGGGCCGCACGGTGGTGATGGTCGCGCACCGGCTGCGGACCGTCCGCCGCGCCGACCGCATCGTCTTCCTGGACGGCGGCCGGATCGCGGAGGAGGGCCGCCACGACGAGCTGCTGCACCGCGGCGGCCGCTACGCGGACTTCTGGCGGGCCGTCGTGTGAGCGCTTCATTGCGGCCCGCCGGGAGGGGGTGTGCGGACTTCGCGCCTTGTACGCTCTGAGACGGGAGTGGGTCGGGCCGCCCCGGGGAAAAGGGCGGCCCGCCTCATTCTTCTCCCGTTCGCTCCCGGGTGGACGCGCCGGTCAGGCCGGCAGCTCGCTGTAGGGCTTGGAGACCAGGTACAGGTCGAAGACCGCGGTGTTCTTGCCGGCCGCCGCGGGGATGCCCGCGCGCCAGTTCACGCCCTTGTCGAGGAAGCCCTTGTAGCCGCAGTCGACGGCGCCGGGCACCGCGAAGGCGTTGTCCACCAGGCCGATCTTCCAGACCGGCGGGTCGCCGGGCAGGGTGACGGGGGCCGAGCCGGAGATCGGCTCGTTGGGGGCGGGCGGGCTGGTGGGGGCGATGCCCATCTCCAGGGTGACGGGGTTCGCGGCGCTGCCGATGTGGCACTCCTTGCCCAGGATCGGGTTGACCAGCTTGATCCGCATCTTGATGAGGAACCAGGTGCGGCTGGCCACGGGGGGCGTGACCTTCAGCGGCTCGGTCAGCTCGGGCTGGGCGTGGACCTGGAGCAGCTTGAGCCGGTCGGTGCCGGGGATGCCGGCCAGCCCGCCGTCGATCCGCACCTGGCCCCGCATCGGGGCCATGAGGAACGGCAGCTCCTCGCCGGTCTCGGCGTCGTAGCCCGTCGCGTAGGTGATCTTGAGCGGGGCGTTGATCTCCTGGTCGATCCTGCCGAGCTTCAGCCGCCCGCCGCCGACCACCGCGGTGTTGCAGAACCACAGCTCGGGATCGGCGCCCTCGGGCAGGGCCGGGCAGTCCTCGAAGTCCAGTCCCGGCGGGACCGCGGGCTCCTCGGCGGCGGCCGGGGCGGTCGGGACGGCCAGCGCCGCCGCGACGAGCGCGGCTCCGAGGGCGGCGTGCCTGCCGCGGCGGAACACTCCCCTCATCCTCAGCTCCCCATCTCGGCGTAGGTCTTGGAGTGCAGGTACTGCTTGAAGACGGCGGCGCTGTTGCCCGCGCGGGAGGGCAGCCCGGCGTAGAGGTCGACCGCCCAGTTGAGCGAGCCCAGCCCGAGGAGGCCGCAGTTGCGCGCCTGCGGGACCGCGAAGGAGTTGTCGACGATGGTCGCCTTGTAGACCAGCGGGTCCAGAGAGACCTCGGTGGGGAACTCGCCGGAGATGGGCTGGTTGGGCGCGGGCGGGTTCGTGGTGCCGAAGATCATGCGCAGCTTGATCGGGTCGCCGTTGCTGCCGACGTAGCAGCTGCTCCCCAGCTTGGGGTTGCTCAGCTTGAACTTGAGGTTGATCAGGATGTCGCCGCCCTGCAGGTCCATGAACCCGGCGTACTCGGGCTTGGCGTAGACCGCGGTGAAGAACGGGTCGCCGAAGATCCCGTCGATGACCTTGAACTTCTCGGACTCCAGGGCGCCGACGAGGACCGTCTGCTCCCCGGTCTCGCCGTCGAAGCCGACGGCGTAGGTGAGGGTGATGGGGGAGGTGATGTTCTGCACCATCGAACCGAGGTCGAGGTGGCCGCCGTTGATGACGGCGACGTTGCACATCCACAGTTCGGGGTCGGCTCCGGCGGGCAGAGCCGGGCACTTGCTGAAGCTGAAACCGGGGATCGTCTCGGCCGAGGCGGCGGGGACCGCGCCGAACAGCGCGCCGCCGAGGGCCAGTGCGGTGGCCGCGACCAGGCCGCGGCGCCGGAACGGAGATCTCATGGGGGTCCTTCTGGGGGGTGGGCGGGCCGCCCGGGGCTCCGGGCGGTCCGCCGTTCGAGGATGGGGCGGGGTCCTGTCCGTAGATCAGGACTCGGTCAGGGGGCGAGGGTCAGGTCGTTGCCGCCCGGGGAGGTCAGCACCTGGTACTTGCCGTTGGCGGTGACGGTGGAGGGGCACCCGGGGGTGTTCTCCGGGTTGCTGATCTTCTGCAGCTTCTCGCCCGTCAGCGCGCCCTGGGAGTGGGAGTTGCCGGTGACGGGGCGGTTGGCGTTGGTCTTGTTGTACAGATCGATGACCAGGTCGGTGGTGGTCGTCAGGCCGTAGTGGCAGATCTCGGTCTTGCCGATGCTGGTGAGGTTGAGCACCGCGCGCACGTCGACACCGGCGTTGGGCGCGTCGATGGTCAGGTAGCCGTCGCGGCCGCCGGCGACCGGGTCGTGGGTGACCGAGCCGCCGGTGTAGGGCAGGTTGCTGACGCTGATGGTGGTGCTGCCGCCGTAGTTGTTGGTGCAGCCGGTCAGCGAGACCGCCTTCAGCGAGCCGCTGGAGCCGTTGGCGACCACGCCGGCGGTCAGCGCCGCGCTGGTGCAGGTCACCGAGATGGAGCCGATGCCGGGGCCGAGGCCGGTGATGACGGTGTTGTTGATGTTGGTGACCGCGACGTCGCCGTTGTAGCCCAGACCGGTGGAGTCGTCCACGATGGTCGTGGCCAGCGCGGCGGTCGCGGTGCCGAGCGTCAGAACGCCGGCCCCGAGGACGGGGAGGGCGATCCTGGAGAGCCTCCGCATGACGGGAGTCCTTCCTGAGGGATGGGAGTGGGATTTCTGTCCGGCGCGACCGGCCTTTTCCCCGTATGCCCCCGCACAGCCGGTCGGCGGTGCCGAACGCCACAGCCCCGCCGTGCGGTCCGGGCCCTGGGCCGCGGGTGGTTCGTGGCTCCCGAACGGAAACATAAACGCTGGCATTTATCAATCTTCCGCCACCTGCGGGAAAGCGGACCAGAAGGTCTTTATCGACTTCCGGCGAGCCGATACCGCCTCACGGGAGGAGCCCTACGGACCCAGAAAGCCGCGGCGGGGATCGTCACCCGCCGTCACCGACGGCGCACAACCGCAGGGAGGGTGTGTCGCGCGTCACGGCGGCGGGGTGACGGCCGACCGACATTGCGGACATCCACCGGTATGGCAGGATCCGGCCACGCCGTACCGGCGCCCGGCCGGCGCGGTCAGTCCGCCGCGCGGGACCGCCTCGGCATGGCGAACATCCGGATCAGGCTCGGATACAGGGAGGGCAGGGTGTCGGCGGCACCCCGGCGGATACGGCTGTAGACGATCTCGAGGACCGCGCCCGCGATGCCCTCACCGGTCAGCTCCGGCTCCGCCCAGTCCGGATCCGCCCGCCTCAGGTAGTCGGCGATGGTGGCGATGAACAGCTGCTTGGCGTGGTCGCGCCGCTCGATCGCGACCGGGCCCGCCGCCAGGACCTCCACGATGGCCATCCGCGCGGCCAGCGGCTCGGCGGCCAGGTGCTCCAGGAACGCCGCCAGCCCGGCGTTCATCTTCTCGACCGGGCTCCCCTCGACCGTCATGCTCTCGCGCACGGCCCCGGCCACCCGCGAGGCGACCAGATCATAGGCGGCGATGAACGCCTCGTCCTTGTTCTTGAAAAGCTGGTAGAAAGTGCGCCGGGAAACGCCGGAGGCGGCGATGATCGTGTCCACGGTGAGGCCCGCGTAGCCCTTTTCCCCGACGACCTGGATCACGGCCTGGAGAATGCGTCCGAGCTGGTTGCCGACCACGTAGTTACGGGAGAGGTGATGACGGCCGGAAGGCAGTTTCGCCATTTCCTCCCGGGAGGGCCTTCCGCCGGACTGTTCCATTCCCGTCCCCCTCGGATCGGCCTGGGAGTGAATCGTGAACATTCTTCCACATCCGTGCCGCGAGGCCGCGAGGGGAATTCCCCGGACGCCCGCGGCCGCCGCGCCGCTTTCCCGCGACCGCTAGGATCACGGTGGTTCTGGACCTCTGGAGGACGCGTGGCCGAACTGTCGCCGCTCCTGCCGGCGGACCCGGCGCGGGTGGGACCGTACCTGCTCGAAGGGCGGATCGGGATCGGCGGCCAGGGCACCGTCTACCTCGCCGGCGACGAGAGCGGGCGGCGGGTGGCGGTCAAGCTCCTGCACGCGCATCTCATCACCCAGGAGACCGCCCGCGCCCGCTTCCTGGACGAGGTGGAGCTCGCCAAGCGGGTGGCCCCGTTCTGCACGGCGCAGGTGCTCGACAGCGGCGTCCTGGAGGGCCGCCCCTACATCGTCAGCGAGTTCGTCGACGGGCCGTCCCTGCAGGCCTCGGTGCGCGACACCGGGGTCCGCGGCGGGGCCGCCCTGGAGCGGCTGGCCCTCAACACCGTGACGGCGCTGGCCGCGATCCACCGGGCCGGGGTGGTCCACCGCGACTTCAAGCCGGGCAACGTGATCCTCGGCCCGGACGGGCCGGTGGTGATCGACTTCGGGATCGCGCGCGCCCTGGACCTCAGCCAGTCGCTCACCGGCAGCCAGGCCGTGGGCACCCCCGCCTACATGGCCCCCGAACGCCTCCAGGAGGACGCGGCCGGCCCGCCGGCCGACCTGTTCGCCTGGGGGGCGGCCATGGCCTACGCCGCCACGGGCCGCAACACCTTCGGCGGCACGTCGGTCTCGGCCGTCATGTACGCGATCCTGCACGGCGAACCGGACCTGGACGGCCTGGACGGCCGGTTGGAGGACGTCGTCCGCGCCTGCCTGGAGAAGGACCCCGCCCTGCGCCCCACCGCCGTCGAGGTCGGCGAACGCCTGCGCTCCCTCCCGGCGCCCGCCTGGCTCACCGGCGACGGCCACGCCCCCGCCGACGGCCACGCCTCCCCCGGCGACGGGCGGGAACGGTCCGGCGGGGCCGGTCCCGCGTCCCCGGACGGGCGCAGGCGCCGGATCCGGATCGTCGGCGCGGCCCTGGCCGTCCCGGTCCTCGCCGGGGCCGTCCACCTCGCCGCCCCGGACCTCTTCACGCGGCAGCCCGCCCGGCCGCCGGGCGAGACCCCCGGCACCGTCCTCCAACCGTCGAGCCCCGCTCCCTCCGAGGACCGCGAGGCCGTCGCGATGCCCGCTCCCGCCCAGACCCCCCGCACGTCCAGGACCCCGAAGGACCGGAGCGGCCCCCCGGCTCCGAAGGCCACCCCGAAGCCGAGCGGCACCAGGCCGCCGGCCACCGAGAAGCCGTCCTCTCCCAAGCCGTCGCCCTCGCCGAGCCGGCCTGCTCCGCCGGCGGAGCCGAAGACGCTCGGCACCGTCACGATGAAGGACATGGCCGAGTACTGCACGGCCCACGGCTACCCGGTGTACTTCTACTACAACGGCTCTCTCACCTGTCAGGGCAACGGCACGACCAAGACCGACGTCACGGCCGTGTGCCGCTGGCGGTACCCCGGCGAGCCGAACGTCCGGGCGAACGGCACCACCTGCGTCTCCTACCCGTAGTCCGGGCGCAGCGGGCCGCGTCCGCGCGGCCTGGCGGGCGCGGGACGGCTTCCGGCGGGCCGCCTCCGTGCCCCCTCGCGGACGAGGAGGGTCCCGGCCGCGTCCCGGACGGGCCGGGACGCGGCCGGACCGTCAGGCGGGAACGGGGACGGCCTGCTGGGAGGGGAGGGCCTCCGCGGGGGGTGCGGCGGGCGGCTTCGCGCCGAACGGGACGAAGTTGAGGCCCAGGGCGGCGACGAGCCAGACCAGCAGGACGGTCATGTGGCCGCCCAGGGTGGCGGCGTCGAAGTAGAGGATGGAGCGGGCGGTCTCCAGGACGGCGGGCATCGGGAGGATGCCGTGCAGCCACTGGAAGAAGGAGGGCTCCATCCAGATCGAGACGGCGCCGCCGCTGGCGGGGACGCCGAGGATGACCAGCAGGCCGATCGCGGGGACCCCGGCGATCTGGGCGAGTGCCGGGTTCGCCGCCAGGGGGCTGAGCAGGCGGGTGAAGAAGGCGGTGACCAGCGCGCCGGTGTAGGAGGCGAGGGCGCCGACGCCGATGAGCTCCGGATGGCCCTCGATCGCGCCGATGATCGGGCCGATCATCAGCCAGACGGCGAAGCCCATGAGCACCGCCCAGCCCGCGGCGACGAGCGCGAAGGTCCGCGGCCGCAGCAGGTGCGGCAGGGCGCTCCCGATGACCAGGACGAAGATCGCGCCGGACAGGAGCCAGCCGAGGGCGAGGTAGAGGGTGGAGATGCCGGCGCCGTCGGAGGCCGGCAGGGGGGCGATGTCCTCGGTCCGGAGGGTGACGTCCTGCCCGGCGGTGAAGCCGGTGAGGACCTTGGCGATGGTCTGCGACTGGCTCGCGCCCGCCGCGCCCGCGACGTAGACGACGGCCTGGCCCCTGCCGCGCACGGACGGCCCGGCGTAGGCGCCGGCCACCTCGCGCTCCATGACCAGCTCCTTCGCCTCGGCCTCGGTGCCGACGGTGCGCAGGTCGAACGCCTCGCCGGTCGCGGCGGACAGCCGGGAGGTGGTGAGCTCGGCCTGGGCGGAGGTCGCGGCGACGACGGCGAGCGGCATCCGGTTGGGCGCGGGCTGGTGCATGGCCGTCAGCATGACGCCGACCATCATCACGACCATGAGGAACGGGAACAGTCCGACCAGGAGGTACCTGGCCGCGGGCGACGTGCCCTTCGCGGAGACGGCGGCGTGCTGGCCGCTGGAGGAGGACATACGGAGAACCTCGTGGGGAAGAAGGTGCGGATTCGGGTCAGACCGTGGCGGGCACGGCCGGGGCGGGGGCCTCGGGCTCCTCGTCCGCGGCCCGCTCGCCGTCGTGGGCGGGCCTGCGCCGGTTGCGGGCCGAGTCCAGGGCCACGGATCCCGCGACCGAGACCGCGCCCCACAGCATGAGGACCAGCAGGTGGCCGCTCACCCCGTCACCGCCGAAGTAGAGGATCGAGCGCAGCGCCTCGCCGGCGGCGGGTGTCGGCAGGACGCCGTGCAGCCACTCGAAGAAGCCCGGCATCGACTTCACCGGCATGCCCAGGTTGGAGGACGGCACGCCGAGGTACATGAGGACGAACACGCCGACGACCGAGCCGAGCCCGCCCACGAGGTGGACGATGAAGCTCTGCGCCAGGCCGACCGCGAAGACCGTCGCCCAGCCGAGCGCGAGCATCTCCCAGGCGTGCCCGCTCACCGCCCCGATGACCGGATCGGCGATCAGCCACACCACGAAGCTCATCAGCGCGGCCCAGCCGGCGAGGTAGACCGGCACCCGCCGGAGGGTGAAGAGCTCGGGGGCGCCCTGGCCGATCATGGTGATGATCATGTATCCGGCGAGGATCCAGCCGGTGGTGATCAGCATGGCGGAGACGCCCATGTTGTCCTCGGCGGGCAGCGGCGCGAGCTCGTGCTGCTCCACCTGGAGGTTCTGCTGGGCGGCGATCCCGCCGAAGATCGACTGCGCCATCGACGCCTGGCCCATGCCGGCGGTCTGCGCCGTGTAGACCGCGGCGGGGGCGCCGGGCGCGGTCGGCGGTTCGAAGGCGGCGGCGATCTCCCGGTCCATGATGAGGCTCTTCGCCTCCGAGGCGGTGGCGACGGTGCGGACCTCGACCGGTGACGACTCGACGGCGTTGAGCCGCGCGGCGAGCCCCTCGGCCTGCTGACCGGCGCCGATCACCGCGACGGGCAGGTCCCGGGGCGCGGGCTGGTGCATCGCCGAGGTGTAGACGGTGACGAGCATCATCACCAAGAGGAACGGGATGAATCCCACGATCGTGTACATGACCGCCTTGGGAGGCTGCCGTCGCCCCCCTCCGGCGCCCGCCGCCTGCTCCCCCTCGGCGGGGACGGTGTCCGTCGCCTGCATCAGATCGATCTCCCTCGCACGTCGCACATCGTTAAGTCAACTGGCTTAATCCTGGGGGTAATATTAAGTCACTCGCCTTAACGCTCGGAACGGCAAGACGCCCGAGGAGACGGTTCTCACAGATGGGAGAATGACGGCCATGACGGAGAAGGGCTCCACCCGGGAGCATCTGCTGGCGGCGGGCGAACGGCTGATCGCCCTGCACGGCACCGGTGTCTCCGCCCGCCGGATCGCCGAGGAGGCCGGCGCCGCCAACCACTCGGCCGTCGCCTACCACTTCGGCACGAAGCTCGACCTCGTCCTGGAGATCGTCCGGGCGCACCGCGGGGAGACCGACGAGATCGGCCGCGCCATGGCCGAGAAGGCCGCCGGCTCGGCCGACCCGCGCGAGCACCTCGCCTGCGTGCTGCTGCCCACCCTCATCCACCTGGACCGGCTGGGGCCGCCCACCTACTACTCCCGCTTCGTCATCCAGGTCCTGGCCGACCCCGCGCTGGAGGAGCGGGTGCTGCCCGAGCTCGCCGGGCCGCACGCCGGACCGGCGATCCGCGCCGTGGAGCGCACGGCCACGGACGTCCCCGCGGAGATCATGTGGATGCGCTGGCGCCTGGTGCGCCCGCTCCTCTTCCGGGCCAGCGCCGGATTCGAGCTCGAACTCGCCGAGGGCCGCGCCTCCGCCGAGGGCACCTGGGAGAACCTGGGGCGCTTCGTCCTCGACGCCGTCGGCGGCCTCCTCCTGGCCCCCAACACCCTTCCCCCCGGCACCATCCGCGTTCCGGACCGCTTCCAGAGCTCCGTCCTCACCGAGATCTGACGCCCGCTCGGGCGGCGGACGGCGGTCCCCGTCACGAAGAGCCGTCCCGGTGCATAGGCTGTGACGGTGGTCGGTGATCGGTGGAGGATGAGCACTCGCCCCTTCGGACGCGTGCCTCTCGTGCTGGTCCTGCTGGTACTGACCGGCCTGGTGGGCATGCACGGCCTGACGGCGGCGGCCTTCTCCCTGGGCGCGTCCGCGGAGGGCATGCGGACGGCGGGCCACTCGGCCCATTCCCCGGACGGATCCCGCCATCCGGACGCCCGCCCGCTCGCCGCGGCCCAGGAGAGCGCCTCAGCGACGTCCCTCTGCCACCACGACTCCACGGGCGGGCACTCCGTCCACTCCGTGAGCGACTGCGCGGCCGCCGGTCTCGGCGCCGCCTACCTGCCGCCCGCTCCGGCCTACCACTCGGGTGCCCCCGCCGTTCCCCTTCCGGGGGTCCTGCGGCGCACCTCGGCGGAGCGCGCCCCGCCCGACCTGGCGCAACTCCAGCTCCTGCGGATCTAGAGGCCCCGGTACCCGACCTTTTCGGGCGCCGCTGCCGCTCCGGCGGCATGCCTTTCTTCACTCCGTACAGATCCGAGGAGCTCCACGCATGAACACCAAGCGTTTCCCCGTCCGCCGCGCCGCCGGCCTGATCGCCCTTCCCGCCGTCCTCCTGCTCGGGACGGCCGCCTGCGGCGACGACTCCGCCGACCGCCCCGCGGCCACCTCCGGCGCGCACCACTCGGCGCCGGCCTCGGCCGAGGCCCAGCAGCACAACGACCAGGACGTGGCCTTCGCGCAGGGCATGATCCCCCACCACCGGCAGGCCGTGGAGATGGCCGACCTCGCGCCCGAGCGCGCCGGATCCCAGGCCGTCAAGGACCTCGCCGCGCAGATCAAGGCGGCCCAGGACCCGGAGATCACCACGATGTCCGGGTGGCTCACCTCCTGGGGCCAGAAGGTTCCCGCCGAGGGCGCGCCGGGCACCGACCACGGCATGGACCACGGCTCCGACAGCGGTTCCGGCGAGCACGACGGCATGCCCGGCATGATGAGCGAGGGGGACATGACCGCCCTGGCCGGCCTCTCCGGCGAGAAGTTCGACAAGAGCTTCCTGGAGATGATGATCGCCCACCACGAGGGCGCCGTCACGATGGCCGCCGCCGAGCAGGAGAAGGGCGCCTACGGCCCCGCCAAGGACCTCGCCGCCGCCATCATCACCGCCCAGAAGGCCGAGATCGACCAGATGAAGAAGCTCCTCGGCGAGAAGTAGGCGAACCCGCCGACCGCCCCGGCCCCCGCCGCGTCAGCCGGCCGGGGCCGGGGTGATCTGGGAGAGGTAAGGGGAGTACTGGCAGCTGACGGAGGCGAAGCGGCCGCTGCCGGAGCGCTCCTGGACCACCTTGCCGTCGATGCTGATGCGGCAGCGGACGGAGCCGCCGGAGGTCCCCGTGTTCCCCGAGACGTGGAGGAAGGTGTACTTCGCCACCTCGAACTTCTTGGTCCACGGGGGATCCGCCTGCTGGGAGGCGGAGCCGCCCTCGGGGTGCATGTACAGGACCGAGACCGTGGGAGCGCTTCCCGTCACCGAGTAGACGATCTTGAGGGGCGGCGGAGTGGTCGGGGTGGTCGGGACCGCCGCGGAGTCGGCGGGGGCGGACCGGCGCGGGCTCGGCTGCGCGGCGGCCGTCTTCTGGCCCGGGAGGTTGCCGGTCACGGCGAAGACGGCGACGGCGCAGGCGGCGACCGCGACCGCCAGCGCCGCGCCCACGGCGGCCAGCGTCCTGCCGGACAGCGGGCCCGAGGAGGAGCGGAGGTCCGGCGGGAGCGTCGCGGCGTGGTGCTGGTGCGGGTGCGCGCCCGTGCCGGGGGGCGGCGCGGGCGGCGGGAACGGGGACGGGGACGGGGTCGGCGGCGCGGACGGCGGCGCCGGGTCCTTCTCGCGCAGGTAGGACGCGACGGCGGCCGCGCTGGGAGGGCGCTGGTCCATCGGCTTGGCCAGCAGGGAGAGGACGAGGCGTTCGAGGTGCTCGGGAGCGTCCGGGCGGCGGGCCCTGACCGGCGGCGGCGGCTCGTTCAGGTGCGCGTACAGCAGGCCGGGCAGCCCCGCGTCGGAGCCGAAGGGCGGTGCTCCGGTGAGGAGCTCGTGCAGCACGCACCCCAGGGCGTACAGGTCGGAGCGGAAGTCGGCGGGCACGCCGCGGAACTGCTCGGGGGCCATGTACAGGGGGGTGCCGACGGATCCCCCGTCCCGGGTGAGCCGGGTGGTGGCGGCGGCGAGCCCGGCGATGCCGAAGTCGCAGAGCTTGAGCCGGCCCCCGTCGAGGACGAAGAGGTTCGCGGGCTTGATGTCGCGGTGGACGATGCCCCGCGAGTGCGCCGCGGCGAGGGCGTCGGCGAGCTGGAGGGCGAACTCGACGGCCTGGTCCACCGGGAGGCCGTCCGGATGGCGGTCGATGACCGCGCGCAGGTCCTCGCCCTCCAGCAGCTCCATCACCAGATAGGTGAGCCCGTCCTCGTCCCCGCCGATGTCGAAGAGGACGGTGATGCCGGGGTGCTGGAGCGCGGCGGTGGTCTCCGCCTCCCGCTCGAAGCGCGCCAGGCCCCCTTCGGCGACGGCCAGCTCGGCGGGCAGCACCTTCACGGCGACCGGACGGCGCAGCCTCTCGTCGACGGCACGCCAGACCTGGCCCATGCCGCCGCGCCCGATCAGGGCCTCCAGCCGGTATCTGCCGCCGAGCCGCCGCCCCTCGGCCAACCCCAGCCCGTCCATCCCCGCTCCTTCGACACCCCGCCGCAGACCCCGGCCACGCCCCTGCGGTGATCATGTCTTCCCGAGCGCGGGCGACAATTATGCTTTCGCTCAAACAGCGTTGTCTATATGAACCGGCGAAGGCGCGCCGCCGCCGCGCCCCCCGCCCCTCACAGAGGGCCGGCCGGCGCGTGAAACCGACGTGACTTGATGCTCCCAGCCGTGTCACACAACGGAAATCTCCGCTGCACAGACTCCGGAATGCCCGTGAGCGCCCGCGGAGTCCGCGGGCCTCCCACCCCCGGCGAAGGAGTGCCCCGTGTCCTATGTGAACCCGCCCGATTTCGTGAAGAAGATGATCGACTCAGGCGAGGCCAAGGCCTTCATGTCCACCCGAGATACCCTGATCCGCGCCTATATGGCCGGGGCCATCCTGGCGCTGTCGGCGGCGTTCGCGGTGACGGTCACGGTGCAGACGGGTGAGGCGCTGCTCGGCGCGGTGCTCTTCCCGATCGGGTTCTGCCTGCTCTACCTGATGGGGTTCGACCTGCTGACCGGGGTCTTCACGCTGACGCCGCTCGCGCTGATCGACCGGCGGCCGGGCGTCACCAAGCGCTCGGTGCTGCGCAACTGGGGACTGGTCTTCGTCGGCAACCTCGCCGGAGCGATCACCGTCGCGGTCCTGATGGCCGTCATCTTCACCGTCGGCTTCTCGATGGATCCCAACGAGATCGGCCAGCGGATCGGCACGATCGGCGAGGGCCGTACCGTCGGGTACGCCGAACACGGCGCCGCCGGGATGCTGACCCTGTTCGTCCGCGCCGTCCTGTGCAACTGGATGGTCTCCACGGGCGTGGTCGCCGCGATGATGTCGACGTCCGTCTCGGGCAAGGTCATCGCCATGTGGATGCCCATCCTGCTCTTCTTCTACATGGGCTTCGAGCACTCGATCGTGAACATGTACCTGTTCCCGTCCGGCCTGATGCTCGGCGGCGACTTCTCGATCACGGACTACCTCGTGTGGAACGAGATCCCCACCGTCCTCGGCAACCTCGTCGGCGGCCTGACCTTCGTGGGCCTCACCCTCTACGCCACCCACGGCCGCTCCGCCGACCCCGACCCGCGCCTGATCGGCACCCGGGTCAAGGTCGACGCGTAGCGTCCGCGGATCTCCCCGGGGTCAGTTGAAGCAGTCCTGCTTCGGGGAGACCAGGCCCAGCTCGGTGAGCTTGTTCTTCTGGTCGAACAGGAACCAGTACTGGGCCTTGTTCTTGGCGCCGGGGGCCGGGACCCACCAGTGGTTGATCTCCTCCCGCAGGCCCGGGTACTTCTTCTTCACCTGGGCCATGGTCGCGCCGACGCCGACGCCCTGCGGGGTCTTCATGCCCTTGGCCGCGAAGATCGCGACCACGCCGTGCTTCTTGGAGATGTAGCCGCCGACCTCGTCCTTGGGGGTGCGGTGGGCCTTCAGGTCGAACCCGGTGCACCCGCCGTCGGTCCGCTCCAGGACGATCAGCCCGGTCTTGCGCGCCTGCTTCTTCGTCTGCCCGATCTTGAGCTTCCCGTATCCGAGCGGGCCCAGCTTCGGCTTGGCGGCGGCTTCCGCCGGAACCGAAACGACCGGCGAGAGCACCAGTGCGCCCGCCAGCACCGCAACAAGTCCACGCTTCATCGTCATCTCCTTGAAAGTGCCTTCCCCCGACGAGCTGCCAGGAGCATCCCGGATGGGAATCCGACAGCACTTATGACGCACCGCTCCCCCCGGCTGTTCGGAGCAATTGATCAACGGGAGGCGCCGCGCAGCGCACGGGCCAGACGCAGGACCGCGGTGGCGGCACCGGCGAGAGCCGCCGCGCACAACGCGATGAAGATGTCGGGGAACCAGTTCGACAGTTGGCCGGGGCCCATCTGGACGACGAGGGGAACCGCGGCCGTCCAGGGGAGTGCGCCCGCCAGGGCCCACGCCGCGGCCGCGGCGGTGCGGCGCAGCCGAGAGCCGGGAGCGGGACGGCGGAGGAGGAAGGCCGAGCGGACGGCCGCCGCGCTCAACGCCAGGGCCAGGACGGTGGTGCCCCAGACAGCGAGGTGGTAGGTGGAGGCGGACGAAACGGCGGGCGGGCCGCCGCCCGCCAGGAGGCTTGCGGCCCCGAAGCCGACCTGCATGATCGCTTTGTCATGCAGGAGGCCGTGCAGGTTCTGGTGGAGGACGAGCGCGGTGCCCTGCGCCGGCAGCAGGAACAGCATCCCCGAGTAGCCGAAGGTCGCTCCCGTGTGCCAGACGGCGTCGTCGAGGGGCGCGTCCAGGCCGCCGACCCGCCAGCCCAGTCCGTAACCGGTTCCGGCGCCGGTGGGGCGGAGCTCGCCCTCTTCACGCATGAGCCGTACGGACTCCGGGGTCAGGACGGTGTCCCCGCCGGCGGTCCTGCCCGACCGGAGCTGGAACGACGCGAAGGCGGCCAGGTCGTTCAGGTCGCCGCCCAGGTAGCCGTAGCTCGCGCCGGAGTCGTCGAATCCGTCCGCGATCGCGGACGGGAAGCCCCACAGGAGCTGGTGTCCCGGCGGCAGGTTCCGCTTCCGCGCCGACGCCGCGTCCGCGATGGCTCCGTCCATGCCCGCCGGGTCGAGGACCGCGCTGCGGAGGTACTCGGCGAAAGGCCGTCCGGTGACCGCCTCGACCAGGGCGGCCAGCACCAGGTAGTTGGCGCTCGTGTAGGCGTAGGCGGTGCCGGGCGGCCCGAGCGGCCGCACGTCGTCCAGGGCGGCGAGCCGTTCGGCCGGGCGGGGGCAGTCCGCGTCCAGGCAGTCGGCGACCTTGAAGGTGGCCGACTCGGGCAGACCCGCGGTCTGGTCGAGCAGGTGGCGGACCGTGACCTCGGCGGCGTGCGCGGTACCGCCGAAGCGGAAGCCGGGCAGGCGGTCGGCGACCTTGTCGTCCAGGCCGAGCCGCCCGGTCTGGACGAGGGCCATGACGCCGGTCGCCGCGACGGGCTTGGCGACCGAGCCCCACAGGAAGGGGGTGGCGGCCGTGACCGGCTCCCCGTGCCCGTCGGTGCCCCAGGACCGCTGGTGGAGCGGGCCTTCGGGGCCGACCACGGCGTAGGCGAGGCCGGGTACGCGCGTGGCCTCCATCCGGTCCCGGACGTAATCGTCGATCGCGGCGTACCGGCCGGACCCTGCGGAGGCCGGGGCGGCGGGGACGCAGAACAGCAGGCAGAGCAGAAGGGCCGCCAAGCTCGCGGCGGCGGGCCGAAGGCGTTCTCGCAAGGAGGCTCCCGGGGGGATCGAATAACAATATGGCCATACGGTTTTACCGTACGGCGGTATGGTCATCAAGTGCCGAGGACAGCCGACCACGAGGAGCGCCGGCGGCAGATCGCCGCGGCCGTCTGCGAGCTCATCTCCGAAGGCGGCCTCGACGCCGTCACCGTCGCCCGCACGGCCGCCTCCGCCGGGATCTCGGTGGGGCTGGTGCAGCACTACTTCCGCACCAAGGACGAGATGCTCCTGCACGCGTTCAGGTACGCCAGCTCGCGCATCCGGAGCCGCATCGAAGAACGGATACGCGCCGGAATCCAGCACCGCCGGCCCATCTCGCGGGTCCTGGCCGAGGCGATGGCCGAGCTCATCCCCCTGGACGAGACGCGCCGCACCGAGTTCCGCGTCGCCAGGGCGTTCGCCGGACGCGCACTGGACGTCCCCGCCCTCGCCGAGGTCGACTCCGAGACCGCCCGGGCGCTGCGCGACGACCTCGCCCAGGCCGTCCACAACGGCAAGGAGTGCGGGGAGGTCGTGCCGGACCTCGACCCGTGGCCCGCGGCCGTCCGCCTCGCCGCCGTCGCCGAAGGGCTGGCGACGCAGGTCTACCGCGACCCCTCAGGGGTGAACGGGATCCCCGCGACCGCCCTCTCGGCGTCGATCATCGACGCCGAGCTGGCCGTCGTCTTCACCGGCGAGTGCCGTCAGTACGTCGCGGGGAGCACCTGACCGGCCCCGGACGGGTGGTGGCGCTCCGGGCGGCGGGTCAGGAGGCCCAGCCGCGGAGCTCCTGGACGGCGAGGCGGGCGGCGGTCCCGATGGCGGCGTCGGCGCGGGGGTGGGTGGCGGCGGTGCTGCGGGCGCGGGTGAAGACGGCGAGGGCGTAGCGGCCGCCGTCGGGGTACTCCACGACGCCTATCTCGTTGCGGAGCGTCAGGAGGGTGCCGGTCTTGCCGCTGACGAGGACGTCGTCGTAGGGGAAGCCGGCGGCGAGGCGGTGGGGCCAGATCTGGAGGCCCAGCATGCGGCGCATCTGGGCGCACTCGGCGGGCGGCGCCGCCTCGTCGCGCCAGATCGCGGCCAGGAGGCCGGTCAGCTCGCGGGGGGTGCCGCGGCTGGAGCGGGCGGGGTCGAGGGCGGTGAGGCGGCCGGTCATGCCGGGGTCGGTGAGCCTCCCCCACAGGTCGGCGGGGTCGGCGACGCCCGCGTCGGCCATGAGGGAGGCGTGCAGGTCGGCGGCGCTCCCCGTCACGCGGGTCCGGGTCAGGCCGAGGTCGGCCAGGGCGCGGTTGACGTGGTCGAGGCCGACGCGGTCCAGGACGGCGTCGGCCGCCGTGTTGTCGCTGACCGTGATCATCAGGCAGGCCAGGTCGCGCAGCGACATGCGGACCTCGTCGAGCAGCACGGACGTCCCGGTCGGCCCGGCCACCCGGACGCCGGGGGGCAGGGTCACCTGCTCCACCGGGTCGAGCCCGCCCGCCGCCGCGCGGCGGAAGAACGCCACGAGGAGCGGGACCTTGAAGACCGACGCGAGCACCACGGTCTCGTCCTGGCGCACGCCGAGCTCGCGGCCGGTGTCCAGGTCGACCGCGTGCAGCCAGCCGACCACTCCGGCCTCGCGGAACGCGCCTTCGATCGCCGCCGTCATGCGAGGAACCCCGACGACGGGCGGAGGACGACGCGCTGGGTGACGGGCGTCATGGCCGCCTCGGTGCGCAGGACACGGGTGGTCACCTCGATGAGGTCGGCGAGAGGGCCTTCGGGCGGCGCTCCCGAACGCCAGGCGCAGGACGTCCGCTGCAGGAGGGGCGTGCCCAGCAGGGGACGCCACACCGTACCGGGGGCCGCCGGGCCCGGCGGGACGAGGGCCACGGCGGTGCCCGCGAGCACGAGGCCCAGCGTGAACTGGGGGTGCGGGGACTCGTGGACGGCCCCCGGGACGAAGCCGTGCCGGGCGCAGGAGGCCAGCAGGTCCTCCAGCGCGGCGGGCGACGTCTCGCGGCGGGGCACCACGAGATCGTGGCCTGCCAGGTCGGCCAGGCGCAGCTCGGGGGCGGCGGCGGGCGCGGAGCCGTCGGGCAGGAGGACTCCCAGGGGCTGGCCGAGCATCGGGCCGAGCATCAGGCCCGCGGTGTCGCACGGGTGGCGGAGCACCCCGGCGTCGAGCGTGCCGGCGGCGAGGGCGCGCAGGTGCTCCTCCGTCGGGGCGGGGCGCAGGTCCAGGGGCAGTTCGGGGCGGACGTCGCGGAACGTGCCGAGGAGGGCGGCGATCACCGCGCCGTCGAGGTCCTCGGGGACGCCGACGCGCAGCACGTCGCGTTCGGCCGCCCGTTCGGCGACCGCGTGGATCCGCTCGACCCGGTCGAGGAGGTCGCGCGCCTCCTCCAGCAGCAGCCGGCCGGACGCGGTGAGCGTGACGCGGCGGCTCGACCGGTCGAACAGGCGGGTGCCGAGCTCCTTCTCCAGCCGCTGGATGCGCTGGCTGAGCGGCGGCTGCGCCATGCCGAGCCGCTCCGCCGCCCGGCCGAAATGCAGTTCCTCGGCCACCGCGACGAAGCACTCGAGGTGCCCCACCAGGTTCATGACCCGGGATTATATCCATCTGGATATCAATCCATGACTCATAACAAACTTGGACATATTCTCGATCTTCTGCTGTCCTGGTCTCTCCTGCGGGGGAAGGAGAAGTGGATGCGCCGTACCGTGGTGGCCGCCGTGGCCGTGCCGACGGTCCTGGTCGTGGGCGCCGGGATTTTCTGGGCCGTCAACCGGGACGACGGGCCCCGGCCGGTCAGCGAGCAGTTCCTCGACGCCTGGCAGCGCCGCGACGCCGCCGCGATGGCGGCGCTCACCGAGGGCGGCCCCGCCGACCTCAAGGACCGCCTCGCCCGCACGTGGACCGACCTCGGCGTCGTCGACCAGCGCCTCCACCTGGCGGGGGTCGGTGAAGGCGAGGGCGCCAAGGCCCTCTACCGGGCCGAGCTCACCCTCGGTCAGGGCCAGCAGTGGAAGTACGAGGGCACCTTCTCGTTCGTGAAGAACGACGACGGATGGCGGGTCCGCTGGACGCCGTCGGTGCTCCACCCCGCGCTGAAGGACGGGCAGCGGCTCACCTCCGCCCGGGAGTTCCCCGAACGCGCCGCCATCACCGCCGCCAACGGCTCCGACCTGCGCGGCAGCTCCTCCGGATCGGTGCAGCAGCTGATCGGGCCGGTCGGCCCCGCCACCGACAAGGCCGCCGCCGAACTCGGCGCCCCCTACCGCAAGGACGACCCGGTCGGCCTGGACGGGCTCAACCGCCAGTACGAGAAGCGGCTGGCCGGCACCCCCGGCACGGTCGTCAAGATCGTCGACGGGAAGGACGCGCCGGTCCAGACGCTCCAGCGGTTCGACGGCGCGGCGGGCGAGCCGCTGAGGACCACGATCGTCCCGCGCGTCCAGCTGGCCGCCGGGGAGGCGCTGTCGACCGCGAAGAAGAACGCCTCGATGGTCGTCGTCCGGCCCTCGACCGGCGAGATCCTCGCCGTCGTCAACAAGCCCGGCGGCTACAACCGCGCGCTCATGGGCCAGTACCCGCCCGGCTCCACCTTCAAGGTCGTCACGGCGGCCGCCCTGGTCGCGAACGGGCTCGGCGTCACCAGCACGGTGGGCTGCCCCGCCACGACGACGATCGGCGGCCGCACCTTCAAGAACGCCGGGTACGAGAAGTTCGGCGACGTCCCGTTCCGCGACGCGTTCGCCCACTCCTGCAACACCACGTTCGCCGACCTGGCCGTCTCCCGGCTGGGCGAGAAGAAGCTGGCGGACGTCACCTCCCAGTTCGGCTTCAACGTGCCGATCATCGCGGGCCTCCCGGCGGTGCGGGCGTCGTTCCCCGCCGTCAAGGACGACACCGCGCTGGCCGCCGCCGCGTTCGGCCAGGGCGAGGTGCTCACCAGCCCGCTCAACATGGCCTCGGTCGCCGCGGCCGCCGCCGACGGCACCTGGCGCTCCCCCCGGCTCGTCCCGAAGGAGCTGGCGAGCCAGGCCCTGGACGCCGCGGGCAAGAAGCCCGAGCCCGACCACCGGCTCGACCCCGCCGTCCGCAAGGCTCTGCGCGTCCTGATGCCCGCCGTCGTCTCCGAGGGCACCGCCCACGACGTCGACTTCCCCGCCGGGACCGCGGGCAAGACCGGCACCGCCGAGTTCGGCTCCGGCGAGGAGCCGCCCACCCACGCCTGGTTCATCGGCTACAAGGGCGATGTCGCCTTCTCCGTCATCGTCGAGGACGGCGGCACCGGAGCCGAGGCCGCCGCCCCCATCGCCGCGAGGTTCCTCGACTCCCTCAGATGAAGGTGAGGTGGAAGGCGCGGTCGATCTGGAGGGCGACCAGGGCCAGGGCGCCGGTCACCAGGGTGGTGCTCAGCAGGCTCACCGGGCCGACGATGGGGTTGCGGTCGGGGGCGCGGTCCATCAGCGCCTCGACCCGCCGCACCACTCCCGAGTCGGCGAAGGCGCCCATGGGGCCGGGCTCCGGGCGGCGCGGCTGGAGGAGGGCGACCCGCGCGATGGTGCGGGCGACGAGCTCGCGGTCGCCCACGGCCTCGGCGGCGTCCTCGTCGGCCCAGCGCTCCAGGGCGAACCGCATGCGCTCGTTCAGGCTCCGCAGCGGCGGCAGGACGCCCGCGGCCAGCGCGCCCAGGGCGAGGTAGCGGTGGTGGGCGTGCCGCAGGTGCGAGCCCTCGTGCTGGAGGACGACGCCCAGCTCCGCCGGGGTGAGCGCCGCCATCAGTCCGCGGGAGACCAGGACGCCGCCCCGGCGGCCGGGCACCGCCAGGGCCATCGGGACGTCGGTCTGCAGCAGGGACACGCCCTGCGCCGCGCGCACCTCCGCCACCCAGCGCACGGCCAGCCGCACCGCCGTCACCAGGCTCGCCGCGAGCAGGACGACGGCCGCCACGCCCAGCGGGGTGGGGACGGGCACGTCGTCGCCGAACAGCGTCCACTCCGGCAGCCGGTTCGCCGCGTCGGGCCAGAGCGTGGCCCAGTAGTTGACGGCGACGAACAGGAACGTGCCCACCGTCGCGAGCGCCGTCATGGCCGCGACCGTGCACAGCACGCGGCTCGTCCACAGGGGGTGGAGAGGGAGAGGGAAACGTCCCAGTGCGATGCTCAATCCCAGCGTGATCGCCGCCGGCAGGAGCGTCAGCCAGGTCACGGGACCTCTCCACCCCTGTCCAGGATCCGGCGCAGCTCCTGCTCCTCCTCGGGGCTCAGCGCCTGCACGAACCTGCTCAGCACGCTGGTGGAGTCGCTGGCGTGCCGGAGATGGTCGTGCATGCGGCCGGCCACCAGCCGCGCCTCGTCGACCGCGACCCGGTAGAGGAACTGGCGGCCCTCCCGGACGCGGGTGACGAGGTTCTTCTCGTGCAGCCGGAAGAGGATCGTGTTGATCGTCGTGTAGGCGGGGTCGCCGGAGATCCGCGTCACCACGTCCGCGGCGCTGATCGGTCCCCCGACCGCCACCACGGCGAGCACTTCGGCTTCGAGCTGCCCCAGCGGACGCCTCGACAAGGCCATCTCCCCTCCCTCGCCGCGACCCTACCCGCTACAGAAGGGCGGCCGCGATACGCCGCCATTCCTCCCGCGGGAAGGCGTTGGAGTCCGCGGTGAGGACCTGGAGGCAGACGTGGTCGGCGCCCGCCGCACGGTGCTCGTCCACCCTGCTCCGGATCGCCTCCTCGTCGCCCCAGGCGATCAGCGCGTCGAAGAGGGACTCGCTCACCGACTCCACGTCCTGGGCGGAGAAGCCGAGGCGGAGCAGGTTGTTGGCGTAGTTGGGGAGGGAGAGGTAGCTGCGCAGCCACGGGACGCCGATCTCCCGCGCCTCGTCCCGGCTCCCGCACAGGATCACCGTCTGCTCGGGGAGGACGAGCGCCCCCTCGCCGAGCGCCTCGCGGGCCTTCCGGGTGTGGTCGGGGGTGACGAGGTAGGGGTGGACGCCCCGTGCCCGCTCGGAGGCGAGGGCGAGCATCTTGGGACCGAGGGCGGCCAGGACGCGGCTTTCGACCGGGACGGGCTGCTTCGCCGCGTCGAGGCCGTCGAGGAAGGCGGCCATCGCCGACAGCGGCCTGCGGTAGCGGCCGGCCTCCTTGTGGTCGATCAGCGGGGCGTGGCTCACCCCGATGCCCATGAGGAAGCGGTCGCCGTGCTCGGCGGTCAGCGCCGCGTGGGCGGACGCGGCGTCCTCGGGGGTGTGCATCCACAGGTTGAGGATGCCGGTCGCGACGACCGCCCGCCGGGTCGCCGCCAGCAGGTTGCCGACCGCGTCGAAGACCGGGCCCCCGACGTCCGGCACCCACAGCGCGCTGTAGCCCAGTTCCTCGAGCTCCGCGGCCGCCTCCGCGGCCTGGGCCGCGTCCCCGTAGCGCAGCTGCTGGCTCCACACGCCGATGCCGGAAAGCTCCATGGTCATCCCTCCTGGATCTCGCGAACCTTGATCGACAACCTACCCGGACGACCCCCTCCCGCCCCGAGGCCGCGCCACCGCGACGCGGGGCGGCTCAGCCGCCCGCCGGCATGGGAATCGCGGGGGCGACCCAGCGGGTGAGGTAGCGGGTGAGCTCCTCGGGCGAGCGCGGCGGGACGCCGGGGGCGGTCACCAGGGACTGGATGACGCGGAGCAGGTGCTCGGCGAGCTCGGCCAGGGTGTCGTCGTCGTAGCCCAGCGCCTCCCAGTCGACGGGGAAGCGGCGCAGCATGGCACGTCCGAACCCGATCGCGGTCGGGGAGGTGATGCCGACGGCGAGGAGGTCGGCGCGCTCCGGCGCCAGCAGGAGGGAGAGGCGGGGGTCCCGGGGCAGGTGCTCCAGGACGTAGACGATCGCCGCGACCACGGTCTCGCCCGGGTCCTCGCGGGAGGAGCAGTGCTCGGCGAGGCGTTCGATGAAGGGCTCCGCCGCCGACTCCGCGCTCGCCAGGAGCAGGTCCGTGGTGCTGGGGAAGTGGCGGTAGACCGTCTGCCGGGTCACCCCCAGCTCGGCGGCCACGTCGGACAGGCTCGTCTTGACGGGTCCGTAGCGCTCCAGGCAGCGGTTCGCCGCCTCCAGAATGCGCTGTCTCGCCTCCCCCTCGGTGCGCGGGGGGCTGCCTTTCCATCCTCTGCCGGCCATGGGCACAGTGTGGCACCTTCCCCCTTGTCATACATCATCCAAAATTTGTATGGTGCATGACGTGGCTTCGTATGAGACTCAGTCGGTGACAGACCCGGCGCTGTATGACGACCCTTGGGACTTCTACGCCTGGCTCAGGCGAGAGCAGCCCGTCAGGTACGAGAAGGACAACGACCTCTACGTGCTCTCCCGGCACGCCGACGTGGTGACGGCGTCGCGGGACACCGAGCACTTCAGCGCCGCCGAGGGGGTGCGGCCGGTCAACATGGTCCCCCTGTCGATCGTGGCGATGGACGACCCCGAGCACTCGCGCCAGCGCCGCCTGCTCTCCCGCGGGTTCACGCCCCGTCAGGTCAAGCAGCTCACCGAGCACGTGCGCGAGCTGACCAACGACATCATCGACAAGGTCGAGACGTCCGGGGAGATCGACTTCGTCGCCGACCTCGCCCGGCACGTGCCGCTCATCGTCATCGCCGAGCTGCTCGGGCTCGACCGCGACCTGTGCGACCAGCTCTACGAGTGGTCCGACGCGATGATGGCCGGTGAAGGCCAGACCGACTTCGAGAGCCCCGCGCTCCTCAACGCCACCAACGCCTTCGTGGAGTACACGACGGTCGTCAGCGAGGCCGTCCAGCAGCGCAGGCAGCAGACGGAGCCGGGCACGGACCTGCTGTCGCTGCTGACCGCGGCGTTCGACGAGGGCAAGCTCGACCACAGCGAGGAGCTGAGGGCGCAGCTCAACGAGACGACCGGCATGGAGGAGCTGTCCGACCAGGAGCTCCTGATGTTCTGCGTGCTCCTCATGGTCGCCGGGAACGAGACGACCCGGAACGCGATCGCGGGCGGCCTGCGCGCCTTCACCCTCTTCCCCGAGCAGCGGGAGCTCCTGCGCGACAACCCGGAGCTCATCGACAGCGCCGTGGACGAGATCGTCCGCTGGACCAGCCCCGTCCTCAACTTCCTCCGGACGGTCACCAAGCCCATCACGCTCAGCGGGGTGGAGCTCAAGCCCGGCGACCGCGTCCTGCTGATGTACCAGTCGGCCAACCGCGACGAAGACGCCTTCGACGCGCCGGACGAGTTCCGCATCGACCGCACGCCCAACCCGCACGTCGGGTTCGGCATCGGCACCCACTACTGCATGGGCGCCAACCTCGCCCGCATGGAGATCAAGGTCGTCTTCGAGGAGCTCTTCCGCCGCCTCCCCGACATCAAGGTCGCCAACCCCGAGGACCTTCCCAAGCGCAACCCCTCGGCGTTCGTCGCCGCGATCCAGAGCATGCCCGCCCGCTTCACCCCCGTCCAGGGCGGCAGCGGCGGCTGTCCCGTCGCCCACTGAAGCCGGGCGGCGCAGGTTCGGCCGTCACCGAGTGGAGACGGTGACGGCCGGGCCGGTGTAGACGTTCATGGAGCTTCCCCGCAGGAAGCCGACCAGGGTGAGCCCCTGGTCGGCGGCCAGGTCGACGGCCAGGGAGGAAGGGGCCGAGACCGCGGCGAGCAGGGGGATGCCGGCCATGACCGCCTTCTGGACGAGTTCGAAGGAGGCGCGGCCGCTGACCATGAGGATGGTCTCCCGCAGCGGGAGGCGGCCGGAGCGCAGGGCGTGGCCGACCGCCTTGTCCACCGCGTTGTGGCGGCCCACGTCCTCACGGACGCAGAACAGCTCCCCCTCGGGGGTGAAGAGGCCGGCGGCGTGCAGGCCGCCGGTCCGGTCGAAGACACGTTGCGCGTCACGGAGCCGGTCGGGCAGCAGGGCCAGGGTTTCGGGGGCGACGCGCAGGGTGTCTTCGGCGAGGTCCCAGGGCGCGGTGGTGGCGATGGCCTCCAGGCTGGCCTTGCCGCACAGGCCGCACGAGGACGTCGTGTAGAAGTTGCGCTCCAGGGACGCCTCGGGCGGCGGGACGCCGTCGGCCAGGACGACGTCCACGATGTTGTAGGTGTTGGAGCCGTCCTCGGCGGCGCCCGCGCAGTAGCGGATGCCCGCGATGTCCGCGGCCGAGCGGACGACGCCCTCCCCCACCAGGAAGCCGGCGGCGAGGTCGAAGTCGTCGCCGGGGGTGCGCATGGTCACCGTCAGGGACCTGCCGCCGACCCGCAGCTCCATGGGCTCCTCCACCGTCAGGGTGTCGGAGCGGCGGGAGGCCCGCCCGTCGCGGACGCGCAGGACCGGGCGGCGGTCGGTCACCCTGCCCATCAGGGCGCCGCTTCCAGCCGGACCACGACGCCCTTGGACGTCGGGGTGTTGCTGACGTCGGCGACGCTGTCCAGGGGCACCAGGACGTTGGTCTCGGGGTAGTAGGAGGCGGCCGAGCCCCGTGCCGTCGGGTAGGAGACCACGGTGAAGCCCGGAGCCCGGCGTTCCCTGCCGTCCTCCCAGACGCCGACCAGGTCGACTTCGGAGCCGTCGGCGATGCCGAGGTCCTCGAGGTCCTCGGGGTTGACCATGACCACGCGGCGCGAGCCCTTGATGCCCCGGTAGCGGTCGTTCGCCGTGTAGGGGATGGTGTTCCACTGGTCGTGCGAGCGCAGGGTCTGCAGGATCAGGTGGCCTTCGGGTGCTTTCAGCATGGTGAAGGCGTTGCGGGTGAAGACGGCCTTGCCCTGCGGGGTGTTGAAGACGTGTTCGTTGACGGGGTTGGGCAGCCGGAAGCCGCCGGGCTCCCGGACCCTGGCGTTGAAGTCCTCGAAGCCCGGGATGACGCGGGAGATCCGGTCGCGGACGGTGTCGTAGTCGGCCTCGAACTCCGCCCAGGGCAGGTCGGGCCCGTCCCGCAGGGTCAGGCGGGCCAGCCGGCTGATGATCGCCACCTCGCTCAGCAGGTGCTCCGAGGCCGGAGGCAGCTTCCCGCGGGAGGAGTGCACCTGGCTCATGGAGTCCTCGACCGTCACGAACTGCTCGACGCCGTTCTGCGCGTCCCGGTCGCTGCGGCCCAGCGTGGGCAGGATCAGGGCCGTCTCACCGCAGACGGTGTGGGAGCGGTTCAGCTTGGTGGAGATCTGCACCGTCAGGCGGCAGGAGCGCAGGGCCGCCTCGGTGACCTCGCTGTCGGGCGTGGCGCGCACGAAGTTGCCGCCCACGCCCAGGAAGACCTTCGCCTTCCCGTCGCGCATCGCGCGGATCGCGTTCACGGTGTCCAGGCCGTGCGCGGCGGGCGGAGTGAACCCGAACTCCCTGCCCAGCGCGCTCAGGAACCACGCGGGCGGCCGCTCCCAGATGCCCATCGTCCGGTCGCCCTGGACGTTGCTGTGGCCGCGCACCGGGCAGACGCCCGCACCGGGACGGCCGAGGTTGCCGCGCAGCAGCAGGAAGTTCACGATCTCCCGGATCGTCGGGACGCCGTGCTTGTGCTGGGTCAGGCCCATCGCCCAGCACACGATGACCTTCTCGCTCGCCAGGACGCGCTCGTGCACGTCCTCGATCTGCTCGCGGGTCAGCCCGGTGGCCTCCAGCACGTCCGGCCACGTCGTGAGGCGGGCGTGCTCGGCGAACTCCGCGAAGCCGGTGGTGTGGGCGGCGATGAACGCCCCGTCCAGGACGGTGCCGGGGGCGGCGTCCTCGGCCTGGAGCAGCAGCAGGTTGAGCGCCTGGAACAGGGCCAGGTCGCCGCCGACCCCGATCTGCAGGAACACGTCCGCGATCTGCGTGCCGCGGCCCAGCACGCCCCGCGCCTTCTGCGGATGCTTGAAGCGCTTCAGGCCCGCCTCGGGCAGCGGGTTGACCGCGACGACGCTCCCGCCGCGGCGCTTGGTCTCCTCCAGCGCCGAGAGCATCCGCGGGTGGTTGGTGCCGGGGTTCTGGCCCACCACGAACACCAGGTCCGCGGCGTGCAGGTCGTCCAGGCTCACACTGCCCTTGCCGATGCCCAGCGTCTGGATCAGCGCGCTGCCGCTGGACTCGTGGCACATGTTGGAGCAGTCCGGCAGGTTGTTGGTGCCGAAGGCCCGCGCGAACAGCTGCAGCAGGAACGCCGCCTCGTTGCCCAGGCGCCCCGAGGTGTAGAACAGCGCCTCGTCCGGGCTCTCCAGCGCCTTCAGCTCCCGCGCGACCAGGCCGAGCGCCTCGTCCCAGCCGACCGGCTCGTAGTGGTCGGAGCCGGGCCGCCTGACCATCGGCTCGGTGAGGCGCCCCTGCTGGTTCAGCCACTGGTCGGACTTCCCGTCCAGCTCGGAGACCGGGTGCCGCCGGAAGAAGTCGGGGGTGACCCGCCGCGTCGTGGCCTCGTCCGCGACGTGCTTGGCACCGTTCTCGCAGTACTCGTTCAGGTGCCGCCTGCCCGGCTCCGGCCACGCGCAGCCCGGGCAGTCCAGGCCCTCGGCCTGGTTGACGTTCAGCAGCGTCAGCGCCGCCCGCCGCACGGACGTCTGGCCCAGCGCGTACTCCAGGGCGTGCGCGACGCCGGGCACACCGGCCGCCCACTCCTTGGGAGCGCCGACGGAAAGGCGCCCCTCGTCCCCGTCTTCGACCATGCCCATGCCCACTCCGCTCGCTCGCGCGGTTCCATTCTCGCCCGGCGGACCGCCGGGCGTCTCCCCTCCCTTCCGGCCCGTACCCGGCTCCGGTCAGCCGAGGCCGTCCCGCTTGCCCTCGATCGTGTCCAGAACGTACTCGGCGATCGCCATGGAGGACGTCGCCGCGGGTGAAGGGGCATTTCTCACGGCCGTCACGCGGCCGAGCCGGTGGATGCGGAAGTCCTCCACGAGGGCGCCGTCGCGGTCGAGGGCCTGGGCGCGCACACCCGAGCCGCCGGGGTGGACGTCCTCCGGACCGATTTCCGCGACGTAATCCTGCGCGGCTTTCATGAAGGCCTTCGTGGAAAGGGAACCGCGGATCTCCTTGACGCCGGTGCGCCAGTGCCGCGCGGCCATCCGCCAGGTGCCGGGCCAGCGCGCCATGTCGAGCAGGTCGCGCGCGGAGGCGTCGGAGAAGCGGTAGCCCTCGCGGGCGAAGGCGAGCACCGCGTTGGGGCCCACGTCCACGGTGCCGTTCACCCGGCGGGTGAAGTGCACGCCGAGGAACGGGTAGCGGGGGTCGGGGACCGGGTAGATGAGGCCGCGGATCAGGTCGGCCTTCTCCGGGCGGATGAACATGTACTCGCCGCGGAACGGGACGATCCGGGGCGCCGGGTCGTCACCGGCCAGGCCCGCGACCAGGTCCGACTGGACGCCCGCGCAGATGATCAGTTCGTCCGCGCGCAGGGCCTCCGCGCCGGAGGCGACCTCGATGCCGCCCCGCGCCTCGGTGATCCGGGTGACCGGGAACGACGTCCGGATCTCGCCTCCCGCCGCGGTGATGTCGGCGGCGAACGACTCGGCGATCCGCACGTAGTCGGTGATAGCGGTGTGCGGCGAGTACAGGGCGGCCAGTCCGGTGCAGTGCGGCTCGATCTCGCGGATCTCCGCGGGGCCGACGCGCCGCAGGCCGGGAACGTGGTTGTCCCCCGCCCGCGCGGCCAGCGCGTCCATCCGGACGACGTCCTCCCCGGTGACGGCGACGACGAGCTTGCCGCACTCGTCGAACGGCAGCCTCCGCTCGGCGCAGTACTCGCGGATCATCGCCGCGCCCCGCGTGCACAACCGCGCTTTGAGACTGCCGGGCGTGTAGTAGATGCCCGCGTGCACGACCCCGGAGTTGTGGCCCGTCTGGTGGGCCGCGACCCTGTCCTCCTTCTCCAGGACGACGACACGGGTGCCGGGCCGCCGCAGGGTGATCTCCCTGCCGACGGCGAGCCCGATGATCCCTGCGCCGACGATGCCGACCGTCGTCTCGGCCATGGTGGACGTGCTCCTTCGGTACGAAAGGGGGAGACGTCCACGATAGGGAGCCGGAGGCCGGGCGGACGCGGACGGGGCGGGGCGGAGCGGCCGGGCGGCGGTGACCGACGCCACAGGGATTCCCTGTCCGAACGGTCAGGACTAGCCGATCGGACAGTTATCGTGATCGCATGGCACGTTCCTCCTCCGGTCTGCGTGAGCGGCTCCTCGCCTCGGCGCTGCGGCTGTTCGTCCAGCACGGCTACCGCGGAACGTCGCTGGCGGACATCGCCGCCGACGTCGGCTGCTCGAAGGCGTCGCTGCTGTACCACTTCAGCAACAAGAAGATGCTCCTGGCCGAGCTGCTGCTCCCCGCCTCCTGGGAGGCGTCCAAGCTGATCGCCCGGCTGGAGCACCTCGACGGCCGGGCCGCCGCCGTCGCCGCGACCGGCGGTTTCGCCGACCTCAGCCTGCGGTTCCGGCGGGAGATCAAGCTGCTGTTCGACAACCTGGGCGACCTCGCCTCGCTGCCGGAGCTGGGAGTCGAGGGCGTCGAGGACATCGGGGAGCAGCTGATCGACGCGATGGCGGGCCGTTCGGCCGAACCGGACGCCCGGGTGGCCGCGCTCATGGCGCTGAGCGGCATCTTCCTGACCAGCGCGGCCGAACTGCCGTACGACGACGAGACCCTGCGCGAGGCGATGACCGCCGCAGCGCTGCGGACCCTGGGCCGCACCGGCGCCTGACCCCACGCCGGACCCCTCGAACCCTCCACCGAAAGGCACGACCTCCTCATGGCCACCCTGCTGTACCGGCTGGGCCGATGGTGCTTCGGGCGCCGCGGCCTCGTCGTGGCGATCTGGCTGCTGCTCCTCGGGTTGATGGGCGGAGCGGCGGCCGCGTTCAGCGGCGCGACCACCGCCGAGTTCCGCATGCCCGGCACCGAGTCCCAGCGGGCGATGGACGCGCTGGGAACCCAGTTCCCCCAGGCCACGGGCACCACCGGCACGATCGTCATCGCCGCGCCCGAAGGCCGGAAGCTGACCCCGGGCGAGGTGTCGCCCATCGTCCGCCAGGCCTCCGAGATCCCCGGCGTGACCGCCGCCGTCGACCCCTTCCAGGCCCGCTCCGTCTCCCCCGACGGCCGGTACGCCCTGGTCCAGGTGCAGTTCGCCGACGAGATCGCCGAGATCACCGACGAGCAGCGCGCCGCCTACAAGAAGATCGCCCGCGACGACCGGGGACTGCGCGTGGAGACCGGCGGTGAGATCGTCCGGGAGACCCACATGGGCGGCGTCGCCGAGGCGATCGGCGTGCTGGTCGCCGCCGTCGTCCTGGTCCTCACCTTCGGCTCGCTGGTGGCCGCCGGGATGACGCTGCTCAACGCCCTCGTCGGCGTCGGCGTCGGCATGGCCGGACTGTACGCGCTGACCGGCGTGGTGGAGCTCAACAGCGCCAGCCCGGTGCTGGCGCTGATGCTGGGACTGGCCGTCGGCATCGACTACTCGCTGTTCATCACCTCCCGCCACCGGCAGAACCTGCTCGAAGGCCTGGAGCCGCGGGAGGCCGCTGGGCGCGCGATCGGCACCGCCGGCTCGGCCGTGGTGTTCGCCGGTGCCACCGTCGTCATCGCGCTGGCCGGACTGTCGGTCGTGGGCATCCCGTTCCTGACCGCCATGGGCCTGGCCGCGGCCGCCACCGTCACGGTGGCCGTGCTGGTGGCGCTGACCCTGCTCCCGGCGGTGCTCGCCTTCGCCGGCGACAAGATCCTTCCGCGCGGGCAGCGCAACGCCGGCCCCGCCGCGGCCACGCCCGGCAAGGAGCCTTTCGGCCACCGGTGGGGGCGTCTCATCGTCCGGGTGCGCGTGCCGGTCCTGCTCGCCGGAGTGCTGGCGCTCGGCGCCCTGGCCCTGCCGGTGACCGACATGCACCTCGCCCTGCCCGACGCGGGCACCGCCTCGAAGGACACCCCCGAACGCCAGGCCTACGACCTGACCAGCGAAGGGTTCGGCGAGGGCTTCAACGGCCGGCTGATCGCCGTGGTCTCCGGCGGCGACGCCGCCGCCACCCGCACCGCGGCCGAGCGGACCACGGCCCTCATCGGCGGCGTCAAGGGCGTGCAGGCCGTCGCGCCCGCCCAGTTCAACGAGGCGGGGACCACCGCCCTGGTCGCCGTCATCCCGGCCACCGGGCCCACCGACACGGCGACCGAGGACACCGTCCACGCCATCCGCGACAAGGTCGCCGACGTGCGGGGCGCCGAGATCGCGCTGACCGGCGCCACCGCGATCGGCATCGACATCTCCGCCAAGCTCGCCGACGCCCTGCCGGTCTACCTGCTGCTGGTGGTCGGCCTGTCGGTCCTGCTGCTGATGCTGGTCTTCCGCTCGGTGCTGGTGCCCCTCAAGGCCGCGGCCGGGTTCCTGCTGACCGTCGGCTCGACCTTCGGCCTCACCGTCCTGGTCTTCCAGCAGGGCCACCTCGCCGGACTGGTCGGCGTGGACACGCCCGGCCCCCTGGTCAGCTTCCTGCCCATCATCCTCATCGGCATCCTGTTCGGGCTGGCCATGGACTACGAGGTCTTCCTCGTCTCCCGGATGCGCGAGGACTTCGTCCACGGCGACACCGCCCGCCAGGCCACGGTCAACGGCCTGGGGCACAACGCCCGCGTCGTCACCGCCGCCGCCCTCATCATGATCGCGGTGTTCGCCGGGTTCATGCTCACCCCCGACCCCATCATCAAGTCCATCGGCTTCGCCCTGGCCGTCGGCGTCTTCATCGACGCCTTCATCGTCCGCATGACCCTGGTCCCCGCGGTGATGGCCCTCCTCGGCAAGGCCGCCTGGTGGCTCCCCCGCCCCCTGGACCGCGCCCTCCCCGACCTCGACATCGAGGGCGAGAGGCTCCGCCACGCCCTCGACGCCCCCAGGCCCCGCGAACCCGAACCCGCCGGAGCCGCCCGCTGACCCTCCCCCGCACCGGGCCCGCCCGCGACCGGTCCTCTCCGGCCGGGCGGGCGCGGCACCGTCCCTCCTCCGGGGCCGCCGACCCGCTCGGCGGCCCCGCCCGGCTCCCCGTCCTCGGCCGTCCGCCCTCGTTACAAAACCTGACAAACTTCTATTAACACCCCAGCTTTCCCGGTCTTGTCGGCTCCGGCCGGTGGAGACGGCCGGGACGGACCCCGGCGTGCCCCGGACGTCCGACGCCCCGCTCCAGCCCCTCCCGAGGCACTTCCCGCTGCGAGCGCCGACGCCGGCGGCGGGCGGTCGGCATCAGAAAGGAGCGTGCCGTGCGATCGGCGCCCCCCGCCTCCCGACCGAAGGTCGTCGCCGAACTCGTCCTCATCACGGTCCTGTACGGCATGTACCGGCTGGGGCGGCTGCTGGCCAACGGCAACCTCAGCGACGCCTTCGCCAACGCCACCCGGGTCTGGGGCTGGGAGCGCGCGGTGCGCCTCCCCCACGAGGCGTCCGTCCAGGCGCTGATCCTGCACGGCGAGGTCCTGCAGAAGGCGGCCAACGTCTTCTACACCACCGTCCACTTCCCCGCGACGATCGCCTTCCTCATCTGGATGTTCGGCCGCCACCCCGCGCACTACGTCTGGGTCCGCCGCACCCTGACCGTGCTCACCGGCGCGGCCCTCCTGCTGCACCTGGCCTTCCCCCTCGCCCCGCCCCGCATGGTCCCGGACTTCGGCCTCATCGACACCGGCCGCCTCGTCGGCCCCTCCCCCTACGACGAGATCGACACCGAGGGCCTGGCCAACCAGTTCGCCGCCATGCCCTCCCTCCACTTCGGCTGGGCCCTCGTCGTCGCCATCGGCCTCATCACCGTCACCCGCTCCTCCCGGCGCTGGCTCTGGCTGGCCCACCCCGCCCTCACCCTCTTCGTCATCGTCGCCACCGCCAACCACTACTGGATCGACGCCATCGTCGCCACCGCCCTCCTCACCCTCGCCCTCCTCCTCGTCCGCCGCCCGGCCTCCCCCGCCCGCCCGGCCTCCACGACACCGCCGACCGACGCCTCCACCCCGCCCTCCGACCCGTCCTCCGACCGTCCCGAGCCCGCATCCGGCCTCGACCCCGGCCGCCTGCCCGCTCCGCCCGTCCCGCCTGTTCCGGCTAATCCGCTTGCTCCGTCTACCCCGTCTGCTCCGCCTGCTCCATCTGTTCCGGCTACTCCGCCTACTCCATCTGCTCCGCCTGCTCCATCTGTTCCGGCTACTCCGCCTACTCCGACTGTTTCGTCTACCCCGTCTGTTCCGGCTACTCCGGCTGCTCCATCTGTTCCGCCTCAGGCGGTCCCCAAGGCCCCGCTGTCCCCGTTCCTCCGGTGCGAAGGCTCCCCCGACCCCGCCTGACCCGACCGTCCGCCCCGGGTTCCGGACCGGGGCACCGACCGGAACCCGGGGCGGACCTCCTCTGGACGCGGCCGGGCGGGGCGCCCCTCGTCCGAGCACCGGCCCGGACAGAGCGGATCCTCGTCAGAGCGGATCCTCGTCAGAGCGCCGTTCGGAGCGGGCGGGCCGAACAGGAACGCCAAGGCGATCGCCAGCGCCATCGTCGCCGGGTCAGGTCGGGTTCATGGGTTCGGGCTTGAGGAGGGCGAACATCGCGCCCTGGGGGTCCTGGACGACGGCCATGCGGCCGGCGATCATGTCGAAGGGCGGCTGGAGCACGTGGCCGCCGGCGCGGGTGAGCCTCTCGACCTTGGCGTCGGGGTCGTCGACGGCGAAGTAGACGAGCCAGTGGGGCGGCATGCCGGGGAGCGCGTCGTCCGGGGTGCCCATGCCGCCGACCGTCTCGCCGCCGGCGTTGAGGGAGTGGTAGCCCTCGGCGCCCGGCATGGGGGCCGTCTCGATGGAGAGCACGGCGCGGTAGAAGTCGCTCGCGGCGGCGACGTCGGAGGTGTTGAGCTCGACCCAGACGACGGAGTCCGCCTCGCCGGAGATGCGGAAGCCGGTGAAGTCGCGGGCCTGCCAGAGGCCGAACGCGGCGCCCTGCGGGTCGGCCGCCACCGCCATGCGGCCGAGGCCCCTGACGTCCATGGCGGGCAGCAGGACGGTGCCGCCCGCGGTGGTGACCGCCTTCTCGGTGCCGTCGACGTCGCCGGTCGCCAGGTAGACCGTCCAGACGTTCGGCGGCGCGGGCTTGCCGGACTCGGGCGGCAGCGTCGCCATGATCCCCGCGACGGGCCTCCCGTCCAGCGTGCAGATCGCGTAGCCCCCCGTCTCGGCCGGGCCGATCTCGCCCTCCCAGCCGAACAGCTCGCGGTAGAAGTCGAGGGCGGCCCGCTGGTCGGGCACCATCAGCTCGATCCAGCAGGGCGTACCCGGAGCGGGAGAACCGGCGGCTTCGGACATCTGGCACCTCCAGTGGAGTCGCCGCCGCGCCTCATGCCCGACGGCATCACCTGATGTGACCATGCTGCCACGCGCCGCCGACATTTCCGCGAGCCCCCTCACCGCGCCCCTCCCCACCTCCCGCGCTCCCAGTCGGCGAAGCGCCGGCGTAGTTCGTTCTCGTCCAGGCCGAAGTGGGCGGGGGTGTAGTGGTGGACGCCTTTGGCGTGGCGGGGGCGGGCCGCGTGGTGGCGTTCGACCATGCCGTCCAGGTCGTCGGGGGCCGGGACGCCGGCCGCCTCGTAGATTCGTTTCAGCACCGTCGCGGGGGTGGAGACGAGGTCCCGGTAGGACACGTCCAAAGTCGTGACGGTCGACGCGGCGGGGGAAGCGCGGAAGGCGAGGGCGCGGCGCAGCCAGAGCTCGGTCTGGTCGGTCTGGAAGCGAGCCACGTCGCGGGGGTCGACTTCGTCGCTGTAGGTGGAGCGGAAGACGGAGAACAGGCTGGTGCCGGAGGCGAGGGTCTCGACGATGTCGCGGTGCAGGTGGACGATGCACGCGCCGGGGAAGGCGGCGGCCAGGCTCGGGAGTTCGGGGAGGTGGGCGGGGGCTTTGAGGACCCAGCGGCGGCCGTCTCCCGTGTCGAGAGTCTGCAGGATCTCGCGGTGGCGAACGTAGGAGGCGGTGAGGTCCTGGCCGTCCAGCCAGGTGCTGTAGGAGTCCAGGCGCATGGTGGAGCTGAAGCCCCAGTTGCGGAAGTCGCCTCCCATGGCCACCACGCACTCTTCGGGAAGGCGAGGGCCGAAGTCGTGGACGGTGGCCAGGGCCGGATTGAGGAACTGGAGGTGGTCCTGGGCTCCGGCGAGCGCGTCGAGGAGCTCGGCGCGTCTGCTCTCCGACGCGCCGTCGAAGCGCCAGGGAGTGCCCAATTCCGCGGAGAAGGGGGCGCGGAATCCGGGGTCCGTGGCGAGCAGGCGGAACAGGAAGGTCGTGCCGGTACGCCAGCCGCCGACGATGACGATCGGCGGTAGGAGCGGGCGTTCGCCGATCTCCGGGTGGGCTGCGAGGTGGCGGTTCATCAGGAATCTGGCGCGTAGCCGTGCCGCCGCCGTTCCGAACGCCGTCTTCACGCCGATGGCATTCAGACGTCCGTCCTTCTCCGCCGACTCCAAGTACTGTTCGAGCCCTTCACGCCATACCGAAGGGTCGTCCACGAAGGTGTCCTCGACGCCTCTGGAGGCCCGGGAGATGACCGCCTCCACGGCGTCTTTCCCCAGCCGGTACCGCTCGGGACGGGCGAGGCGATCGACTTCCGCCGCCTCGTATACGGCCGCGACCTCCGCCGTCCGCGGCACCGGTTTCCACAACGTCATGACTCGCTCCGCAGGTCTTCGAGACGGCAGCGACGAACGGACGGCAAGTCGGGTGCCCGTTCAGGACGCAGCCAGCGCAGAACCACGATGCCGAACGGTCGCCCTTCGGTGTCCAGCCAGTCGCCTGCGGCCGTGCCGGGGTCCTCGGCGGCGAGGACGAAGCGGTACCGCCCGTCCTTCACGTTCGCGGTGGCCCCGGTACGCGAGACGGAGCGGTGCCGGTGGTCGAGTGAGTTGAGGAAGCGGCTGTAGAGCAGGACATTCCAGTACCGGCAGGGCACCACGTCGCCTTCGATCACCAGTGCCTCGCCCGGCCCGAGTTCCCAGCCTCCGCGCAGGTAGTGGATGCCGGGTTCGGTGTAGACGGCGCCGCCCGCCATCTCCGACCAGTGGCGGATCTCGTTGGGTTGCGCGAGGTCGGCGTCCGCCGCCGCCTTGAAGGCCGCGGGAAGGAAGGACATGGTCCCGGCGAGGCGGTTGAGGTGGTGGGTGAAGCGTGCCGGATCGATGGGAGGCGGCGCGGTTTCGACGGAGCCGACCCGTTCCAGGGTGCACCAGCCCGTCTCGTCGTCGGCGTCATCGTGGAAGTAGCGCACCCACAGCGCCGTCGCCTTCTCGGGGAGCGGCAGCCAGTCACCCGTCTCGGGCCGGTCTCCGCCGAGCGTGACGGTGAAGTCCCCCGCCGCGTCGAACCGCAGGTCGTCGCTGTCGAGCCGGGCGACGGCCTCGGCCCCCGCCCGTCCCGTCCCCGCGTACACCGTGATCGACGTGTAGGCGGCGGCTCCCGGATTGCCCGTGACGCGGTAGCAGCGGCCTGGACGGATGTCGGCCACCCAGTACCGGAAGTCCGGGTTGTCCATGAAGAACTTCTGCCGCCATCCGTTGAACGGCACCAGCTCCGGCAGTTCCCGGTCGACCTCGAACCGGGCGAGCTGGTTGTGCAGCCCGCGGAGCAGCGCCCGGAAGGCGTCGGCGCGTTCGGACTCGTCCAGGTGCTCCGTGTCGGCGGCCAGACGCCGTCCGGCCTTCCGCAGGGCGTCGGCGAACGTCTCCCACGCCTCGGCCTCGGGCCGGTCGGCGTCCGGCACCGGTCAGGAGCCTTCGCTCGCGGGACGGCCGGCCGGAACGGCCGTCGGCGGCGTGAAGGTGCAGTTCAGCCGCTTGTAGCCGTTGATGAAGCCGGACAGCAGCCGGTCGGGCTCGCCTTCGGAACGCAGGTCGGGCAGGCGGGTGTACAGCTCGCGGAGCATCACGGTGAGCTCCCGGCGGGCCAGGTTGGCACCCAGGCAGAAGTGCGGGCCGGGGCCGCCGAAGCCGATGTGCGGGTTCGGCGAGCGGGTGATGTCGAACTTCTCGGGGTCCTCGAAGACCGCCTCGTCGCGGTTGGCGGCCCAGTAGTACAGCATCACCTTGTCGCCCTTGCGGTACAGGTGGCCGTTCATCTCGTGGTCGCGGGTGACGTTGCGGCGCATGAAGATGACCGGGCTGGCGTAGCGGACGACCTCCTCGATGGCTCCGGCGATGCGGCCGTCGAAGTCCTCCATCAGCAGCGCGCGCTGGTCGGGGTGGTCGGTGAGCAGCTTCAGGGTGTGCGCGAGGGCGTTGCGGGTGGTCTCGTTGCCCGCGACGACCAGCAGCAGGAAGAACGCGCCGAACTCCTGCGGGGTGAGCTGCTCGCCGTCGATGTTGGCGTTCACCAGCGCGGAGGTGAGGTCGTCGGTGGGGTTGGCGATCCGCTCCTTGCCGAGCTTGGCCGCCAGCCGGTGCAGCTGCCAGCCGGCCGAGGCGATCGTGCCCATCGACCGGGCCATCCCGAGGTGGCTCATCCTGCCGGTGCCGGTGCTGTAGTCCATCGTGGCGCCGACGTACTCGGGGTCGGTGTAGCCGGTGCTGATGTTGCTCAGCTTCACCACCTTCGCGTGCTGCTCGGCCGGGATGCCGAGCATGTCGCAGATGACCTCGACGGGCAGCCGCACGGCCGCGTTGGCGACGAAGTCCACGCCGGGACCGGCCTCGATCAGCTCGTCCACGATGCGCTTGGCGCGGTTCGCGATGTCCTCCTCGGCCTTGGCCAGCATCCGGGGGCTGAACGCGCGGGACACGATCCGGCGGATCTTGGCGTGCCGCGGGTCGTCCATGTCGATCATCGAGCGGAAGTACCGGTCGACGATGCCCGGCGCGTCGACCGGCTGGGTGGCGGTGGGCTCGCTGCTGAACACCTCGGGGTTGCGGCTGGCCTCGGCCACGTCGGCGTGGCGGACGAGCGCCCAGGAGCCGGGCTGCTGCCCGACGAAGGGCATCTTGGGGAGGGTGAAGAACTGCGGGGCGGGCTGGGCGCGCAGCACGGCGAACCCCTGTGCCCGCTCCTCCAGCGGCCTCTCCCAGAAGCGGAGGTCACCCAGGTTGATGTCCTCGAGGGCCGGCCCAGAGGGTCCTGCCGAGTAGTCCGTGGTCACCGGTGACCGCCTTTCCCGCCGTTGCCGCGATCCATTTCTGGTGAACATGAACACCAGAAATTTCTGGTGTCAACGATCACCAAGATTCGGGTCGGCGTCAAGAGGTGGGGCACAATCGGGAACCGTGACGTCCCCTCGCACCCGCCCCTACCGCGGAGTGCCCGCCGAGCAGCGCCGGGCCCTGCGCCGCGCCGCGCTGCTCGAAGCGGGCCTGGAACTGCTGGGCACCAGCGGCTGGGCCGCCACGACCGTCCGCGGGGTGTGCACCCAGGCCGGGCTCAACGACCGGTACTTCTACGAGAACTTCACCGACCGGGACGCCCTGCTGCTGGCGATCGTCGACGAGCAGGCCGCCCGCGGCACCGCCGAGATCCTGGACGCCGCGCGGCGCTCGCCCCGCCGGCTCCAGGACCGGATCCGAGCCTCCGTGGACGCCACCGTCGACTTCCTCACCGGCGACCCCCGCCTCTCCCGGGTCTTCGCGCACGAGTTCCCCGCGCACCCCCTGCTCCAGGAGCGCAGGCGCCAGATCATCCAGTCCCTCACCACGATCTTCATCGCCCAGACCCGCGAGGTCCTCGACCCGCTCCCCCTGTCCGACACCGACCTGGAGCTGACCGGCCTGACCCTCACCTCGGGCCTGTGGGACCTGCTCGCCGCCTGGCTGCGCGGCGACCTCGGCATCGGCCGCGACCACCTCGTCGACTACACCGTCGCGCTCCTCCTGACCACCACCGACCTGGCGGCGCCCCTGCACCACCGCCTCCGCTGACCCACGCCGAGCCGGTTCACGACTTGGACGGCGGCGACCGGCCTGACTACATTGATCACCCTTGGACGACGGGCAGTTCAACGTCTTCCCCGTGCTCGGCGCGATCCTCCCCGCGCCGGGCGGGTGGTGGCCCGCCCGCGACACCGCTTTCGAGGAGAACGTCCTGCTGCTGCGCAGGGCTCTCGGACTTCCCGTCACCGGGTGACCCGGCGGCCTCGGGGCGGGGTGCGGTCGGCGGGCCCGCCCCGAGGCGGGTAGCTTGCGGGTTCACCGGCTCGACGCCGGACGTCCGTCTTCGCCGACGAGGAGGCTTGTCTTGTCCGCTGCGATCCCGGTGCCGTACGACGTGGTGCTCGACGTCCAGAAGCTGGACCTCGTCCGGGACGGCAGGCTGCTGCTGGACGAGGTCTCGCTGACGGTGCGCGCCGGCGAGCACTGGGCGCTGCTCGGGCCGAACGGGGCGGGCAAGAGCACGCTGCTGTCCGTCCTCGGCGCCTACACGCATCCGACCCGCGGCACCGCGGACATCCTCGGCCACCGGATGGGCCGGGTCAACGTCCAGGACCTGCGGATGCGGATCGGCCACGTCAACCCGCGCCATCCGCTGCAGTCGGCGCGCACGGCGCGCGAGGTCGTCCTCACCGGCGCGACCGGCACCATCGAGCTGGTGCCCCGCTGGACGCCCACCGGGGAGCAGCTCCGCCGCGCGGACGAGCTCATCGAGCTGCTGGGGCTCACCGCCCGCGCCGGCGCCCGCTGGCCCGAGCTCTCCCAGGGGGAGCGCGGCCGCGCCCTGATCGCCCGCGCCCTCATGCCCGACCCGGACCTGCTCCTGCTGGACGAACCCGCCACCGGCCTGGACCTCGTGGCCCGCGAACGGCTCCTGGCCCGCATCGACGCGCTGCGCGAGCACCGCCCCGGCCTGACGTCCGTGCTGGTCACCCACCACCTGGAGGAGCTCCCCGCCAGCACCACCCACGCCCTGCTGCTCCGCGACGGCGGGGTCCTCACCGCGGGCCCCGCCCCCGAGGTCCTCACCACCGACCTCATCAGCGCCTGCTTCGACCACCCCGTCACCATCACCCGCACCCACGGCCGCTGGAGCGCCACCTCCCGGCCCGGCTCCTTCTCCGCGGGATGACCCGGGCCGGCCGGTCCGAGGAATCAGACGAAGAAGAAGTCCAGGTCCTCGCGGGCCCCCCGGAACCGGACGACGGCGATCCAGCCGTCACCGGCGCCTTTGAAGACACCGGGATGGCGGGTGAGCAGCCGTCCGGTGCTCGTCTCGTAGACGGCGACGGAGGCATCGTTGCCGCGGGCCTCGGAAACGGCGGTGAAGCCGCCGTTCACCACCGTCCGCCACCGGGAGTCGTTCGGCGCCAGGCCGGGATCGGGGACGGTCCAGAGGGCGCGCCCGCTCGCGAAGTCGAGCATGGTCAGCGGGCCCTGGTGCGGCGTCGGCCGGGTCAGCAGAAAGGCGCCGTCGGAGTCCAGCGGGGTTCCGCTCTCCGCCGATCTCCAGAGGACGTCCCCGTTGGTCAGGTCGAGGACCTGCGTTCCGCCCCGCGGGGTGAGGGTCGCGATGCGTGTGTCGGTGCCGATGAACTTCCCGGTGGCGTGGAGGAAGCCGGGGTTGTAGCCGATGCGCTCTCCGGCCAGCGGGAAGCACGCCGTCCGTTTCCATTTCGGGCGGAACTGCCCTCCGGCGAAGGAGGAGAGTTTCATCGGGCAGAATCCGTCGCCCTCCTCGGAGTCGAACAGGATCACGTCCGAGCCCACGGGGTACCAGTCGAACCAGTCGCGGGCGCTCGCCCTGGTGATGCGCCGCCCGTTCTCGGCGTCGCGCAGCACCGTGCCTTTGCGCGTGGCGTCGGTGGCGAAGTACCGGCCGGTCGGAGGTGCGAACGGAAGCGGATGGTCGGAGGCGCTCATCCACCCGATGGGGTTCGGGACCCCCGACCAGGCCACCTCGCCCGACCGGGGCTCGCGCCGGGCCGTCGTGCAATCGCCGTAGTTCGTATCGCAGGTGTGGATGAAGACGGCGTCCTGCGTCACCGTGACGCCGTGAGCGATTCCGTTCGACCACAGGAGCCGGCCCGTGCCGGGATCGAACGCCCGGGTGACGCTCGGTTCGTAACGCTCCGGGGACTCGACGAGGACGACCGCTCCTCGGGCGATGGCGAACCAGGGATTGTCGAGGGTGGACCTCCGGAGTTCGGGCAGGAACGGGACCTTCCAGAGCTCGCGGCCCGAGAGCACGTCGACGCCCCGGAGGTCCTGGCGGGTGAGGAAGATCAGGGTCCCGTCCACCACCGCCAGCCGTTCCCTGGTCTCGACGCCCTTCAGGGTCCAGGCCGATGGCGTGCCCCCGGCCCCGAACGGGCCGAAGCCCGTTCCCGGGACGCAGGAGACCGTGAGGCAGACCAGGAGCAGTAGTGACAGGACTGGCGAAGTACGCACGAATGGATTGTTCCGGAAGTTGATCTTCCTGGCCATCGAAGCGCGCTCCGGAACCGACGCCGCCCCGGACGGGGGCGGCGTCGGGGATCAGTGGTAGGCGTGGACGACGGCGTGGCCCTTGCCTCGGCCGATCAGCCACTTGTTGACGGGGGTGGTGACGACGAAGGCGACGACGAAGCCGCCCAGGAGGGCCGACCAGAACAGGGTGTCGGACAGGTGGGCGTCCATCGCGCCGGGGACGAGGGCGATGATGCCGTTGTCGACGAGTTCCATGACGGCGATGGAGACGGTGTCGGCGGCCAGTGCGACCTTGAACGCCTGCTTGAGGCTCACGCCGGCGCGCCGGACGGCGAACAGGGTGAAGGAGTAGCCGAACAGGAACGCCAAGGCGATCGCCAGCGCCATCGTCGGCAGATCGCCCCAGCCCAGCGCGGTGCCGATCACCATGCCCAGGATCTCGCCGATGGCGCATCCCAGGAGGCAGTGCAGGGTCGCCTTGACCGCCGTGCCCCAGGAGGCGCCCGCCGCCGCGTGCCCGTGGTGCCCGTGGTGTGCGGAGTGGTCGTGGTGGTGCCCGGTGTGGTCCATGGTCTGCCCGTCCTCTGCCGTCCGTACCGCTTCCGACAGATGCCAACCATATACCCCTAGGGGGTATTATGGACATACCGCGCTTATGAAAAATGCGAGGATGCTCCTGTTTTAGAGCATGTGCTCTGTTATGGTGCGGGCATGGCCCGACCGCGCACGCACGACCTCGACCGGGTACTCGACGTGGCCGAGGAGCTCGTGGCCCGGGAAGGGCTGGAGGGGTTCACGGTCCGGAGGCTCTCCGCCGCCGCCGGGATATCGAACGGAGCCGTCTACCACGCGTTCGGGTCGGTGCCCGCGCTGCTGGGACGGACGTGGCTGCGGGCGGGCGACGACTTCCTGGAGTTGCAGACCGCGCTGGTCGACGCGGCCCTGGAGGGCGGAGACGCCGTCGGGGCCGTGGTGGCCGCCGCGGACGCGCCCGCGGCGTTCGCACTGCGGCGTCCCGCGGGGGCTCGGATGCTGATGAGCGTCCGGAGCGACCGGCTGCTGGGGCCGCAGCTACCGCAAGAGGTGGCCGAGGCGCTGCTGGGACTGGAACGGCGGCTGGTGGCTCTGCTGGTACGGCTGGCGCAGGCGGTATGGGGACGTGCCGACGCGGCGGCGGTCGGGGTCGTCACCAGCTGCGTGGTGGATCTGCCCACCGCGCTGCTCGGGAGAGAGCTGGCCGGGCCGTCCCTGGAGCCGGTGGAGCTCTCCGCAGACTTGCGGCGGCGGCTGGAGGCCGCCGTCCGCGCCGTACTCACCGTGCCGCTGCCCGCCGTGGGCACCGGCCGTCCGGAAAGGAACGACCATGCCTGAACTGCGCCGCGAGGACACCGTCTTCGTCCTGGAACTGGGCGACGACGAGAACCGCTTCTCCCCGGACTGGCTGAAGCAGGCGCACGCCCTGCTGGACGAGCTCGTCGACCACCCGGGGCCGGCCGCTCTCGTCACGACGGGGAAGGGCAAGTTCTTCTCCAACGGCCTGGACCTGGAGTGGCTCGGCGGGAATCCCGACCAGCTGATGTCCTACGTCACCGAGGTCCACGGGCTGTTCGCCCGCGTCCTCACCCTGCCCGTCCCGACGATCGCCGCCGTCAACGGTCACGCGTTCGGCGCGGGCGCGATGCTCGCCATGGCCCACGACTTCCGCGTCATGCGCGAGGACCGCGGCTACTTCTGCTTCCCCGAGGCCGACATCAACATCCCGTTCACCCCCGGCATGGCCGCGCTCATCCAGGGCAAGCTGACGCCCGCCGCCGCCGTCGCCTCCATGACCACCGGACGCCGCTTCGGCGGTCCCGAGGCACGTGAGCTCGGCCTCGTGGACGCCGTCGCCGACGAGGACGCGCTGCTCGCGACCGCGGCCGAGTGGGTGCGCCCCCTGGCGGGCAAGGACCGCCCCACCCTCTCGGCCATCAAGTCGACGATGTTCGCCCCCGCCGTCACGGCCCTGCGCGCGCCCGCCGAAAGCCGCTGACCCCCGGCCCGGCGCGGCTCACTCCCGGAAGACGCGGGCGAACGCCCGGTACTGCGGGGTGGTGCCGTCCGGGTCCCAGACGGCCATGGCGACGTGGGCGAACCGCCCCGCGAAGGGACCGGCCAGCAGTTCCGACCAGGCCGTGGCGACCTCGGCGGGATCGTTGCGGAAGACCCCGCACCCCCATGCCCCGAGGACGAGGCGCTCGTGCCCTTCGGCGGCGGCCAGGGCCAGGACCTTCCAGGCCCGTCGCCGCAACGCGTCGGAGACGTCGGAGCCCGGCGGAAGCGCCCCCCGGTTCGGCGCGGGGGAGGTGATGAACGAGACGGAGTACGGCTCGTCCAGCAGCGCCCCGGTCTCGTCCCGGAAGACGGGGACGCCGGGCGAGTAGATCATCCGGTCCGAGTAGCGCAGGTCGCGGGCCGCCCGGTGGAAGTCGTAGTAGTCCTCCTGGAAGCGGCGCAACGTCGGGTACAGCCCCGAGGCACGCGCCAGCGCCTCCTCCTGGGCATGGGCTCCGCGCAGGAATCCGCCTCCCGGGTTCTTCGCGGACGCGAAGTTCAGCGCGGCGACGCCTTGCCCGAGCCTCCGCGCCGCTTCCAGGGTCGTCTCCCGGGTCAGCTCGACGACCGTCTCCCGCCGTGCGGGCCCCTCCGGCTCGGCGAACCCGTCCGGCAGGTACAACCGCGCGCCTTCGACGGCCGCCGCGACCCGCTCACCGAGCTGGACGCGCCGCCCGCCCACCTCGTAGTGGCCGGCTTCGAGGATCGCCACCGTCTCCTCGGCGATCTGCCTTCGATTCAATCTCATAGTGAGAACATCTCAGGAGGCCTCCCGCGCGGCAACCGGTTTTCCCCGGCCGCTCTCATCCCGCGGATCCCTCCCGGTGGTAGCCGTACAGGAAGGCGCGGACACCGGCGCGGATGTACGCCTCGTCGGGGGCGGGCGCGCCGTAGGCCGTGTCGGGGCTGATCAAGGCCGTGAAGTGGAGGGCGGCGCGG
The DNA here is from genome assembly GCF_039525175.1 of Actinocorallia libanotica. Lineage (NCBI taxonomy): Bacteria > Bacillati > Actinomycetota > Actinomycetes > Streptosporangiales > Thermomonosporaceae > Actinocorallia > Actinocorallia libanotica. Next base: position 82,484 of record NZ_BAAAHH010000002.1, read on the forward strand.
GCGGGGTCGTCGAGGCGCAGGCCGGGGAGGGCGGCGAGGCGGTCGGCGAGGTGGCGGCGGACCCGGAGGGGGCCGGCGTCCTGCCAGGCCTGGACGGCGGGCCGGGGAATGTGGTCGGCGTCGGCCTGGATGTGGCGGACCAGGGCGAAGTGCCGGGCGTGGTCGGTGGCGCCCCTGCGCGTCAGGGCCATGCCGAGCTCGGTGAGGTCGGCCTCCAGGTCGGTGACCTTGCGGAGGTAGGAGTCGATCACGGCGGTGTGCGCCTCGGCGACCTGGTCCGCGCTCTGCGAGATCACGGTCTGGAACAGCGCGGCCTTGTCCTGGAAGTGGTTGTAGATCGTCCGGGTGGAGACGCCGGCCTCCTTGGCGATCACGTCGATGCCGGCGCGCGTGTAGCCGTCCCTGGCGAAGACCTCCAGGGCGCCTTCCAGGATCGCCCGCCGCTTGTCCGTACGCGGAGTCACGTGTTCCCCCTCACATGGGTACAACCATCGTTGCAGTTTTTGCCATACACGTTGTACTTTACTCGCATTCGGTCCGCCCGGACCCTGCGAGGAGAGCATCATGACGCGCATCGCCATCATCATCGGCAGCACCCGGCCCGGTCGACGCGGCGGGCAGGTGGCCGCCTGGGTCCGCGAGGCCGCCGGACGGCACCGGCCCGCGACCGACTTCGACGTGCTGGACCTGCACGACCACGCCCTGCCGCACCTGGACGAGAGCACCCCGGCGATCTTCGGCTCCTACGAACGCGAGCACACCCTGCGGTGGGCCGAGGCGATCGGCTCCTACGACGGGTTCGTCTTCGTGGTGCCCGAGTACAACCACTCCTTCCCCGCTCCGCTGAAGAACGCGATCGACTTCCTGTACGCCGAATGGAACGACAAGGCCGCCGGTTTCGTGACCTACGGGATCAACGACGGGGTCCGGGCCGCGGAACACCTGCGGCAGGTCCTGGCGGAGCTGAAGGTCGCGACCGTCCGCACCCAGGTCGCGCTGTCGATCCACCACGACTTCACCATCACCGACCCGCTCGAACCGGGGACCCTCACCCCCGGCCCCCACCAGGAGCCGACCCTGACCACCATGCTGGACGAGGTCGTCGCCTGGTCGGAAGCGCTGAGGTCCGTGCGGGTGCCGGCATGACCGCCGTCGCCGTCCCCGCGGCGCCGCGCGCGGCGCCGCGGCCGACGACCATCGCGCTCGTCGTCGTGCTGAACTCGCTGATGGTGGTGCTCGACACGACGGTCGTGCACATCGCGATCGGGTCGCTCGCCAGGGAGTTCCACGCGCCGCTGACCACGATCCAGTGGGTGACCACCGGATACGTCCTCGGCCTGGCGACGGTCATCCCGATCACCGCGTGGGCGGTCGGCCGGTTCGGGACCAAGCGGCTCTACCTCACCGCGATCTGCCTGTTCGTCCTCGGCTCGGTCCTGTGCGGGCTGGCCTGGGACGTGTGGTCGCTGGTCGCCTTCCGGGTGCTGCAGGGGTTCGGCGGCGGCCTGCTGATGCCGGTCGGCATGACGATCGTGCTGCGCGCCGCGGGAGGCGGCGCGAACGGCAGGCTGCTGAGCCTGCTCGGCATCCCGCCGCTCATCGGGCCGCTGATCGGGCCGATCCTGGGCGGGTTCCTGGTCGACGAGGCGTCCTGGCGCTGGATCTTCCTGGTGAACGTCCCGGTCGGGCTGGCCGGCGGGCTGCTGGCCGCGCGGCTGCTGCCCGCCGACCCGGCGCGGGCCCGCCGCTCCCTCGACCTGCTCGGCCTGGCGCTGCTCTCGCCCGCGCTCGTCTCGCTGATCTACGGGCTGATCGGCGGCGGCGCGGTGTTCGCCGGCCTCGGCGCGGTCCTGGGCGCGGCGTTCGTCGTCCGGGCGCTCACCGCCGACGAGCCGCTCATCCGGCTCCGGCTGTTCCGCCGGACCCGCCTCGCCGCCGCGGCCGGCACCCTGGCGTTCGCCGCGGCCGCGTACTTCGGGTCGATGTCGGTGCTCCCGCTCTACTACCAGATCGTCCGCGGCGAGGACGCCGCGACGACCGGCATGCTCGGCATCCCGCAGGTCCTGGCCACCGGCGTCACCATGCAGCTGGCGACCCGGCTCGTCGACCGGATCCCGCCCGGCCGCGTCGTCGCCCTCGGCGCCGTCGTGGCCCCCGCCGGGGTCCTGCTGTTCCTGATCCAGGCCACCGCCGACGCCCCCTACTGGCGGCTCATGGCGGCGATGGCCGTCATGGGCGTCGGGATCGGCATGACGCTCATGCCCGCCACCGCCGCGGGCACCCGCGGCCTCTCGCACGACGACGCGCCCGCCGCCAGCACCGGACTGATGATCATCCAGCAGGTGGCCGTCGCGACGGGCACCGCGCTCATCTCGGCGCGCCTGACCGGCGCCGTCACCGACCGCCTCCCCCACGTCCACGACCTGGACCAGGCGTTCGCCCTTCCCGCCTCCGCCGCCCCCGCCCTCGCCGACGCCTTCCAGTCCACCTACCTCTGGGTCGCCGCCCTCCTCGCGGCCTCCCTCCTCCCCGCCCTCTTCCTCCCCCGCCGCCCCGCCCCGTCGGACTCCCCCTGACCCGCCGCCCCGGCGGACGCCCCCTCGCGCCGCACCGGACGCGCGGGGGCCGTCCGGGGCGGGCCGTTCCGGGCGGGACATCGTCCCGGGCGGGCGGGACGGGCGGCTGGTTAGAGTGGCGGCCTTGGGAGGGGTTGGGGTGCTACGGGCGTTTTTGGGGCTGGTGTGGGGCGGGGGCACCGTCCTCCTGGCCGGGGTCGCCCTGGCCCTGGGGCTGGCCAACGGGACGGAGCCGCGCGACCTCGGGCACCTGGTCTATGTGACGGCCTGCGCGGTGGTCGGAGGGCTGATCGCCTACCGGCGGCCGGAGAACACGGTGGGTCGGCTGCTGCTGGTGAGCGCCTTCTCGTTCGCGGCGATGGACGCGTGCGGGGGGTACGCCATCCGCGGCGAGGGTCCGCTGGCCGGGCCCGCGGGATGGCCGCAGACGTGGCTGTGGGTGCCGGCGAACCTGGCGTTGACCCTGCTCCCGCTGTACTTCCCGGACGGGCGGCTGCCAGGGCCGCGGTGGCGGCCGGTGGTCGCGGCGGTCGTGGCGGCCGGCGTCGTGACGGGCGTGCTCTCGTCGCTGCGGCCGGGCGTGAACGGGCAGGTGGGCGGCGGCGGAGTGCCCAACCCGTACGGGGTGGCGGGCCTCGCGGACGCCGCCGGGACCGTGGAGGTCGTGTTCGACCTGCTGATCGGCGGGTTGTTCCTCGTCGGAGTGGCCGTGGTCGTCGTCCGGGCACGGCGGGCCGAAGGAGAGGCGGCGCGGCCGTTCAAATGGCTCGCCTACGCGGTGGGACTGTCCGCGGCCGGGGTCGTGGGGCGGCTGGCGATCGGGCTGACCGACGGACGGCCGGACGTGTGGCCGGTGGAGAGCCTGGCGGGAGAGATCCTCGGCATGGCGGCCATGCTGCTGATCCCGGTGGCGATCGCGATCGGGATCCTGCGGCACGGGCTGTTCGACATCGACCTCCTGATCAGCCGGACGCTCGTCTACGCCATCCTGACGGCGTGCGTCGTCGGCGGATACGTGCTGGTCGTCACCTACCTCGGGACGCTGTTCGACACGGAGCTGCCCCTCCCGCTCGCGGCCACCGGGATCATCGCGCTGGTCTTCGCTCCGCTCCGCGAGCGGGTGCAACGCGTCGTCCACAGGCTGATGTACGGGCAGCGCGACGAGCCGTACGCCGTCCTCACGAGGTTGGGACGGCACCTGGAGGGTCCTGAGGCCACGGCCGGGGCGGCGCGGACGGTGGCCGAGGCGCTGCGCCTGCCGTACGTGGCGGTGGAGGTCTCCGCCACGGGCGCGGTGGTCGCGCACGGGAAGGCGAGCGGGGAACCCGTCCCGCTGCCCCTCGTGCACAACGGGAGGACGGTCGGCCGGCTGCTCCTCTCCCCCCGGCCGGGTGAGCGCGAGCTCGGCGCGGCCGACCTCCGGCTGCTCCAGGACCTCGCCGGGCAGATCGCGGTGTCCGTGCACCTCCAGCAGTCCCGCGAGGAACTGGTCACCGCGCGGGAGGAGGAGCGCCGCAGGATCCGTCGCGAACTGCACGACGGCCTCGGCCCCACCCTGGCCTCGCTCACCATGCGCGCCGAAGCCGTCCAGGAGCTGATGGACGACCGTCCGGAGCGCGCCAGAACGCTCCTGGAGGAGATCGTGACGGGAACGGAGACCGCGATCGGCGAGGTCCGCCGACTCGTCGACGGCCTGCGCCCGCCCGCGCTCGACACCCTCGGCCTGAGCGGCGCCCTCCAGTCCTTCGTGGACGGCCGCCCTCCCGGCGGCCCGCGCATCCGCCTGTCCCGCCCCGACGCCCTGCCCCCGCTCGGCGCCGCCACCGAGGTCGCCGCCTACCGCATCGCCACCGAGGCCATCACCAACGTGTGGCGCCACGCCCGTGCCGACGACTGCCTCCTCACCCTCTCCGCCCGCTCCGGCGCCCTCACCGTCCAGATCTCCGACAACGGCCGAGGCACGCCCGCCGCGGGCCTTCCGCAGGACCGCGGCGGCACCGCGCCCGATGCCGATGGCGGGAGCCCGGCGGCGGAGTGGCGGAGCGCCGGGTCCGGTGGAAGAGTCGTCACGGAGGCGGAGGCGGGGGCCGGACACGGAGAGGGCGCGGGCGGCGGAGTGGGATTGCGGTCGATGCGGGAGCGGGCCGTGGAGCTGGGCGGGGTGTTCACGGTGGAGTCCGAGCCGGGGCGGGGCACCACGGTGCGGGCCGTTCTGCCGCTGGGGGCCTGATGGTGCGGGTGCTGATCGTCGACGACCACGAGTCGTTCCGCAGCGGGTTGCGGGCGCTGCTGGCGTCGGCGGCCGATGTCGAGGTGGTGGACGAGGCGGCCAGCGGGGAGCAGGCGCTCGCGCTGCTGCCCGGGGCGCAGCCGGACGTCGTCCTGATGGATCTGGCCATGCCCGGGATGGGGGGCATCGAGGCGACCGTGCGGCTCGTCCGGACGCATCCGCACGTGCGGGTGCTGGTGCTGAGCATGTCGGACGACGACGACTCGGTGCTCGCCGCGGTCCGGGCGGGCGCCCGCGGCTACGTCCTCAAGGGCGCCCGGCGGAGCGAGATCCTGCGGTCGATCCGCGCGGTCGCCGAAGGCGAGGCGATCTTCGGCCCGGCCATCGCGGCCCGCCTGACCGGCTACTTCGGCCAGATGGGCAGGGTGCCGGACGACCCGTTCCCCGAGCTCACCGAACGGGAGAAGGAGGTGCTGGCCCTGCTCGCCCGCCACCTGACCAACCCGCAGATCGCCGCCCGCCTCGGCCTCAGCGACAAGACGGTCCGCAACCACGTCTCGAACGTCCTGGCCAAGCTCCAGGTCTCCGACCGCGCCCAGGCCATCCTCCGCGCCCGAGAGGCGGGCCTCTGACCCGGCGCGCGCCGTCCGGGTCCGGCGGGTCAGAAGAGGGTCAGGGGCTCCTCGTCGGCCGGCGGCTCGGGGAGGGGCTCCAGTTCGGGGAGGCGGGCGCGCACCTCGTCGTGGAAGCGGCGGGCCAGGGCGGGCGCCTCCCGGTTGCCGGGAGTGTGCAGGAAGAAGGTGGGGGAGCGGCCCTCCCTGAGCCAGGCGGTGACCGTGTCGACCCAGGGGCCCCAGCTCCCGGCGGTGGCCTCGGCGTCGTCCCGGCCCATGTAGCGCACGACCGGACGGTCGGTCAGGGCGCGGACGCGGCGCGGCATGCGGGGCTTGCGGGCCCAGCCCTCGCGCTCGGCGTCCGTGGTGGGGGGCTGCGCGAAGAAGAACGTGGTGTCGAACGGCACCCACTCGGCGTTCGCCTCCGCGAGGACCTTCTCCAGGAGCCGGGCGGAGCGCTCGTCCTCGAAGAACGCCCGGTGCCGGACCTCGACGGCGTACCGGTGCGCACGCGGCAGGCCCCGCAGGAACCCCGACAGCAGGGCCAGGTCGAGCGGGCCGAACGAGCCGGGCAGCTGCACCCACAGCGCGTGGACCCGCGGCCCGAGCGGCTCGATCGCGTCGAGGAAGGGGTGGAGGTCCTGCTCCACGCCGGTGAGCCGCCGCTCGTGCGTGATCGGCTTGGGCAGTTTCAGAACGAATCGGAAGTCCGGATACGTCTGCCGCGCCCATGACTCCACGGTGCCCCTGCTCGGCGTGGCGTAGAACGTCGTGTTCCCCTCCACCGCGTTGCACCAGCCCGCGTAGGAGCGCAGCCGCTCCCCCGCCGGAAGCCGCGAGGACAGGAACCTCCCCTGCCACGACGCATGCGTCCACATCGCACATCCCACATGAAGCCGCATACCTCCGACGTTATCCGGGACCGGCGTCTCCAGGAGACGGGACGGCCCCCTCCCCGCCGCCGGCACCGCCGTGATGAGGATCACCGCTCCCCGGTCCGCGCCGTCCCCACCCTGAAAGGATCTCGCCCTTCCCCTGGCCTAAGGTGCACTCAATGCATGTTTTCCATGCATGTTCTTGCCGCGTTCGCGGCCTCGGGGAAAGGGACGGGCCCATGAGGGACCTGGGGGCGATGGGTGCGGAGGAGCTGTTCTTCTCCACCACGGACCGGCGCGGGGTGATCCGCCAGGGCAACTCCGTGTTCGTACGGGTCTCGGGCTATCCGCTGGAGGAGCTGGTCGGGGGACCGCACAACACCGTGCGCCACCCCGAGATGCCGGCCGGGCTGTTCCGGCTGGTCTGGGACGGGCTCGAAGCCGGGGTGCCGATGGGCGCCTACATGAAGAACCGCACCAAGGACGGCGGCTCCTACTGGGTGTTCGCCGCGATCAGCCCGCTGCACGACGGCTTCGTCTCGGTGCGCACCGCCCCGCGCGGCCCCCTCTTCGAGCTCGCCCAGCGGGTGTACGCGCAGGCTCTGCGCGCCGAGCAGGCCGCGATCCGCGACAACGGGATGAGCCGCCGCGACGCCGCGCTGCTCGGCGCCGCCGAGATCGAGGCGTACCTGTGGCGGCTGGGGTACGCCTCCTACCGGGACTTCATGCGCCACGCGCTGCCCGAGGAGGTGTCGGCGCGCAGCCATCTGGCGTCGACGGCCTACGACCGGCCGACCGCTCGCGGCACCATCGCGCAGGTCCTGTCCGGGACGAGCGCGCTGGACAAGGTGCTCGACGACCTCGTCGGACGCCTGGCGGGCTACCAGCGGCTCGGCGACGAGCTCGCCGCCACCTCCACCCGGGTGCTCGACATCGCGCACCGGCTGCACGGCTCGGTGACCGCCGCGCAGCAGGCGTCCGAACTCGTCGCGGACTCCGCGCCGGTGCTGGCGAACGTCGCCCGCGTCATGGCCGATCCGATGACCAGGTCGGTCGCGTCTCTGGAACGTTTGCAGACGGATTTCGGCCGGCTGAAGTCCGACATCGAGCACCTGCGGTTCCAGATCTCGCTGGCGAGCCTCTACAACGACATGGCCGCCGCGTTCGCCGCCGAGGTCTTCGACGGCGTCGCGCCGCCGGAGTCCCTCAGCGCGGTGCCGCTGCTGTGCGACGCCGCCGAGCTCGTCATCCTGGAGATGTCCCAGCAGGTGCAGCGGGTCAACTCCGCCCTGCGCGGCGTCGCCGACCTCGTGGCGGCGAGTGGAACGCTCCTGGAGGAGTTCCGCCGCTTCATCGGCCAGTGGCGCAACCTCGTCCTCCGCCACAAGGCGAACCAGGCGCTGGGCGACAAGGTGCGCCCCATCGACACCGAGATCTCCGCCAGCTGGGAGTGGATGGAGCTGCTGCGCTCCCTCGGCCGCCAGTACGAGTCGGCGATCGTCCCGTTCGACCCGGCGTTCCTGCAGGCGCACCTCGACAAGATCAGGTTCGCCCCGGCCGCCCTCTGACCCGGCCGCCCCGCCGCGCCGAGACCTCATGCCCCCGGCGCGGCGAAGGCCGGGCGCTCGGCGCGGGTCCGCCCGTCATGTTCCCCGCTCCCCTTCCTCGATCCATCCGGCGTCCAGCGACTCCCCGTCGTCGAAGACCACGAACTCCCGTTCCACCTCGACGATCCGGTGGTGCCGCGCCTCCAGCGCGGCGACCAGCGCGGCGAGGCGCCGCTCGGCGGCGGGACCTCCGACCAGGCGGCAGCGCTGGGTCACGAACCGCTCCGCCGCGCCGTCCTCGCGGATCCGGCGCGCGTTGTGCGACAGGTGCGCGGCGTGCGGCACGACCAGCGCGGCGAGTGCGCCGGTGTCGGCTCCCGGTTCCAGGAGGAGCTTGAGGTGGTGCTCGAAGTAGCGGCCCGGCCCCCATGCCAGCGCCTCCTCGTCGGTGGCGGGCACGCCCTCGTTCCAGGGGGCGGCCTCGATCTTCGACCGCGTCACCGTGAAGCCGTCCGCGGCCAGGGCCGCCTTCGTCCGCTCCGCGGCCGCCAGGACGCCGGCGAGGTCGCCGGAGCCGCGTGCCGTCAGCATCGGCTGGGAGGCGACGCGGCCCCGCGCGAGCACGATGTGGCTGAACTTCAACCCGCGGCCGGCGGCCCACCGCGCCAAGGCCTCGATCTCCGGCGCGCCGCATCCGACGGTCAGGTGGGACTCGAAGTCACCCGCCGAAAACACAGGGGCTTTCTCGGCTTTTGTCGCCATTTATTCATGATCGCAGGGCGGGGCGGCGGCCCGCCGGGGATTTTCCGGGGGGCCGCCGGGCACGGCTAGCCGAGGGTGTAGCGGACGGGCAGGTGCTTGAGGCCGCCGACGAAGGTCGTGGCGGTCCAGCGCGGGGTGCCCGCGAGCTCGATCGAGTCCAGCCGGGGCAGCAGCTCGCGGTACAGGGCCTGGATCTCCATCCGGGCCAGCGCGGCGCCCAGGCAGTAGTGCACGCCGAAGCCGAAGGCCAGGTGCTTGTTGGGGTCGCGGCCCACGTCGAAGCGGAAGGGGTCGGTGAAGACGTCCTCGTCGCGGTTGGCCGACGGGTACGACAGCAGCACCGCCTCGCCCTCGGCGATCGGCACCCCGCGGATCTCGGTGTCGGCGGAGGCGGTGCGCATGAACTCCTTGACGGGCGTGACCCAGCGGATCATCTCGTCGGTCGCCAGGGGCAGCAGGGACGGGTCGTCCTTCAGCCGCCGCAGCTGGTCGGGGTTCTCGATGAGCGCGTGCAGGCCGCCGGCGATCGTGGCGCTGGTGGTGTCGTGCCCGGCCGTGGCGATGATGACGTAGTAGGAGGCGGTGTCGACGTCCGACAGCGGCTCGCCGTCGACGCGGGCGTTGGCGATCGCCGACGCGAGGTCGCCGGTGGGCTCCCGGCGGCGGGCCGTGGTCAGGGCGTTGAAGTAGTCGAAGAAGTCGAAGAGCGCGGCCATCTGCTCCTGGGCGCTCTCGCCCCGGCGCAGCTCCTCGTCCTGCCCGCCGAACAGCTCCTGGGTGAGCTTGAGCATGCGCGGGAAGTCCGACTCCGGCAGGCCGAGCAGCGACAGGATGACGTACAGCGGATAGTGCACGGCGACCTGCCGGACGAAGTCGCACTCCCCGCCCAGCTCGACCATCCGGTCGACGTACTGGCGGGCCAGCTCGTCGATCCGCTCCTGCATCGCCCGCATCGCCTTGGGCCGGAACCAGTCGGCGCCGATCGCCCGGACCACCCGGTGCTGCGGGTCGTCCATGTGCACGAGCGTGCGCAGCTCCATCCCCTGCTCGCGCTGCTGCCGCTGGAGCTCGTCCACCTCCGCCGTCGACAGCAGCGTCCGCGGCGCGCTGAGGAACAGCTTGTTGTCCCGCTCGACCTCCATGACGTCGGCGTGTTTCGTGATCACCCAGAAGGGGTTGTACCCCGGCGCCTCCACCCGGTGCACCGGCGACTCCCGCCGCAGCAGCGACAGGGCGTCGTGCAGCCGCTCCTCGTCGGCGTAGGCGCGCGGGTCGGCCACGGCGAGGCCGGCTTCGTGAACGGTGAGGGTTCGGCTCATCTGGTCCTCCCGAGGGGATGGTCCGGTTACGCGTCGCAAGGAAGTAACCGAACACTTTCAGATGCGCCGGGTCGAGCACAGCCCTTTCGGGTGCGAAGGGTGTCACGGCGTGTCAGCGGGGCGGGAGGAGGGGGCCGAGCGGGCCGAGGTCGAGGTTGAGGTCCCGGGGGTCGATGTCGAAGCGCTCCTCCAGCTCCGTCATCGCCTCCTCCAGGCGCATCAGCGCCAGACCGAGCTGCTCGACCTTCTCGTCCGGCAGGTCGCCGGTCTCCACACGGCGCAGGGCCTGGCGTTCCATGAGCTGCCGGATGAGCTCGATGAGGGTGAGCACCAGCCGCACGAGGTCGCGCTGCACCGCCTCGGGATCGGTCTCCAGGCGCCGGGCCAGGCGGCGGCCCGGTTCCGGCCGGTAGCCGCTCACAGGTCCGCCTCCTCGCACTCCAGGACGCGGGCCATCTCGGGGCGGATGGAGGCGATGACCGCGCGCAGGGAGATGCGGACGAGGTCGACGTCCGCGATCGAGATGGTGACGTCGCCCGCGATGACGACGCCCCCCGCGAGGAGCCTGTCCAGCAGGTCCACCAGCGCGACGGGCTGCCCTCTCACCTGCCCCGCGGTGCGGAATTCGGGACGTTCCTCTACGGCTCCGGCCATGCCTCCTCCTCTTCGGGCTCCTCCTCGACCGCGAAGGAGTAAGGCGCCCACGGGCCGGTGACGCGCACCCTCACACCGGGATTCAGCCGTGCCAGGTGGGTGACGGTCTCGCGGAACTCCTGCGCCCGGGTGTCATCGACGAGATAGGCGGCGTTGAGGAGCATCCAGCCCTGTTCTCCGGACAGCTGCGGGTCCTGGGGGCGGTGCATGCGCGTCGTGACGGCGATATCGCGGAGCTGGCAGTGGACGTACTCCGCGACGGCCATGGCTTTGCGCCGCTCCTCCTCCGCCGTGTTCTTCTGCACCAGACGGCGCTGCAGGTAGGACGTACCGGGGCGTGAAGAGCCTTCTCCACCGGCCGAAGCCGTGGATTGCGACTCCCTCACGTCCGCGTACGCCTTCACGCCCCATTCGGTGCGTCCAGCGACGCGCTCCAAGGCGTCGGTGAATTCCTCCTTGCGTTCCCGCAGCGCTCTGCGCACCCGTTCTTCGCTCCGGTAGACGGTGACGAGACCCAGCGGGACGACGGTCGCGTGCGCCGCGGCAGCGTCTACCACCGCGTGATGCGCGCGTGCGGTGGCTTCCAACCAGTCCAGGTCCTCCAGGTTCTCGCGCAGACCCCGCTCCCCGAACTCCGTCAGGCTCACCGGGCTCGCCAACGCGATCAGCCCGTCCTCTTCAACGAGCCGTACGGGCGCGTCCGACACGCCTCGGGTGTCGCCCAGAGCCTCATCGGCCAGGTCGCGAGCGATGCCGTACACATAGAACCCGGTGGCTGCGGACGGCTCCCTGGGATCGGCTTCACTCACGGCGATCCTCCTCGTAGCGCTCCTCGTAGCGCTCCTCGACCTCCTCCGGGTACTCCTCCACCCCCGCCTCCAGGTCGGCTATCCGATCCCGGAGCCTGCGGTTCTCCTCGACCATGTCGCGGTGCCCGGAGGACAGCGTCGGATCGTGCTCCCACCAGTCGATGCCCATCTCCTTGGCACGGTCGACGGAGACGATCACCAGCCGCAGCTTGATGGTCAGCAGTTCGATGTCGAGCAGGTTCACCTGGATGTCGCCGGCGATGACGATGCCTTTGTCCAGGACCCGTTCGAGAATGTCGGCGAGGCTCGCGGGCTCGGTACGCCGGTAGGAGGGAGAACTCCGCCCATAGCCCCCGTAACCGGCCATCTCCCTTCCTGGCGGCTCACTCATGGCGAACCGCCTCGCCCGGAGACCATCCGGCTCAGAAGTTCGTTCTGCAGCTCGGCCGCCTCCTCCTCGGAGATCTCACCGGCGGCTTGCGCCTGGTCCACCTCCGAGAGGTGCCTCCGGACCGTCGCGGGGTCGTACATCTGCCGTTCCGCCTCCTCCTGGATGCGTTCCGCCAGCCACACAACACCGCGTACAGGGGCCAGAGGAAAAGTGAGCAGACCGCTGATCAGCCCCATGGCTCACACCTCCTGCGGTTGCGGCACGAAGTCGTACGGGGCGAGCGGGCCGAGCAGGCGCAACCGGATCCGGCCTTCCCAGCTCTGCTCCAGCTCGCCCACCTCCCGTTCGAACCGCGACCGATCGCCGTCGTCGACGAGGAAGGCGACGTCCGCGGCCGTGTCCTCGTCCTTCGGCTCGCGTGGAGCCACGGCGAGCGCGTGCGGGGAGAGCGCCTCCATCAGCGCCTCGGTATCGGCCTGGCGTTTGCCCTCCAGCGCTTGGACGATGAGCTCCCCGAGCCGTATCCGGTCGTAGTAGGCGGCTTCCTCCGGCATGTCACGCGTGCTCTGCTGGAGCCGCCGGACCTCCGGCTGCTCCTCCAGCACCTCGCGGAGCACCGTCTCTTCCACATACGTGCCGGTGACGATGAACTCGTGACGGCCTTTCAGGTCCTTCAAAGCCTTCGCGAACCAGTCGTGGTGCGGAACCAGCATCTCCTCCGCCACCGCTTCCGGCGTGGTGACCACCGCGCCGAACCGCAGCGGAAGCACCGTCGTGCGTTCGGCCACCGCCGACACGACTCCTTCGTGCGCGAGCAGGTCCTCACGGCTCCCGAGCGGGCCGCTGGGGAGGAACTCGCTGACCACGGCGGCCACGTCGCCTTCCTCGACCAGGAACACCTCGCCTCCGCGGGTGCCCTTCAGCCCGCCGGAGAGCCCGGCATCGGCCGGGACCACCCCGTAGACGTAGCAGACGGCATCGACCGTGTCCGTCCCCTCTTCCTGTTCCACGGTCATCGTTCACGCTCCCCGTGCCTGCGCCGGTGCGGCGCCCTCGCCTCCTCGTAGCGTTCGTCCTCCTCCTCCGCGCGTTCCTCGCGGTCGGTGAGCGCGTCGTGCACGGTCTCCTTCGCCGCGTCCAGCACTCCCCGCGTCTTGCTCTCCGCGCCCTTGCGCGCCCCGCCTTCGGTCATGTCCTGCACCAACTCGGGCAGGCCCTTGCCGCCCTTGTCGTACAGGTCGAGCCTGTTGGTGGCCTCGGCGAACCGCAGATAGGTGTCCACGCTCGCCACCACGATGCGCGCGTCGATGGTGATCAGTTCGATGCCGACCAGCGAGACCCGGACGAACGCGTCGACGACCAGGCCCTTGTCCAGGATCAGATCGACGACGTCCGCCAGCCCCCCGCCGGTCGGCCGCTGGGCGGAAGGCCCCGCCCCCTGCGGAGTGACCGTCATGGGTCGCCCCCTTCGCTCTCAGGACCCGCGTCTCGCCGGCTGGCGGCCCCGGGCCTGCCGCTCCTCCGCCTCGGGACGCCTCCGGGCGGGCCGCCGCGGCCTGGAATCCTCCTCTTCCGCCGGGGAGGCGGGACGCCGCCGCATCCTGCGCTGCCGCTCCTCCCCCGGCTCCGCGGGCGCCTCTTCCTCCTCCGCGCGCTCCTCCGCGCGAGGCCCCCGGTCCTCGTCCTCTTCCTCGCCTTCGTCCTCGTCCTCGTACGACTCGGCCTCGTCGTAGGGCTCCCGCTCCTCACCGGGCTCCGCCCGCCGGCTCTCCCCCTTGCGTCCGGGCTCCTCCTCCCGGCGGTCCTCGCCTTCCTCCTCCAGCGCCTCCTCGTGGCTCCTGACGACCTCGCCGTCGCGGATCTCGCCGCGCCAGCCCTCGATCTCGTCCGGTTCCAGGAGCGCGTGCGCCATCACGTGCCGCCGGAAGTGCTTGAGCTCCAGCCGGGCCCGCCGCCCCTGCGCACGCCAGAGGTTTCCGGTGCGCTCGAAGAACCCCTGCGGGTGGTACTCCATGACCAGGCAGATCCTGGTGAGGTTGGGGGCCAGCTCGGAGAACGACACCGCCCCGTCGACGTGCCCCTTGGGGCCCTTGGAGCGCCAGATGATGTGGTCGTCCGGCACCTGCTCGACGACGGTCGCCTCCCAGGTGCGGTGCGACCACCACACCTGCGCCTTCCAGGCGGTCTTGCCCTCGTCGACCTGCTCGGCCTGCTCCACCTTCTTGGTGAAGGTCGGGAAGTCCTCGAACTGCGTCCACTGGTCGTAGGCGAGCCGCAACGGGACGCCCACGTCGATGGTCTCGACGATGTTGGTGAGCTTGAGCTTGCGCTTGCCGCCCTTGCCCATCCGCTTGATCTTCTCCTTCAGCCCCGTCATCCCGGCGCTGGCCGCCGCGCGGATCGGCCCCTTGCCCTCGGTGAGCGCCTCGACCCCGCTGAGCGCGGCCTTCACCCCCGGGCCTCCGCCGTCCTCCTGCTCGGCCTTCTGAAGCAGGCCGCGCGCGGTGTCGCTCACCTTCTGGCCGGCCTTCTCACCCGCCGAGGCCAGCGCCTTCTCCGCGTACGCCCCCAGGAAGTCCTTCGCCTCCCGTGCCAGCCTGCCCACAGGCAGGTCCTCGAGGAGCCCTGTGACCTTTCCCCCCGCCCCCTTGGGCAGTTCTTCCTCGCTCATCCCCGCCGCCTTCCGTCGGCCCCCTCCGCGTCACCGCGGCGTCCGGATCCCCTCCGAGGGCGCTTCCTCCCCGGCCGGCTCCCGCCGCCGGGCCTTCACTCTCCGGATCGGCTCCTCCTCGTCCTCCGCGTACGCGTCGTACTCGTCCTCGGCATCGCCGGCCTCATCGCGTTCGGCCTCACGGCCTCGCACGCGCCTCGCCGGTTCTCCGCGCTCCTCGGGCTCCCCATGCCGCCCGCGCCTCCGGCGTCCGTGCTCTCCGGGCTCCTGCTCGTGCCCGTGGCCGTGCCGTCTGCTCCCGCCGTGCTTCTCGTGCCCGGCGTGCTCGTCTCGGGAGGGCTTCGTCCGCCGCGGCTCGGCGGCCTCCTCTTCGGGTTCCTCCGCTTCCAGGACCGATCCGGCCCGCTTTCCCGCCTCGCCGATCCCGCTCGTCACCGTCTTGGCCAGCTTCCCGGCCCGCTCCCCGGTCCAGCCCTCCGACCGCAGCGCCTCGGTGCGGTCGTGCAGGATGTCGCTCAGCGACTCCACCGGGCTGCTCGCCGCCTTCTTGGCCAGCTCCGACCCCGAGGCGGCCAGCCGGCCGCGGAGGTCTCCGCTGATCTGGTCCAGCGAGCCGCCCAGCGCCGTGCGGCGCAGCAGCTCGCCCGCGTTCCCGGGAAGCCTGCCGCCTGCGGCCATGAGCGCCAGCAGCACCGCCAACCGCGTCTTGTGGCCGCGCCCCAGCAGGTAGCCCCCGAGCACCGAGACGGCCACCCGTCCTCCGCCCTTCATGCTTCCCCCCGCATGATCGCGGGCGACGGCGTGCGGCTGGGCGAACCAGAACGCGACGCGGGGCCACGTCATGACACGGACAACCGCAGGTCGCCGCACATGTTTCCGTCTGTCCCTTGCGAGACTAGTGCGACAAAACCCCATATACCTGGACATAAAACTACGTACGGCGAGTCTTTAACCCCTCTTCGCCCGGCGACGCCGGCATCCGCCCGGCGCGGCTCCGCCGCCGCGAAAACCTTTGCGCCAGGGCATTGCCCGGAGGGGGGCGCAGAGCTTAATCTGCGAAACGAAAGTCCGCTGTGCGAAACAACATTCCCCTAAGGGAAACAGAAAGACTCCCTGCCACCACCGAGAGACGACGGCCGGCGCGACGCCGGAACCGGTGGGCCGTCGCTGTCATCCCCCCCTCCCCCGCGCCGCGCCTTCGGGCCGGCGCCGTACCACCAGCTCCAGCGAGCAGTAGGAGAGACAGTGAAGGTCACCTTCGGCATGCGTCCCAGGAAGATCGCGTTCGCGGTCACCACCGCGGTGGGCGCGCTCGTGGCGTCCGTGTTCGCGGCCGCGCCGGCGGCGAGCGCGGCCGCGGCCTGCGGCGGCTACTCCTCGAGCAGCACCACCTGCGTCACCGACACCGCGACCATCGGCGGGACGTCCTACGACCTGAAGTGGTACCTGCCCAACGGCACCGCCTCGGCGCTGATGCTCGTCCAGCACGGCTTCAGCCGCGACTGCGACACCCTCACCAACACCAGCAAGGCGATCGCCGAGAAGGGCGTCATGGTGTTCTGCGTCGAAGCCGACATGACCGCCGGCAACGCCGCGCTCGGCAACGCGCTGGGCAACACCCTCAGCGCCCGCACCCTCACCCCGCCGAGCGGCAAGGCGCTGCCCGCCAAGTACATCGTGGGCGGCCACTCCGCGGGCGGCCACTTCGCCTCCGTCGTCGGCGCCCGCCTGGCCGCCAACGGCTACGCGAACCTGAAGGGCGCGATCCTCTTCGACGGCGTCGCCAGCAGCGACTTCACCGCCAACCTCCAGGCGATCTCGGCGAACGGCACCCGCCCCGTCCTGCAGATCGCGGCACGGCCCAGCGTCATCAACCTCTTCAACAACTCCTTCGGTGCGCTGGCCGACCTCGGCGCGAACTTCGTCGGCGTCCAGCTCGTGTGGACCAAGTACAGCGGGGGCTTCGCGCCCACCGGCGGCAGCTGCCACATCGACGCCGAAGGCGAGAACACCGACGCGCTCGGCGTCCTCGGCGCCGCCTGCAGCCCCAACTCCACCCAGACCGCCCGGCTGCGCGACTACAGCTCCACCTGGGCCAGGGACATGGCCACCGGCTCCTACACCGCCAGCCACTACTGCGGGAACTCCGACGACCTGTCCACCTGCGGCAGCCGCCTGATGGAGGTCCTCGGCGGCTCGCTCCCGCTCGCCGCGGTCATCCCCAACTCCTGACCACCACCGCCGTCGCCGTCCTCCTCCGGCGACGGGAAAGGGCCCGCCCTCCCGGGCGGGCCCTCTCTCGTCCCCTTGTCCCGGCACGGGGCCGGACGCGGCGCTCAGGCCGCGGTGGTGAGCCTCAGGACGTACTCGATGAGCGTCACCAGGACCGTCTTGACCGACTCCCGGCTGCGCACGTCGCACAGCACGACCGGGACCCCGGGGCCGACGTCCAGGGCGTCCTGGATCTCCTCGGCGCTGTAGCGCTGGGCTCCGTCGAAGCAGTTGGCGGCCACCACGAACGGGATGTTGCGCTGCTCGAAGAAGTCGATCGAGGCGAAGCTCGACTCCAGCCTGCGGGTGTCGGCCAGCACGATCGCGCCGGTCGCCCCGTAGGCCATCTCGTCCCACATGAACCAGAAGCGCTCCTGGCCCGGCGTGCCGAACAGGTAGATCCGCAGACCGCCGCTGAAGGTCAGCCGGCCGAAGTCCATCGCCACCGTGGTGGTGGACTTGCGTTCCACCCCGGTGGTGTCGTCGACGCCCACGCTGGCGTCGGTCAGGTCCTCCTCGGTGCGCAGCGGGCGGATCTCGCTGATCGCGCCGACCAGGGTGGTCTTGCCGACGCCGAAGCCGCCGGCGACCAGCAGCTTCAGCGCGACGGTGGGGGCTTCCGCGACCTCCCGGTGGGAGGCGTCAGAGGTGGCGAAGTTCATCGAGCACTCTCATCAGCAGGTGAGCGTCAGGACGCGTGGGTGCGGGTTGGCGGACCTCTTCGATCAGTCCGTGGTGGTACAGGTCGCCCAGGAGCACCTGGACCACGCGGAGCGGGAGGTCCACCTCGGAGGCGAGGTCGGCGGTGGTCGTCGGGCGTCGGCAGATCTCCAGCAGCCGCCGGTGCTCGCTCGACAGCCTGACGTTCTCCGCCGCCCCCCGGCCGCTCACGACCAGGATCGTCACCAGGTCGAGGCGGACGCCGCGGGGCTGGGTGCGCCCCTTGGTCACCGTGTAGGGGCGGACCAGGGGGCCGGCGTCCCGGCCCACCCAGCGCTCCCGGGGAAGCCGCCCGCCTGGGCCGTTCATCCGGCACCCGCCGACTGGCGGCGGGGCGCGGCGGCCATATGCTGGCGCACCCGCTTGATGAGCAGGGCCATCTCGTAGGCGACCAGGCCGGCCTTCGGGCCGGCGGTGCTCAGCACCGCGAGGCAGCTGCCGCTTCCGGCCGGCACGACGAAGAACAGCTTGTCGTCGAGCTCGATGACGGCCTGGCGCACCTGGCGGGCTCCGAAGTGCTCCCGCGCCCCGTTGGACAGGCTGTGGAAACCGGAGGACAGCGCCGCGAGGAACTCCGCGTCCGCCTGGGAGACGGTGCGCGAGGCACCCATCACCAACCCGTCCCGGGACAGCAGCACCGCCTGATGCACCTGCTCCACGCGCTGGACCAGGTCATCGAGCATCCAGCTCAATTCACCGGATGGCTGTGGGTGAGTCACGGCCTCTCCCGTTCGTCATAGGAATCGAATTCTGTGGTCTCGTCCTCCGGGCTACGCCCCTGCAGCCATCCCGACTGCAACGAGGACATCAGGTCCCGGCTGAACTCCGGGTCGGGCTCGACGAAACCGTCTTCGTCGTTGTCGTAGGAGCCGTCCGTCCCCGGCGCGGACTGCTTGCGCAGCTGCGGCGCGAGGTGCTGCTGACGGTTCCGGCGGGGGAGCCTGCCGCGGCCCCCTCCGCTGCTCTGCTCCGGTCCCCGCTGCTCCGGGGGGAACAGCTCCTGCGGTGTCTCCGGAACGGCCGGGGGGATGTCGTATCCGGTGAACGGCGAAGACTGCTCAGAGACCATGGGGGGCACCGAAGGGGGCAGGGACGGAACGGACGGGGTGTAGCGGCCCGACGTCGTGGTCGCGGGCGGTTCGGGCACCACGGTGCCGGTGCCGGTGGACGACGCGGTGGGCGGCGGGGGCACGGGGCCGCGGTGGGCGCCGGCGGCCACCGCCCGGGTCTCGGCCCGGTCGCCCGCGCCCGCCTGCACGACCCGCTGCCCGCGCTGGCCGCGGGAGCCGCCGTCGGCGCGGGCGGTCAGCGTCTCGGGCATCAGGACGACCGCCGTGATGCCGCCGTACACCGACGGCTGGAGCGTGACCTTGATGCCGTGCTGGGCGGCCAGGCGGGCCACCACGAACAGGCCGAGCCGGTCGCTGTCGGCCAGGTCGAACTCCGGCGGCTGGCTGAGGTTGCGGTTGAGCAGGGCGAGCTGCTCGGGGTAGATGCCGATGCCGCGGTCGACGATCTCGACGGCCACGCCGTTGGCGACGGCCTCGGCCCGCACCAGCACCTCGGTGGTGGGCGGGGAGAACATCGTGGCGTTCTCGATGAGCTCGGCCAGCAGGTGGATGACGTCGGCGACGACCTCGCCCTCGATCGCGACGCCGGAGGTGGCCGAGACCTCGACCCGGGTGTAGTCCTCGACCTCGCCGAGCGCGGCGCGGACCACGTCCTCCATCTCGACCGGGTGGTCCCAGGCGCGGACGGTGGGCGCGCCCGAGAGGATCACCAGGCCCTCGGCGTGCCGCCGCATGCGGGTGGTGAGGTGGTCGAGCTTGAAGAGGTTCTCCAGCTCCTCGGGGCTGGAGGCGCTGCGCTCCATCGTGTCGAGCAGCTGGAGCTGGCGCTGCAGCAGCGCCTGGCTGCGCCACGACAGGTTGACGAAGACCTGGCCGACGCTCTTGCGCAGGTGCGACTCGGCGACGGCCACGTCGACCGCGGTGTGCTGCACGGCGCCGAACGCCTCGGCCACCTCGTTGATCTCCCGGGTCTTGCCGGTCTCGATCGGGGGCGCCTCGGCCCCGGGGTCGACGTCCTCGCCCCGCCGCAGCCGGGCCACGACGCGGGGCAGCCGCTCCTGCGCCAGGTTCTGCGCGGCGCCGCGCAGGCTCTTCAGCTCCTCCGAGATGTTGCGGGCGAACCGGGCGAGCAGGATGAGCGAGGCGATGACCGCGAGCAGACCGAGGCCCGCGACCAGCGCGAACTCCGTCACGATCCGCTGGCCGACCGGCTCCACGCGCTCCTTCTTCAGGATGTCGCTGCTGGCCATGACCTGCTGCATCCAGACGCCGGCCAGGCGGTCGTTGAGCGTCCGCCACTCCTGGATGTTCGGCACCGTCTTGGCGGTGAGGAAGTTCTGCTCCAGCTGGACGTACTTGCGGTACTCGGGGCTCTGGGCGAAGCCGTTCAGGATCTCGGCGATGTTGCCCGACACCTCGCTGAGGCCCAGGGCGAAGAACCGGTTGCGGGTGCCCGCCCAGTCGGCGAACGCGGTGCGGCGGGCGCTGTCGATCCGGGCGTTCTTGGGCAGGGTGTTCAGCAGCGCGGCCTCGCGCAGCATCAGGTCGCGCGACCAGCCCATGTAGATCAGCGCGGAGGTCTCACGCGCGACCTCCAGGTCGTTGACGCTGGTGAAGGAGGTGCACATCCGGAACAGCTCCTCGATGAGGGCGCTGTAGTCGTTGATGACCTCGATCGCGGAGGTGCGGCCGCCCGGGACCACCTTGGCCCGGATCTCGCCCAGTCCTTCGAGTGCCTTGCGGGTGCTGGGGAGCTTGGCGCGGGCCTTGTCGTTGAGGCCGTCGATGGCGCTCGGGTCCTTGAGCGTGGCCATGAACGACGCGACCTTCTGGTCGGTGGCGCCCATCAGCTTGGTGAGCCCCTGCTGGGCCGCCGCGGCGGCGGGACCGTTGCCGGCCACCACCATGGCCGCCGTCGACCGCTCAAGGCCGAGCACGTACATCAGTTCGTTCGCGGGGATGCCGAGCAGGTCGTAGTTATCGGAGAAGTTGAACTTCTTCAGAGCGGCGTCCATCGTCGTGGTCGCCGCGTACCCCCACAGCGCCGTCAGCGAGAGCAGCGGTATGACCAGCAGCGCGGCGATGCGCCGGAGGATGGGGCGCCCACCGCGGGGTACTGGAGATCTTCTGCGTTTGAACAACGTTTCCGCTCCGATTTGCGTGTCTCCTGGCCGACCAGGGTCGCCCACAGTACTGAAGGTGAAGAGACTTTAACCACTGTCCAAAATGAGGACACCGGAAAGATCCGAGTGAGCGGAACGGCCATGAGAGCGACGGTCGTACCAGCACGTTCCCGCTTGGCCACGGAACGTCATGAGGGGGGTTCACGACCCGAGGCGGTGTCCTGCCGAGCGAGTGTAAGCCCTGCCCGAAAAGGCCGATACCACGAAACCCGTTTTTTCTTCCGACGAGAAAGGTCGATAACGGCGACATTTTCGTTCAGCGTGACCGGGCGGCGACGATGTGTATCGATATCAAAAAGATAGACGTGAAGCGTGGCACGATCGGCACGCCGTGTGATTAAGGGGCGCACCGGCCGAACCGGGGCGCCATTTTGGCAGACTCATCACCGCGAGAGGAACCGGCGGCGCGAAGGAGCGGGAAGTGGTCGATGGAGTGCGCTATCTGGGGCGGGGCATCGCCTGGACGGCCCGGCGTCCGGCCCAGTGGGCGTTCGGCCTGGTCCCCGCGCTGCTGGCGCTGCTGCTGTTCGGCGGCCTGCTGACCTGGCTGGGCTTCCAGGTCGGCGACCTCGTCCGGTGGATGACGCCGTTCGCCGACGACTGGGCGTCCGGGGTGCGCGAGGCGCTGCGGCTCACCGCCGGCATCGCGGTGTTCGGCGCCGCGCTGTTCGTCTCGCTGCTCCTGTTCACCACCGTCACCCTCATCATCGGGGAGCCGTTCTACGAGGCGCTCGCCGCCCGGGTGGAGGACTCCGTCGGCGGCGCGCCGCCCGAGCCCGACGAGCCGTTCTGGCGCGGTCTCGGCCGGAGCGTCCGCGACGCGCTCGTCCTGGGCGTCGCCGCGCTCGCCTTCGGCGTGCTGTTCTTCGCGCTGGGCTTCATCCCCGTCGTCGGCCAGACCGTCGTCCCGGTCGTCGCGCTCGTCGTCTCGGGCTACTTCCTCACCGGGGAGCTGACCGGCATCGCCATGGAGCGCCGGGAGATCCGGCGCAAGGAGCGGTTCGCCCTGCTGAGGACGCGGCGTCCCGCGGTCCTGGGCTTCGGCACCGCCACCGCCGCGCTGTTCCTCATCCCGCTCGGCGCGGTGCTGTTCATGCCCGGCGCGGTCGCCGGCGCCACGCTCATGGCGCGCGACCTCTGCGCGGCGGACACCCCGCCCGCCCCAAAGGTTGCATGAATATTCTCTAATGTTCCGGAATCTTTATCTATTTTTCATGACATACCGGTACCGTCCTGGGCGTCAGGAGCAGTCGACCCCGGGATGAAGGATGCAGGACGCCAAGCGCAAGCGCGTGATCAAGAAGGCCATCCGGCGCAGGGGAGCACACCTGCTCGAGGCCGTGAGGCCTCCGGGCGTGGCGCTCAAGCGGAGGGCGCCGCTGCCCGACCGGTCGGCCACACGCCTGGTCGCCTCGCCGGTCTTCGTTCTCTCGTCAGTACGGTCGGGGTCGACGCTCCTGCGCATGCTGCTCAACAGCCACTCGCGCGTCCGCGCCCCGCATGAGCTGCACCTGCGCACGCTCAAGGTGGAGCCGAGCCGCAAGTACTCCGCGGACATCATGGAGGCCGTCGGGCTCAGCCTCACCGAGCTGGAGCACCTGCTGTGGGACCGGGTGCTCCACCACGAGCTGCTGAAGAGCCGCAAGTCCATCATCGTCGACAAGACGCCCTCCAACGCCCTGCAGTGGCAGCGCATCTCCTCGGCCTGGCCCGGGGCGCGCTACATCTTCCTGCAGCGCCATCCGGCGTCCGTCGTGGAGTCGGTGCTCAACCGCCGCAAGGACGCCGACCGCGACGCCGTCGTCAAGGAGGTCCTGGACTACGTGGTGGGCGTCGAGACCGCGCGGCAGAGCCTGGAGGGCATCACCGTCCGCTACGAGGACCTGACCGCCGACCCGGCCGACGTGACGAAGAAGATCTGCGCCTACCTGGGCGTCCCGTGGGAGTCCTCGATGCTCGACTACGGCGCCCACGACCACGGCCCGATCAAGCCGGTCTTCGGCGACTGGAGCGCCAACCTCAAGTCCGGCAGGATCCAGCCGGCCCGTCCGCTGCCCTCCCGCGACGAGGTGCCCGAGGACCTGCGCGAGATCACCCGCCTGTGGGGTTACTGAGCCCCTCCCCCCGGGCCCGCGGCGCCGCGGGCCCTTCCCTTTCCTCCCGATTTGAAGAATTCTTCAATTCAAAGCATACTCAAGTCGTCATCTCCCTTCCGTGAATCGAGTACCGCGTGCCCGTTCCGCTGTACCAGGCCAAGGCCGAGTTCTTCCGCACCCTGGGCCACCCCGTGCGCATCCGCGTCCTGGAGCTGCTCCAGGACGGCCCCCGCCCGGTGCGCGAGCTGCTGGAGGAGCTGGAGGTGGAGGCGTCGAACCTCTCCCAGCAGCTCGCGGTGCTGCGGCGCGCCGGCCTGGTCACCGGCACGCGCGAGGGCGGCACCGTCGTCTACGCGCTGAGCACCCCCGACGTGGCGGACCTGCTGCGCGCCGCACGCCGCATCCTCACCGACATGCTCACCGACCAGGGCGAGCTGCTGGCCGCGCTGCGCGCGCAGGAGACCTGATGGCCGGCCCCGCGCTGCTCCAGCGGCTGCCCGAGCTGCTGCCCGCCAGATCCGACTGGCGGCCCGCCCGGCGCTCCCCCGGCCGCGACCTGCTCGCCGGGCTCATCGTCGCGGTGGTCGCCCTGCCGCTCGCGCTGGCCTTCGGCGTCAGCTCCGGGCTCGGCGCCCAGGCCGGGCTGGTCACCGCGATCGTCGCCGGGGCGCTCGCCGCCGTCTTCGGCGGCAGCAACCTCCAGGTATCCGGGCCCACCGGCGCGATGACGGTGGTGCTGGTGCCGATCGTGCACCGGTACGGGCCCGAGGGAGTGCTGCTCGTCGGGCTGATGGCCGGGCTGGTGCTCGTCCTGCTGGCCGCGCTGCGCGCCGGCAGGTTCGCCCAGTACCTCCCGATGCCGGTGATCGAGGGCTTCACCGCGGGCATCGCGGTGGTCATCGCGCTCCAGCAGGTGCCCGCCGCGCTCGGCGTGGCGGCCCCGGACGTGGAGAAGGTGTGGCGGGCCGCCTGGGAGGCGCTGCTCGCCTACCTCCGGGACCCCGGGTACGCGGCCCCGGTCATGGCGCTTTCGGTGGCCGCGCTGATGCTGGCCGGAGCCCGCTTCAAGCCCGCCGTCCCGTTCTCGCTGGCGGGCATCGTGCTGGCCACGCTCGCCGCCGAGACCGCCGGGCTGGACGTCGCCCGGATCGGAGCGCTGCCCTCCGGGCTGCCCGCCCCGTCCCTGGACTTCGCGGCCGTCGACACGATGGCGGCGCTGCTGCCCTCCGCGCTGGCGGTGGCGGCGCTCGCCGCGCTGGAGAGCCTGCTGTGCGCCACCGTCGCCGACGGCATGACCGTCGGGGAGAAGCACGATCCCGACCGCGAGCTGTTCGGGCAGGGCATCGCCAACCTGGCGGCGCCCGTCTTCGGCGGCGTGCCCGCCACCGCCGCGATCGCCCGCACCGCCGTCAACGTCCGGGCCGGAGCGCGCTCCCGGCTGGCCGCGCTCACCCACGCCCTCGTCCTGGCCGTCATCGTGCTGGCCGCGTCCGGGCTGGTCGGGCGCATCCCGCTGGCCGCGCTCGCGGGCGTACTGCTGGCGACCACCGTGCGCATGGTGGAGGTCGGCTCGCTGCGCGCCATCACCCGCGCCACCCGCGGCGACGGGCTGGTGCTGCTGCTCACCTTCGCCGTCACCGTCGCCCTCGACCTCGTCACCGCGGTGGCCATCGGCGTGGCCCTGGCGGTCCTGGTGGCGCTGCGCGCCGTCGCCCGCACCGCCCGCCTCGACCAGCTCCCGCTGGAGGACGGCGACCACGGCGCGGAGGAGCAGCGGCTGCTCGACGAGCACATCGTCGTCTTCCGGTTCGACGGGCCGCTGTTCTTCGGGGTGGCGCACCGCTTCCTGCTGGAGCTGACCGAGACCGCCGATGTGAAGGTCGTCATCCTGCGCATGTCCCGGATCACCGCCCTGGACGCCACCGGCGCGCAGATCCTCGGCGACGCGATCACCCGGCTGGAGCAGCGCGGCGTCACCGTCCTGCTCTCGGGCATCCGGCCCGAGCACGACCAGGTGCTGGCGGCCCTGGGCGTCGCCGGGCACCTGCGCCGGGACGGGCTGCTCTTCCCCGACACGCCCTCCGCCATCTCCTATGCCCGTTCTCGGCTGGTTCCCGCCCTTCCCTCGTGATTGTCGGGGGAAATGTGGTGGTAGGAGACAGGTGTGGAGGCTCAGAAGATCACCTATGACGACGTCGTGCAGGCGGCCCGGCGCATCGGCTCGCGCGTCCGCGAGGCGGCCGCCGCGCACGCCGACGGCCCGCTGTGGTTCGCCCTGGAGTTCCTGCAGCACACCGGCACCTTCAAGGCACGCGGCGCGCTGAACCTGCTGCTCGCCCACCGCGAGGCCGGGACACTGCCCGAGGCCGGGGTGGCGATCGCCAGCGGCGGCAACGCGGGCATGGCCTGCGCCTGGGCGGCCGGCCTGTTCGGGGTGCCCGCCACGGTCTTCGTCCCGGAGACCGCGCCGAAGGTGAAGGTCGAACGGCTGCGGGGCTACGGCGCGGACGTCCGCCAGGTCGGCGCCGAGTACGCCGAGGCGCTCGGCGCCTGCCGCGAGTTCACCGCCTCGTCCGGGGCACTGGCCTCGCACGCCTACGACGATCCGCTGATCGCGGCGGGAGCGGGCACCCTCGTGGACGAGATCCGCGCCCGCGTCCCCGACCTCGCCACGATCGTCGTCTCGGCCGGAGGCGGCGGCCTGTTCACCGGCGTCGCCACCGCCGCCGACCACCACGGGCTGCGCACCGTCGTCGTCGAGCCCGAGGACTGCCGCGCGCTGAACGCCGCCCTGGAGGCGGGACGGCCCGTGGACGTCCCCGTCGACTCCGTCGCCGCCGACGCCCTGGGCGCCCGCCGCGCGTCGCGGCTCGCCCTGGACACCGCGCGCACCACCCGCTCCGACAGCGTCCTCGTCACCGACCTGGAGATCATCGACGCGCGGCGGCGGCTGTGGGAGCGCTACCGGCTCGCCGTCGAGCACTCCGCCGCCACCGCCTACGCCGGCCTGTCCCGCTTCGAGAGCGGCCCCGGCACCACGGCCGTCGTCCTGTGCGGAGCCAACACCGACCCGTCCGACCTCGCCTGAACCCGGCCGTCCCGGAGAGCCGAGCCCGTTCGACCGGAGGGCGACCCCCGTGCCCCCGTGGGATCACCTCGACCGGTCCTCGCTTCGCCGCGGCCGACCGAAGTGATCTAGAAACTCTCCGCGACAACTCGCGGCGAAGAGCGTACTTTCGGGGGATGCCCACTACGAAGGAACGGGCCGACGAGGCGGCCAGCATCCTCGCGGCGCGGCTGCGGCAGCTGCTCGCCGCCTCGCCGCTCAACACCGTCTCGCTCGCGGCCGAGGTCGGCTGGGCCAAGTCCAAGGTCTCCAAGATCCAGAACGGGGTCCAGATCCCCACCGAGCGGGACATCCGCGTCTGGTGCACCGCCACCGGCAACCCCGAGAGCGTGCCCGACCTCATCGCCGCCGTCCGCAACATCGACGACCTCTACATCCAGTGGCGCCGCATCGAGCAGACGGGCCTGCGCCGGGTGCAGGAGTCCTTCAACCCCCGGTACGAGGGCACGTCGGAGTTCCGCATCTTCCAGCACAGCCCCATCCCGTCGCTGCTGCAGACCCCCGCCTACGCCAAGGCGCACCTGACGGCCATCATGGAGTTCCGCGAGGTGCCCAACGACGTGGACGCCGCCACGGAGGAGCGGCTCAAGCTCCAGCAGCACCTGGCCGACGGCACCAAGCGCTTCAGTTTCGTCGTCTCCGAGGCGGCCCTGTACGCTCCCATGCTCGACGAGGAGGGCATGCGGGAGCAGCTCGACCGGCTGCTGCACTTCGTGGGCGGCCAGGTGAACGTCTCCCTGGGCGTCCTTCCCCTGCGCGCGCCCCGCACGGTCTGGCCGTGGGAGGGATTCTGGGTCTACGACGCCGATGAGGTCCGTCCGGATCTGGTGGCCGGACAGATCCGTAACCGCCAGCCCGCGGATGTCGAGCACTACCTCAAGACCTTCGAACACCTGGTGGAGGCCTCGGTGTACGGCCGTACCGCGCAGAATCTGATCGAGGCCGCAAAACCCTGAAGAAACTCCGAGAAACAACCTGGACGGGGCCCCGGTCCGGTCCCTAGTTTTAGGCACGTCCGTCGGAAGCGCGCTGACTGGAGCGAGCCGTGAACCCAACACCCGCGGTCGACAGCCAGGTGGGTCCGTCCACGTCTCCCGGGTGGACGGCGGAACGGACCCTTCCGGTGGACCTGCGGGCCGGGACGGCGGCCCGCAGCTGGCTTCGGGGCCTCTTCGGCCCCGACTGCCCCCTGCGCGAGGAGTTCCTGCTCGTGGTGTCGGAGCTGCTCGGCAACTGCGCCGAGCACGGCGGCGGCGGCAAGGTGTCCCTGAGCGTGGTCCACGGCGGGGACCGCGTCTGGGGACGCCTGGTCCACCACGCGCCGCCCACCGGCAAGCCGGTGCTGCGCGGCGACGTCACCGCCCAGACCGAGCTCCTGCTCGCGGCGGCCGGGCCCGCGGTCCCCCCGGAGGAACTGGCCGAGGACGGGCGCGGCCTGTTCGTCGTCCAGATGCTCTGCGCGGAGTACGAGCACGTCTCGGGCCCCGGCTCCTCGGTCACCCAGTGGGCGATGACGGGCTGCCGCTGCTTCCGCTGAGCCGGACCTGACGGCTCGCGGCGGCGCGCTCCTCGATAACTTACGGGGGTTCGACAAACCAGTATTCCGGGAGCGCCCCCAGGAGCCCACCGCCGTGACCAGCACCCTCGACCCTCCCGCCACCGATTCCCTCTCCGCTCCCCGGCCCCGGCTGATCCTGGTGGCGCTGGCCGTCGGCTGCTCCCTCGTCGCCATCCAGCAGACCCTGGTCATCCCGCTGCTGCCCGCGCTCATGAGCGAGTTCGACGCCTCGATCACCACGGCCACCTGGGTCTTCACCGCCTCCCTGCTGTCGGGCGCCGTCGCCACCCCGCTGCTGTCGCGCTTCGGCGACATGTACGGCAAGAAGCCGCTGATCCTGACCGCCCTCGGCCTGCTGCTCGCCGGCTCCGTGCTCTGCGCCCTGGCCACCTCGCTGGGCATGCTGTTCCTCGGCCGGGCGGTGCAGGGCGTCAGCGTCGCCGTCTTCCCGCTGGCGGTCGGGGTGATCCGCGACGTGCTGCCGCCCGCCCGCATCATGAGCGCGATCGGCTTCGTCAGCGCCACGATGGGCATCGGCGGCACCCTCGGCATGCTCGTCACCGGCCTGCTGGCCACCGTCACCCCCCACCACGCCCCGGTCTTCTGGGCGGCGGCCGTGCTCAGCGCCGCCTCCCTGGCCTTCGTCGCCGCCTGCGTGCCGGCCGCGGGAGGCGGCCACGGCGGCCGGCCCGACTACCCCGGCGCCGTCCTCACCGCGCTGATGCTGCTGTCCCTGCTGCTGGCCGTCAGCCAGGGCAACACCTGGGGCTGGACGTCGGGGCGCGTCCTCGGCCTGTTCGCCGCCTCGGCCGTCCTGTGCGCGTGCTGGGTGCTGGTCGAGCAGCGGGTGCCCGAGCCGCTGGTGCGGCTCTCGCTGCTGGTGGGCCCCCGGTCCCTCTCGGCGAACCTGATGTCCCTGCTGCTCGGCTTCTCGATGTACTCCTCGTTCACGCTGATCTCCAACCTGATCCAGGCCCCGCCGAGCGCGGGGTACGGGCTGGGCGGCTCGGTGCTGGACGTGGGGCTGTACTCGCTGCCGAACACCGCCGTCATGTTCTTCGCCTCCACCTACGCCGGGCGGCTGGCCGAGCGCACCGGCCCGGCGTTCGCGCTGGCGATCGGCTCGGTGTTCGCCGGTGCCGCCTACTTCTGGCTGGCCCTCTCCAACTCGAACGGCCTCGACTTCGTCGTCTACGGCGCGCTCCAGGGCCTGGGCTTCGGCGTCGCCTACGCGGCGCTGGGCACGCTGGCCGTCGCGCACGTGCCGATGGACAGCAGCGGCATCGCCAGCGGCATCAACTCGCTGGTGCGCACGGCGGGCGGGGCGGTCGCGGGCGCGGTCGTCGCGGCGATCCTCACCGGCGGGGGCGCGGTCACCACGCTCGACGACTACGTGCTGTGCTTCTTCATCGTCGCGGGCGCCGCCTGGCTCGCCGGGGTCGTCGCGCTCTTTCACGGAATCCGCCACCGGAACTGATCTGGAAAATTACAAATCGAGAATTCCGGCGGGGAACACCGCCCACCGGGAAATGCCGGTGAAACAGTTCGGCGCGGCACCGAAGTGCCGCGCCGAACTGATCCGATAACCGGCTAGAGCGTCTTCACCCTCGTCATGAAGGAACGGAGTTCCGACCGCGAGAAGGCCAGTTTCCCACCCTCCGGGTTCTTACTGTCCCGGATGGCCACCGGTACACCGCCATGGGAGACGCCGATCTCCACGCACGCCCCGTTCTGCGTGCTTCGACGGCTCTTTCGCCAGGTGAGGCTGGTGGATTCCAGCATGAAGAAGACCCCGCTTTCCTATGGTTCATTCCTGCGCCGACGCGAGCTCCCCCGCGACCTGCTCGATGGACAACTCCGGCGAGAGCGCCACGGCGCGCAGGTGCTCGTAGATCTCCATGTACTCCGCGAGATCCGCCTGCTCCTCCAAATAGAGGCTGCCGCGGCGGAACTGAAGGTACACGATCGAGGGATGCGCCTGTTGGGGAAAATGCAAAATGTGGAATGAACCATCGGCGGCGGCATGGGCACCGGCCGAGAATGGTAGTACCTGCAACGTCACCCGGCGCGGCCGAGAGAGCGCGATGAGTTGTTCCAACTGCTTTTTCATGACAGTTCGGCCGCCCACCACCCGGCGTATGCTCGCCTCGTTGAGAATCACCCAGAGCTTGGGCGCGTCGGGGCCGTTCAGCCTTTCCTGGCGCTTGAGCCGGACCGCCACCCGGTGGTCCCGCTCGGCGATGCCCTCCTCGGGCAGCACCGGGTCGATCCGCAGCAGCGACCGGCAGTAGTCCTCGGTCTGCAGCAGCCCGGTGACCACCTCCGGCTCGTAGACCAGCAGCTCCGAGGCCTCCTCCTCCAGCCCGACGTAGGTCTCGAACCAGGAGGGGATGGCGGAGGAGGAGCCGGGGCGCTGCCACCAGCCCCGCTGCCGGCTCTCCCTGGCCAGCGCCACCAGGGCCTCCGTCTCCTCCTCGCCGAGGCCGTAGTACCGGCACAGCGCCCGGATGTCGTTCACCTTCGGCGCGTGGGAGGCCTGCTCGATGCGGTAGACGGTGGTCCGCCCCACGTCGGAGCCCCTGGCCACCTCGTCCAGGTTGGCCTGGCGGGCGCTGCGGAGACGGCGCATCTCGGCGGCGAGCCGGCGGCGGCGGACGGTCGGGCTGGTACGCCCTGAGGTCATGGTTCCCTCCTGGGTGTGTGCTCCCCGAGTGCCTGCACGAACGGATGTGGAATATTCCACGAAAGCGCTTTACATGACCCCCCGTTGCGCCTCACACTCAGAGAGTAGCGACACGGAGGCTCGGGCGGGTCCCATCCGCTGCGGTCCGGCCCTGGAAGCCACCGGTCGCGTCCCGCACGACCGCAGGAGGCCCGGCGATGGAACAAGAGTTCGAACGACCGAAGGACCGACCATGCTGACCGCCACGCGCACCACTCTGCCCGGCCTGCCGGAACAGGTACGCGTGGCGCGCAGGTGGCTGTCCGCCTGGCTCGGCCACGAGCACCCCGCCGAGTACGCGGCGGTCCAGCTGCTCTCGGAGGCCTTCGGCAACAGCGTGCTCTACGCCCGTCCCGGCGGCATGGTGGAGCTCACCGTCGAACTGACCGACCAGCTGGTGCGGGTCGAGGTCGTCGACCGCGGCGGGCAGGGCGAGCCCGCCCTGCGCTACGAGCCCGACAGCGATCGGGAGAGCGGCCGCGGCCTGTACATCCTCGACTTCCTCGCCAAGGAATGGGGCTGGGAGCGCCTGTCGGACCAGCGCCTGAGGTTCTGGTACACGGTCGGCTTCTGAAAGGTGCCCCCGGCGGCGCTACTCCGCCGGAGCGGCCTCGGCCAGCAGCCCGGTGCGCCAGGTGGGGTACTGCGGCTTCCAGCCCAGCTCCTTGGCCTTGGCGTTGGAGACCGGGCGGCCGGTGGCGGCGGCGTGCCGGATCGACCTCGGCTCCGGAGCGCCCAGCGCCTCGGCGTAGGAGGGCAGCCACTCCTGGAACGTGGCGGGCTCGTCGTCGACGATGTTGACCGGACCCGACTCCCAGCCGAGGGCGGCGACCGTGGCGGCGGCGGCGTCCTCCACGTGCACGAACGACGTCCACGCCGGGGTCAGCGCCAGCTCCGCGCGCCGCACCCGGTCGGCGATCGCGCCGTCCGGGGCGTACCAGGTGCCCGGCCCGTAGAACGCGCCGTACCGCAGGACGACGCCCTTGGGCATGCGCGCGACCTCCTGCTCCAGCGAGGCGATGCTCTGGTACGGCTGCAGCGCCGGGTCGAGCGCGTCGGTCTCCGTCGCGGGCCGCTCGCCGCGCACGTACAGCCAGGCGATGCTCTGCGCGACCATCGTCTCGACGCCGGCCGCCAGCGCGGCGTCGACGAGGTTGCGGGTGCCCGCGGCGCGCAGCGCGCCGTTGGCCGCGAAGTCCCCGCTCGTGAGGTCGGTGAGCTGGTGGATGACGACGTCGGGGCGCTCGGCCTTGACCGCCTTGCGCAGCCGCTTGGCGTCCAGGACGTCCACGATGACCGGGTGCGCGCCCAGCCCTTCGAGGAGCTTGCCCTTGGCGCGGCGGCGGGTGGTGCCGGACACCTCGTGGCCCGCCTCGACGAGCAGGGGCACCAGCGCGCGGCCGATCACGCCGGTGGCTCCGGCGAGCAGGATCTTCACGGGGGGACCTCCAGGAGTCTCACTTCTCTGTGGTCACCGGCGGACCATGTTCAAGTTATCCGGTCTTGACGGTCCTGGCGACGGGTGGGGCTCGTTTTTGCGTACTCGGTGTAGTCCAATGGTCACCACCAGGCTCAGCAGTCCCAGGCCTCCGACGACGGCGACGCCCATCGTCGCCGCGGAGGGGCCGAAGACGGCGGCGCCCAGTGCGGCATACCCCAGAGTCGAGGGAAGGACGCCCACCGCGCTGCCGAGCAGGAAGTCCCGGTAGCGGGTCGCCGAGGTGCCGAAGGCATAGGAGACCAGGCCGTAGGGGGCGATCGGCAGGAACCGGACCATCACCACGCCGATGATCCCGTTGCGGCCCAGCCACCGGTCGAGCCGCGCCGTCCGGGCCGCCAGCGCGCCGCACCGTCCGGGATGCTCCCGCGACAGCACGCCGTCGATGAACTCGCGGCCCAGGAAGCGGCCGATGAGGAAGGCGGTGCTCGCGCCCAGCAGCGCCCCCGCCAGCACGTACCCCGCGCCCGGACCCAGCCCGAACAGCAGCCCGCCGACGAACGCCAGCGCCGTGCGCGGCACCATGGCCAGGACCAGCACCCAGGCGCCGAGCACCGCCAGCAGCGGGTTGAGGCCACCCGCCGACTCCACCGCCGCCGCCAGGCCGTCCCGGTCCGGAACGAGATACGCCGCGGCCGCCGCCGCGACCGCCGCACCGGCGACGAGCAGCGTGAAACGCACCGCTGGCCCTCTCATGATGGTTGAAGATTACCCTCAGACCCCGTCGCGGCCGTATAAGCGTGCACGCATGGTCGAGACTCGGCACATGGCTTCCGTGACGCGCGCAGAGATCATGTCCCGCTACGGCCTGGGCAGGAGCACCCTGGAGAAGTGGTTCCGGGAGCGTGCCGCCAACGGCCACCCCGAACCGGACGGCAGGCGGGGGCAGCAGCTCACCTGGGACTCCGACGCCTGGCACGCCTGGTACTCCTCCCGCGAGACGCAGGCGTCCGTCCCCGCGGGCCTGGCCACCCGCGACCAGCTGGCCGAGGCCCACGGACTCTCCAGGCACGCCCTGAAGGAGCTGTGGGCCGCCCGCGCCGCCAACGGCCACCCCGAACCCGCCCACCGCCACGGCAAGGCCCTCTACTGGAACGCCGGGGAATGGACGACCTGGTACCGCTCCCTTCCCGCGGCGCGGGAGGAGAAGGAGCTGCTCACCCTCGCCGAGGCCGGCCGCCTCCTCGGCCTCGCCCCGAGCACCGTCACCGTCTACGCCTCCCGTCCCCCGAAGGGCTGGCCCGCCCCGGCGGAGGAGCTCCCCCTGGGCGGCGGCCGCGTACGCCGCCTCTACCGCCGCTCCGACGTCCTGGCCTACGCCGCTCAGAAGGGGTGACGGCCGGGGTGGCACTAGGTGCACCCCCGATACGGAAACCAGGGGGATCGCCCTGGTCAGCGGAGTTCCCTACCGTGAACCCCGTGAAAAGGAACAAGCCCGACGCGCTCTGGCGCGAGATCCTCCTCGGACCGGTGCGCGCCCGGACCTGGTGGGCCACGGTTCATCTGGTCACGGGCGCGCTCGTCTCCGGGGCGGGGCTGGTCCTGCTGGCCCTGCTGTGCTCCTCCGCCATGCTCCTGGTGACCCTCCCCCTGGTCCTCGCCCTCCTGTTCCCCCTCGTGTGGGGCTTGGCGAGGCTGCACCGGAGCCGGTTCGCCGGCCTTCTCGGCCAGCGGATCGAACCGCTTCCCCGGAAGCCGGCGGAGGGCCTCCGTGAACGCGTGGCGGCCGAGGCCTTCGATCGCAGCACCTGGCGGCAGGCGGGTTTCCACGTCGCCGCCGGAGTGACGGAGACGGGCTCGGCCCTCCTGGTCGCCGCCCTCTGGAGCACGGCCTTCGGCCTGCTGTTCCTGTCCGCCCTCTCCCTGGCTGCACCGCGCCTGCTGCGCGATACCTCTCTCCTCGACCCCTCCAACGCCCAGCTGGAGACCGCGCTGCTCCTCCTCGGGGTGTTCCTGCTGTTCGCCACGCCCTGGGTGGTGCGCGCGCTGACCGCCCTGGACGTGGCGATGGCCCGTGCGCTCCTCGGGCCCGACCAGGCGAAGAGGCTCTCGCACCGCGTCGAGGTCCTCACCGAGAGCCGCAGCGCGGTGGTGGACGCCGCCGACGCCGAGCGCCGCCGGATCGAACGCGACCTGCACGACGGCACCCAGCAGCGGCTCGTCTCGCTGGCCATGAACCTCGGGATGGCGCGGGCGATGAACCCGGACCTGCCGGAGATCGCCGAAGCGCACGAGGAGGCCAAGCTGGCCCTCGCCGAGCTGCGCGACTTCGTCCGGGGGCTGCACCCGGCCGTCCTGAACGACCGCGGGCTCGACGCGGCCCTCTCGGGGATCGCGGCCCGCTCCCCCGTTCCCGTGACGCTGGCGGTGGACCTCCCCGCACGTCCGTCCCCGACCACCGAGGCCGTCGCCTACTTCGTGGTGTCCGAGGCCCTGGCCAACGCCGCCAAGCACGCCCGGGCCGGGAGCGCGGAAGTGGCCGTCTCCCACGTCCGCGGCGTCGTCCGGGTGGTCGTCACCGACGACGGGGTCGGCGGCGCCCACCCCGGCAAGGGCAGCGGCCTGCGCGGCCTGGCCCAGCGCGTCGAGTCCATCGACGGAACCCTCACCGTCCACAGCCCTGTGGGCGGTCCCACCACCCTCACCGCGGAGCTCCCGTGCGCGTCGTGATCGCCGAAGACTCGGTCCTGCTGCGAGAAGGCCTCATCCGGCTGCTGGAACGTGCCGGGTTCACCATCCAGGCGGCGGTGGGGACCGCCGAGGAACTGCTCGCGGAACTCGAACGCGAGCAGCCGGACGTCGTCGTCACCGACGTCCGCATGCCGCCGACGCACACCGACGAAGGGCTCCGCGCGGCGCTGGTCATCCGCCGGCAGTGGCCGGAGATGGGGGTCCTCGTCCTGTCCCAGTACGTGGAGGAGCACTACGCCACCGACCTGCTGTCCGGGGAGACCGCCGGGGTCGGCTACCTGCTGAAGGACCGGGTCGCCGACGTGGCGGACTTCCTGGACGGGCTGCGCCGGGTCGCCTCGGGCGGCACCGTCCTGGACCCCGAGGTCGTCTCCCAGCTGCTCGTCCGGCGGCGCAGCGACCCCCTGGACCGCCTCACCCCCCGCGAGCTCGACGTCCTCAAGGCGATGGCCGAGGGCCGCTCCAACGCGGGCGTCGCCGCCGCGCTGGTCGTCAGCGAGAGCGCGGTGGCCAAGCACATCAACAACATCTTCGCCAAGCTCGACCTGCGTCACGCCGACAGTGACCACCGCCGGGTCCTGGCCGTACTGCGCTTCCTGGGAGGCCGGGCATGAAGACCGACGACGAGACCGCCCCCGGCCCGGACGCGCGGAAGCGCACGGCCTGGCGGGCGGGTGGAGTCCTCCTCACCTTGGCGGTGCTGTGCGCGTCCTTCGTCACCGTCATGGACCTGCTGCTGGAGAGCGGAGCGACGTCCGTCGATGTCTACAAGCGCTCCCTCACCAGCCTGTCCCTGGAGCTCGAGAACGTCTCCGTGGAGATCGAACCGGGGCCCGCCGGCCAGGTGCGGGTCGTCCGGGACCTGGAGTGGTCGACCTTCAGGCCGGAGGTCCGGGAGACCTGGGAGGGCGACACCCTGCGGATCAAGATGGACTGCCCGATAGAGATCGTGCAGCCGTGCCACGCCTCCTACCGGCTGAGCGTTCCGGAGCAGACGCCCCTCTCGGTGCGTTCCGGCGGGGGGTACGTGGCGGTCCGCGACCTCACCGGAAAGGTCGACGTCGACCTCTCCGGGGGCGGCGTCCGGCTGGAGAACCTCCCCGGGGACCTCGACGTCACCAGCGTCGCGGGCGACGTGTGGATCGTGGACTCCCGCTCGAAGTCCGTGGTGGTGAAGGCCGAGGCGGGCGACGCCTATCTCGGCTTCACCGCGGCCCCGACGAACGTCGAAGCCCGCACCCTGGCCGGGAACCTCAACATCCAGGTGCCCAGAGGAGCCGACTACCTCGTCGACGCGGAGAACGTCGCCGGGTCCCGCGAGGTCTCCGTGGAGCAGACCGCCGGGGCCCTCCACCGGATCTACGCCAGGAACAGCGCGGGTGATCTCTCCGTCCGCTACCAGGGCGGCCACTACTGACATGGCACCGGCAGGGGGCCGCTCCCCGTAAAGTGGAAAGGCTGAACCGGCGTTTCGAGAGGGGTATGCGGTGTCCACCGTCAAGGCGAAGAGCGACGAGGTCTCGGCCGAGGCCGCGCGGCGGCGCACCTTCGCGGTGATCAGCCACCCGGACGCCGGCAAGTCCACGCTCACCGAGGCGCTGGCCGTGCAGGCGGCGGCGATCTCCACCGCGGGCGCGGTGCACGGCAAGGGCGACCGGGCGGGCGTCACGTCCGACTGGATGGAGATGGAGCGCAGCCGAGGCATCTCGATCACCTCCTCGGTGCTGCGGTTCGACTACCACGACGCCCTGCTCAACCTGCTGGACACGCCCGGCCACGCCGACTTCTCCGAGGACACCTACCGGGTGCTCTCGGCGGTCGACGGCGCGGTCATGCTGCTGGACTCGGCCAAGGGCCTGGAGGCGCAGACCCTCAAGCTGTTCGACGTCTGCAAGCACGGGAACGTCCCGATCATCACGTTCGTCAACAAGTGGGACCGGCCCGGCCGGGAACCCCTGGAGCTGCTGGACGAGATCGAGCAGCGCATCGGCCTGCACGCCGCCCCGCTGAACTGGCCGGTGGGCGTCGCGGGCGACTTCCGCGGCCTGATCAGCCGCGCCGACGGCTCGTTCACCAAGTTCATCCCGGCGCCGGGCGGCGGCCGCGCCCAGGCCGTCAGGATGTCGGCCGAGGACGCCGCCGCCGAGCTCGGGGACCTGTGGGAGACCGCGGTGGAGGAGCTCACCCTCCTCACCGAGATCGGCGCCGAGCTCGACATGGAGGCCTACACCGGCGGGATCTCCACCCCGGTGCTGTTCGGCGCGGCCCTGCCCCAGTTCGGGGTGAGCGCCCTCCTGGACGCCCTGGAGACCTACGCCCCGCCGCCCGCCGCCCGCCCGGACGCCAAGGGCGAGCCCCGCCCGGTGGAGGCGCCGTTCTCCGGCCAGGTCTTCAAGGTCCAGGCCGGCATGGACAAGGCGCACCGCGACTCGCTGGCGTTCATCCGCGTCTGCTCCGGCCGGTTCGAGCGCGGCATGACCCTCACCATGGGATCCACCGGCCGCGGCCTGGTCACCAAGCACGCCCAGACGGTCTTCGGCCGCGACCGCACGACCGTCGACACCGCCTACCCGGGCGACGTCGTCGGCCTGCCCAACACCCACGGCCTCACCGTCGGCGAGTCCCTCTACGACGGCCCCGCCGTCACCTACCCGCCGATCCCCGCGTTCGCCCCCGAGCACTTCATGGTCTGCCGGGCCAAGGACGTCGGCAAGTACAAGCAGTTCCGCCGCGGCATCGAGCAGCTCGACAGCGAGGGCGCCGTCCAGGTGCTGCGCAGCGACGTCCGCGGCGACCAGGCGCCCGTCCTCGCCGCGGTCGGCCCCCTCCAGTTCGAGGTCGTCGCCCACCGCATGGAGCACGAGTTCAACTCCCCCGTCGTGCTCACCACGATGGACTTCAACGAGTGCCGCATGACGGACGCCGCGTCCGCCGAGCAGCTCGCCAAGATGCGCGGCGTCGAGGTCTTCACCCGCTCCCTCACCGGCGACCTCCTCGCCCTGTTCACCGACAAGTGGCGCCTGCGCGCCATCGAGCGCGAGTACCCCGATCTCAAGATCGAGCAGATGCTCGCCGCCGGCCAGTACTGACCGCACCGCCCGAACGGACCGCCTTCCCGGCGGTCCGTTCTGCTTTCCCGCCGCGCTTGTGCGCCACGCCTCGTCAGGAGCCCGAGAACCAGCTGACGGTGTCGAGGCCGGCGGGGGGCGCCACGGTGCGCAGGGCGTCCTCCAGGTCGGACAGGCGGGCGGGACCCAGGGCCTGCGCCCAGCGGGCGCGCAGGGCGTCGAAGATCACCGCGGAGCGGGTGAGGGAGTCGAGGCCGCGCGGGGTCAGGCGCACCAGTTTGCGGCGGCCGTCCGCGGGATCGTCGACGCGTTCGGCGTAGCCGAGTTCGGCCAGGCGGTCGATGGTCTTGCCCGCCGCCTGCTTGGAGACGCCCAGACGGCGGGCGACCTCGGTGGCCGAGCTGCCGGGAAGGCCGATGGCCTGCATGGCGAAACCGTGGGCGGGGCGGACGTCGGGGTGGCCCTGGCGGGCGAGCTCGGCGTGCAGCTCGTCGATGAGGGCGCGGAATCCGGCGAGCAGCAGCAGGGGCAGTTCGAAGCCCGGACGTCCGTCAGCCGTTGCGGACATCGTCAACCTGGTTTACTGTTTCGACAACCACGTTGTCTATCTTAGGGGACGCGTCCTCATGACGTTCACCGACCACACCCTCGAGACCGCCCCGCCCGCCGCCCGCCGCACCATGGAGGCGGTCGCGAAGAAGACGGGATACCTGCCCGCGGCCGTCGCGCGGCTCGCCGAGTCGCCGCAGCTGCTGGACGGCTTCCTGCGGATGAGCGCGCTGTTCGAGACCACCTCCCTGGACCCGGTGGCGCGGGAGGTGGTCATCATGACCATGGCCACCCGCAACGCCTGCCACGTCTGCGTCGCCATGCACACGGCCAAGCTGACCGGGCTGGGCGCCGGCCCCGGCCTGATCGCCGCCCTGCGGGAGACGCGGCCCCTGGAGGACGCGCCGCTGGAGGCGCTGCGGCGCTTCACCCTGGAGGTGCTCGCCACCTCCGGAGCGGTCTCCGCCAAGGCCATGGACGACTTCCTCGACCACGGCTATACCCGGCAGAACGCCCTGGAGGTCGTTCTGGGCATCGGCGCCTACACCATGTCCACTCTCGCCAACCGCATGACCGACGCCCCCGTGGACGAGCCGCTCCGCCCGTTCGCCTGGACCGAGACCGCGGCCTGAACCACCCGCCCTCCACCGCAGGGGGGCGGGCGCGGGGGGTCAGTCGAGGCGGGCGAAGTCCTTGATGTGGAGGACGGCGGTGCCGGTCTCGTCGGACGCGGCGAGGTCGACGTCGAAGGTCAGGGACCAGTCGTGGTGGCCCTCGGGGTCGGCGATGATCTGGCGGGCGTGCCAGACGCCGGGCTCCTCCTTGATCTCCAGGAACTGGGGTCCGCGGGCCTCGGGACCCGACGGCAGCTCGCCGTGCTCGTCGAAGTAGTCGAGGATCGCGTCCTCCCAGTCCTCGGCGGTCCAGCCGGTGTCCAGGGCGGCGAGCTCCCGGTAGTGGCGCAGGGACGCCAGCTCCACATGCCGGAAGAGGGCGTTGCGGACCAGGACGCGGAAGGCGCGCGGGTTGGCGGTGACGGCCGTCGTGCGCTCCTCGATGGGCTTGTCGGTCTCCTCGGCGGGGTTGGTCAGCTGCTCCCACTCGTCCAGGAGGCTGGAGTCCACCTGGCGGACGAGCTCGCCGAGCCACTCGATGAGGTCCTGGAGCTCCTCGGTCTTGGCCGCGTCGGGGACCGTCTGGGCCAGCGCCTTGTAGGCGCCCGCCAGGTAGCGCAGCACGATGCCCTCGCTGCGGGCCAGCTCGTAGTGGTGCACGTACTGGGAGAAGTTCATCAGCTTCTCGTACATGTCGCGGACCACGGACTTGGGCCGCAGCGGGTGGTCGGCCACCCACGGGTTGGTCTGGGCGTAGATCTCGAAGGCGCCGTCCAGCAGCTCGCCCAGCGGCTTGGGGTAGTCGACGTCCTGGAGGAGCTCCATGCGCTCCTCGTACTCGATGCCGTTCATCTTCATCTCGAGGACGGCCTCGCCCTTGGCCTTGTTGAGCTGGGCGGCGAGGATCTGGCGCGGGTCGTCCAGGGTCGCCTCGATGACGGACACCACGTCCAGCGCGTAGGTGGGCGCCTCGCGGTCCAGCAGTTCCAGGGAGGCCAGCGCGAAGGTGGACAGCGGCTGGTTGAGCGCGAAGTCCTCCTGGAGGTCGACGGTGATGCGCACCCAGCGGCCGTCGGCGTCCGGGACGGGCAGCTCCTCGACGATGCCGCCCGCCTTGAGCGAGCGGTAGATCGCGATCGCCCGGGAGATGTGCCTCCGCTGCGCCGCCCGCTCCTCGTGGTTGTCGGTGAGCAGCTTCTTCATCGCCTGGAAGGCGTTGCCCGGCCGGTTGATCACCGAAAGGAGCATGGTGTGGGAGACGTCGAAGCGGGACTTCAGCGGCTCCGGCTCGGCGGTCTGCAGCCGGGTGAAGGTCTCCTCGTCCCAGGAGACGAAGCCCTCCGGCGGCTTCTTGCGCACGAGCTTGCGCAGCTTCTTGGCGTCGTCGCCGGCCTTGAGGACGGCCTTGTGGTTCTCCACGATGTGGTCGGGCGCCTGGCAGACGACGTACCCGACGGTGTCGAACCCGGCGCGCCCGGCGCGCCCGGCGATCTGGTGGAACTCCCGTGCCCGCAGCCGCCGCACCCGCCGCCCGTCGTACTTCGACAGCGCGGTGAACAGCACCGTGCGGATCGGCACGTTCACCCCCACGCCCAGGGTGTCCGTGCCGCAGATGATCTTCAGCAGGCCGGCCTGGGCCAGCCGCTCCACCAGCCGCCGGTACTTGGGCAGCATGCCCGCGTGGTGCACGCCGATCCCGTGCCGGACCAGCCGCTCCAGCGTCTTGCCGAACCTGGTGGTGAACCGGAACCGCCCGATCAGCTCGCTGATCCGCGCCTTCTCCTCCTTGGAGCAGACGTTGATGCTCATCAGCGCCTGGGCGCGCTCGATCGCCGCGGCCTGGGTGAAGTGCACGATGTAGACGGGCGCCTTCTTCTCGATCAGCAGGTGCTCGATCGTCTCGTGCAGGGGCGTCAGCTTGTAGTCGTACTCCAGCGGCACCGGCCGGGTCGCCGAGCGCACCACGGCCGTGGGCCGCCCGGTGCGCCGGGTCAGGTCCTTCTCGAACATCGCCACGTCGCCGAGCGTGGCCGACATCAGCAGGAACTGCGCCTGCGGCAGCTCCAGCAGCGGGATCTGCCAGGCCACGCCGCGGTCGGGCTCGGCGTAGAAGTGGAACTCGTCCATGACGACGAGCCCGATGTCGGCGCGGTCGCCCTCCTGCAGGGCGATCGCCGCCAGGACCTCGGCGGTGCAGCAGATGATCGGCGCGTTCGGGTTGACCGAGGCGTCGCCGGTCATCATCCCGACGTTCTCGCTGCCGAACTGGTCGACGAGGTCGAAGAACTTCTCCGACACCAGCGCCTTGATCGGCGCGGTGTAGAAGCTGCACTCGTCGCGGGCCAGGGCCGCGAAGTGCGCGCCCGCCGCCACCAGCGACTTGCCCGAGCCCGTCGGGGTCGCCAGGATGACGTTCGCCCCGGTGACCAGCTCCATCAGCGCCTCTTCCTGCGCCGGATAGAGGGTCAGGCCTCTTTCCTCGGTCCATCCCGCGAAAGCCTCGAACGCCTTGTCGGGATCACCGTCTTCGGGAAGCAGCTGATGCAGGTTCACCCTTCAATGATGGGTCATTCCCAGACCTCGGCGACCTGTTCCACGACGGCGGGCGCCTGGGCGAGCCCGGCCTGGAAGGCGGGGATCCACAGGGCCGGATCGAGCACGTCGGCGCCGAAGGCCTCGATGGCGGGCTGGTCGGGGCCCAGGGCGAGGGTGCGCGCCCCCTCCAGCAGCGCCAGCTCGTCGCGCAGCACCGAGCGGGGCGTCAGGTGGGCCAGCGGCTCGATGACCACGACGCGGTCGTGGCCCGCGGCGAGGTCGGCGTTGCTGATCGAGTGCACGCCGCCGTCGATGTAGCGGCGGCCGTTGATCTCCACCGGCGGGAAGACGCAGGGGACGCAGCAGCTGGACGCGACGACCGAGGGCAGGGGCGCGCCGGAGGCGGCCTCCCAGACGCGGAGGGAGCCGTCCTCGGCGTCCACGGCGGTGATCTTCAGGGGCGCCTCGGGCCACTCCCGGCTGGGCAGCCGGTCGGCGATCTGCGCCAGCCGCGCGCCGTCCCCGGCGACCTCCATGGCCAGCGCGCCGACCTTGCGGCGCGCCTCGGCGCGGTCCATGTTCGTGTCGAACATGAACATGAAGGCCTGCATGACCTTCTCCATGTCCACCTTCATCGGCGCGGCGCCGGCCTCGGCCTCGGCCACCTGGGAGACCAGCTCCCGCAGGTCGGCGCCCTGGCGGACCATGGTGCCGACCACCGACCCGGCCGAGGTGCCCACGACGAGGTCGGCCGCGCCGAGGTCGACGCCGGCCTCCCGCAGCCCCGTCACCAGCCCGGCCTCCCAGCCGATGCCCGCGATTCCGCCGCCTCCGAGAACCAGTGCTCTGCTCATACCGCCCAGTCTTACGCCCGGTCCTCGGCGGGGTCAAAGCCCGCCGCGCCTCACGCCGTCGTGACGGGCCGGGGCACCAGCCGGACGGGCGGCAGCGCCGGTGTCCAGGTGCCGTGCGGGAAGCAGGCCCACGCCCGCGCGCGGGTCTCCTTCACCTCGACTTCGACGGGCCGGTAGGCCTCGGCGTCGATCAGGCCGCTGACCACCTCGTCGAACACGAAGTCCGAGACGATCACGCCGAGGTCGGCGGAGGAGGCCAGGAGCCCGCTCTTGAACGCGGGCGCGTCCAGCGCCCGGTGCAGCTTGTTGGCCGCCCGCCCGACGAGCCCGTACCCGTCGTGGGTGACGTGCCCGGCGTCGAGCGACATCCGCAGCCGCAGCCGGGAGCCCTCACCGGCGCGGCGGTTGTGCTCGTGCAGCAGCGCCCTCAGCTCGCCCACGAGCGGGTCGACGAGCAGGGCGGTGGCCAGGCCGCCGGGCAGGGCGAGCAGGATGCCGTCGCCGCGGTCCTCGCGGTAGGCGTACTCCCAGGGCAGACCGGAGTGGGCGAACGCCGCCTCGACCAGCCCGTACATGGTGGAACGCAGGTAGATCCGGTCCTCCTGGGTGCGCCCGGGGTCGCCGAAGGCGCAGATGTCGAAGGCGAGCAGTGCGTGAATTCCCCCGTGCGGACGTATCTGTCCGGTCCTGCTGTGAAGCTGGGTGCCATGTGTCCGTCTG
This sequence comes from Actinocorallia libanotica, assembly GCF_039525175.1. Classification (NCBI taxonomy): domain Bacteria; kingdom Bacillati; phylum Actinomycetota; class Actinomycetes; order Streptosporangiales; family Thermomonosporaceae; genus Actinocorallia; species Actinocorallia libanotica. The sequence continues at coordinate 125,208 of NZ_BAAAHH010000002.1, forward strand.
TAAAGGTGAGACCGACTCATCACCGGCATTCGTATGCTCTCCCTGAGGTATGCATTGCCCATGAGACGCACCACGGGGCATATCGGATCCCGCCTGATCCCGCCGGATCCGAGAGGGGTTCAGACCCGTGCGGCGACCCGGACGGGCCGGAAGAGCTTGAGCCTGCGCGGGCCGGTGTGGCCCAGGCGCTCCAGCAGGTGGGCGGCCTCGGCCGCGGTCAGCCTGCGGTCGGGGTCCTTGCGCAGCAGCCCGTCGATGACGGGGCGCAGCGGCCCCGCGTTGCGCGGCGGCGTGTACTCGTCCATGAGGACGGCGAGCATGGACGCCAGCGCCCCCTCGCGCCGGTAGGGCGTCCGCCCGTCGACGGCCGTGTAGAGCGTCACGCCCAGGGACCACAGGTCGGACGCCTCGGTCAGCGGCTGGTTGAAGGCCTGCTCGGGCGAGACGTACGCCGGCGAGCACTCCATGAGCCGCGCCTCGGCGTCCGCCCGGTCGACGGCCAGCCCGAAGTCGGTGAGCACCACGCGGCCGCCCGCGCAGATGAGGACGTTGCTCGGTTTCACGTCACGGTGCAGCAGTCCCTCGGTGTGCGCGGCGCGCAGCACCGACAGCAGCTGCCTGCCCACCTCCGCCGCCTGGCGCGGCACCAGGGGGCCCTGCTGGTCGATGATCTGCTGCAGGTTGGGCGCCTCGACGAGCTCCATCACCATCCACGGCCGCCCCCCGGCGACCAGGATGTCGTGGACGGCGGCGACGCCGGAGTGCGTCACCCGTGCCATGGAGCGCGCCTCTTTGGTCAGCAGCCGGCACAGCCTGCGCCGGCGCTCGGTGTCCGCATCGGACGGAAACAGGATCTCCTTCACGGCCACCGGGCGGTCGAGCAGCTCGTCATGCGCGCGCCAGACCACGCCCATGCCGCCCCTGCCCACCTCTTCCAGCAGCCGGTACCTTCCCGCGACAAGAATGTCCCGACCCCCGTCTCGCACGTGTCCGGCTTCTTGTTTCGACATCTGCCCGTTTTGCATAGGTCTCAACGGTGTCGTCCGTTCAAGAGTCGGTCAGTTTCCCGCCCTTCTGACCAGCCAATACGCCGCCCCGGCCACCCCGCCGACGGGTATTTCGATGAGGAAGGTGAAGAAGCTGTAGAGCAGGACCGCCGCCGCCGCGGCGGCGGAGTCCAGCCCGAAGTAGATCAGCAGCGCGGCGGTGCCCGTCTCGGTGATGCCGGTGCCGCCGGGGGTGATCACGGCGCTGGTGAGGGCGCGGTTGAGCGCGAACACGGCGATGGTCTCGGCCAGGTGGAGCGTGCCGCCGACCGCCCAGAGGCAGGCGTGCAGCAGCACGCCCTGCAGGAGCAGGTACGCCGACATCCCCAGGGTCAGGGTGACCCAGGAGGTGCGCAGCACGTCCAGCGTCTGCTCGCGGACGCGCAGGAGCGAGCCGCCCAGCGCGCGCAGCAGGTGCGCCGGGCGTTCGGGCAGCAGGTCGGCCAGCCGCCGCAGCCGGGCGTCGAGCGCGTGCGCCGCCCGCTCCCAGCGCAGCGCGACCGCCAGGACGAGCGCGACGGCGAGCAGGATCAGCGCGGCGGTCCCGGCGGCGAAGGCCAGCTCACGGCTGGGCGCCCGGCCGGCGATCAGCAGCGCGCCGATGCCCACCGCGGGCAGCAGCAGCCGCCCGAAGACGTTCCACACGCCGCTGACGAGGGTCGAGACGGTGACGGCGGCGGTGGAGAAGCCCCAGCCCCTGGCCATGGTGAAGGTGACGGCGACGCCGGCGGCGCCGCCCAGCGGCAGCACGTCGCTGACCGCGCTGCCCGCCGCGTTCAGCAGGAACGCGCGGCCGTTGGTCAGCCCCGGCAGGGAGCCGGTCAGCACGTAGGTGTAGGCCCACAGGCCCAGCGCCCACAGCGCGAACAGCAGGACCGTCACGCCCGGGTCCAGCCCGGACAGGACGCGCCACACCCCCTTCCAGTCCGCGCCGACCAGCCGGGGCATCAGCGCGACGAGCGCCGCCCCGAGGGCCAGGGAGGCGGCCGAGAGCAGGATCCGGTGCCATCCCGCCACGCGGGCAGGGCTCAATTCCGCCGCACATAGCACTCGACTCCGAAGGCCAGCCGGAACAGCGGCAGCGGCAGCCGGCGCAGGACGGCCAGGGTGCGCAGACCTCCGGAGGCCTGGCTGGCGTGGGCGGCCATCGCGGCGCGTTTCACGCGGGCGTACCGGCGGACGTCGACGCGATGGGTGATCCGCGCTCCTGGGGTGTATGCCCTCCTCCAATCGTCCAGCGGGAGCACCCACCGCAGCGGGCGCGTCCAGCGCAGCAGCCGGTCCCGGTCGGCGGTCGCCTCCAGCACGACCGGCGTCCCGGCCAGCGCGGCCGCCGCCACCCCCACGCGGTGCACCTGGACGTGGTCGGGGTGGCCGTAGCCGCCGTTCTCGTCGTAGACCGTCAGCAGGTCGGCGTCCTCCTCCTTCAGCAGCCGTGCGAGCCGCTCCGCCGCCCGCGCCACCGGCACGGACGTGAAGCCCCCCTCGGCCCGGCCGTCGAGGCCGGAGTCGCGGTAGCCGAGGCAGACCACGCGGTGGCAGCCGAGCCGGCGCGCCGACTCGCGCAGTTCGTCCATCCGCACCAGGCCCAGCGGCCGGGCGCCGGTCACCGCGGGCGCGGACGGGCCGGCCTCCCCGGCGGTGGCGACCACGAGGACCACCCGGTGCCCCTCGGCGGCCAGCCGGGCCATCAGGCCGGCGGTCAGCAGCGCCTCGTCGTCGGGATGGGCATGGAAGAACAGGCAGGTCCGCACTCCGGCTGCATTCCCGGTGCCGGCTGAAGATCTCTTCTGTCCCGGGTCAAGTCTGGGCCAGCACGGACGCCGTTACCGGTCCGCGGCCCGCGCGCTGCTGAGACTCCCCAGGGTGAGGATCCTCCATGTGAGCGACTGCTACCTTCCCCGGCTCGGCGGGATCGAGGTCCAGGTGGACGAGCTGGCGGCCGTCCAGCGGGCCGCCGGGCACGACGTGCGGGTGGTGACGGGCACGCCGGGGCCGCCGCGGGACGGGCTGGTGCGCGTCGGGCCGCGGGTGCCGTGGGCGCTGCCGCTCGGCGGCCCGCTCGACGCGGTGCTGCGCGACTTCGCGCCCGACGTGCTGCACGTCCACGCCGGTGTCGTGTCGCCGTTCGCGTGGCGGGCGCTGGCGACGTGCCGGGACGTGCCGTCCGTGGTGACCGTGCACAGCCTGTGGGCCGGCCCGATCGGCGCGGTCTACCGGCGGCTGATCGGCGGCGGGGCGACGGTGAGCACGGTGAGCGAGGCGGCGGCGCGGCCGATCCGCCGGGCGCTGGACGTGCCGGTGCACGTGGTGCCCAACGGCATCGACACCGCGCCGTGGAAGGAGGTGCGGCCGTGGCTGCCCACCGGCGCGGTGCTGGTCGCGGCGGTCGGCAGGCTCGCTCCGCGCAAGGAGCCGTTCACCCTGCTGCGCGTCCTGCGCGACGCCGGGCGGCGGGTGCCGATCCGCGCGGTCGTCGTCGGGGACGGCCCGGCCGCCCCGGCGATGCGCCGGTACCTGCGGTACCACCGGATGGACGGCTGGGTGCGGATGACGGGGCGGCTGGAGCGCGCCGAGGTGCGCGAGGTGCTGGCCTCGGCCGACGTGTTCGTCGCACCGGCCCGGCGGGAGTCGTTCGGGCTGGCGGCGCTGGAGGCGCGGCTGGCCGGGCTGCCGGTCGTGGCGCACGAGGGCTCGGGCGTCGCGGACTTCGTGCGGCCGGAGAAGGAGGGGCTGCTCGGCTCGTGCGCCGCCGACCTGGCGGACGCGCTGGTCCGCCTGGTCGGCGACGCGGAGCTCCGGCACGCGATCGCCGCGCACAACGAGGCCACCGAACCGGAGCGGTGCACCTGGCCGTCGGTGCTCACGGCGTTCGAGAAGCTGTATGAGCTCAGCCGCTGAACACCGACTTCGCCCACTTGTAGTCGGACTTGCCGACGGCCGTGCGCTGCACCTCGCTCACGATCTGCAGCTCGCGGGGCAGCTTGTACCCGGCGATCCGGTCCCGGCAGTGCGCGACGATGTCCTCCAGGGTGAGCTCGGCGCCGGGCTCGGGCGCCACGACCGCGGCGACCCGCTGGCCGAACCGCTCGTCCGGCAGGCCCACCACGACCACGTCGTACACGCCGGGGTGGTCCTTGATGGCCACCTCGACCTCCTCGGGGTAGACCTTCTCGCCGCCGGTGTTGATCACCAGGGAGCCGCGGCCGAGGAGCACGATCGTCCCGTCCTCCTCCAGGACGGCGAAGTCGCCCGGCACCGACCAGCGCACCCCGTCGGGGTCGGTGAAGAAGGTGCTCGCGGTCTTGGCCGGGTCGTTGTAGTACCCGAGCGGGATGTGGCCGCTGCGCGCCAGCCGCCCGATCTCGCCGACCTTGGCGGGCCGCAGGTCGTCGTCGAGGACGGTGATGCCGGGCTTCATCTGGAACCGGGCGGTGCCCTCCTTGCCGCCGACGGACGGGCCGCACGCGCCGGTCTCGGAGGCGCCGTAGTTGTCGAGGAAGACGACGAACGGCAGGTGCTCCTTGAGCGCGTCCTTGGCCGCCTCGGTGAGCGGCGCGCCGCCGGAGGCGATCGCGAACACCGACGAGACGTCGTGGCCGCCCCCGGCGAGCTCGGCGGCGAGCGGCCGCGCCATGACGTCGCCCACGACCATGACGACGTTGGCCTTCTCGGTCACGACCAGCTCCAGGGCGCGGACCGGGTCGAAGGCGTGGTCGGTGTAGAGCACCAGCCGCGAGCCGCTGAGCAGCGCCATCATCGCCACCCACTGGCCGGCGCCGTGCATGACGGGCGCGCAGTCGAGCGTGGTGGTCGGGTCGGCCGAACCGCTCTTGGCGATCTCCTCGGGGCTGCTGATCGGGTCGCCGAGCACGTTGCCGCCGCCCAGCGCGCCGAAGAAGATGTCCTCGCTGCGCCACTCGACGCCCTTGGGGTAGCCGGTGGTGCCGCCGGTGTACATGATGTAGCGGTCGTCGTTCGAGCGCGCCGGGAAGTCGTCGGTGGCGGGCTGGGCGGCCAGCGCCGCCTCGTACCCGACGGAGCCGGGCACCTCGTTCTCCCCGCCGTCCTCCAGCACCAGCACGTGGCGCAGGCCGGGCAGCGCGCTCCGGTCGACGTTGGCCAGCAGGGAGCGCTCGCCGACCAGCGCGACGGACTCGGAGTCGCCGAGCACGTGGTGCAGCTCGCCCGCCACGTACCGGTAGTTCACCGGGACCGGCACGGCGCGGATCTTGAAGATGCCGAAGAACGCCTCCAGCCACTCGGCGCGGTTCCAGGCCAGGATCGCCACGTGCTGCCCCGGGCGCACGCCCTGGGCGGCCAGGTGGTGCCCCAGCCGGCTGGCCCGCGCGTTGAGCTCGCCGTAGGTGAGCCGGGCGTCTCCGGCGACCAGTGCCTCCCGGTCCGGCGCGGCGCCGGCGATGATCTCCAGCAGATCGGCCAGGTTGTACGTGGACACGTGAAGCCTCCCGGGGGCGGTGGACGCGGATTCCGGCCATCTTCCGTTTCACGTGTGCGCTGCGGCAATACCTTGCTGACAAAAAATCCAAATAACATGCGTCACCGAAGACGAAGGTCCCGGACTTGACTCCGCCCGGCGCAGACTTCGTGCGGCGGCCCCGCGCAGAGTGACCGCGAACACCTCCGGAAAGCGACGGAGCTAACAGCGTTCTTATGGAAGAGACGACATGCTGAGGATAACGATTCGGCAACCAAGCGAGGGGGCGATGCCAAGTGAGCACACCGGTTGCCTGGACCCCGCCGACCTGGGAGGAGATCGTCTCCCAGCACTCCAGCAGGGTCTTCCGCCTGGCCTACCGGCTCACCGGCAACAAGCACGACGCCGAGGACCTCACCCAGGACGTCTTCCTGCGCGTCTTCCGTTCGCTGTCCTCCTACAGCCCCGGCACCTTCGAGGGCTGGCTGCACCGGATCACCACCAACCTCTTCCTGGACGGCGCCCGGCGCCGCAAGCGCATCCGCTTCGACGCCCTCACCGACGAGGCGGCCGAGCGCCTGCACAGCGGCGAGCGCGCCCCCGAGCAGATCCTCGACGACGCCGAGCTCGACGCCGACGTGCAGCGCGCGCTGGACGCGCTGGCCCCCGAGTACCGGGCCGCGGTCGTCCTGTGCGACATCGAGGGCCTGACCTACGAGGAGGTCGCCGCGACCCTGGGCGTCAAGATCGGCACGGTGCGCAGCCGCCTCCACCGGGGCCGCGCCCGGCTCCGCATGGCGCTGGAGCACCGCGATCCGGCGGCCCGCCCGGCCGGGGAGCGGACCGATGAGCTTCCCGTTTGCTGACCGAACTATGTATCACTCCCCTACTGTTTTCCTCTAATTTATTGTGATTTAAGACATATGACCGAGGGGTTACCAGCGGTTAGCCTCCGCTCATGGACATCGTCTTGGAGCGTCGGGGCAGAGGCCCCCAGCTGGTCCTGCTCCCCGGTCCCGGCCGCCGGGACGACTGGGCGCCGGTGTCCGACCTCCTCGCCCGCGACCACGAGATCCTCGTCCTGGGCGACACGCCCGACGGGCTCTCGCCCGCCGCCGACCCCGAGTCCCTCGTCGTCCACCTGGGGCTCGCGCTGGCCGGGCTCGGACTGCGCTCCCCCCACATCGCGGGCGACTCCCTCGGCGGCCTGGTGGCCCTGGAAGCGGCGGAACGCGCCCTCGTGGCCTCCGCGACCGCCCTCTCCCCCGCCGGGTTCGCGCCCCGGCCGGGCTCCCGCCCCGCCGACCTCCTGCTGCGCGCGGTGCGGCTCGGCGCCTCCCTGCCCGGCGCCGCGCTGGAACGGATCCTCGCCTCCCCGCTCCAGGACTCGCTGCGCTTTCGCACCCTCTACGGACGTGCCCGCCCCGTCGACGCCGAGGCCCTCGTCATCGACCCGGGGACCGGATGGGACACCTCCCCCGCCCGCCCGTCCGACCGGTTCACCGGGGTGCTGGCCGACGTGCCCGTCACGCTGGCCTGGGGCGGCCGGGACCGGCCCGCGCCGCCGGAAGAGGCGCTGCGCGCCCGCGAGCGGCTCCCCCACGTGCGCCACATGTGGCTCCCCGGCGGCGGGACCCTGCCCCGCGGCTGCGATCCCGAGGCCGTCGCCGGGATCATCCGCAACACCGTGGCCGCCGCCGAGGGTCAGCGGTTCGCCGTGGGCTCCTGACCCGAAGGCTCCTCTTCCGGGAACTCCAGCGGCAGCCGGACCACGAACCTGGCGCCGTGAAGGCTGTCCTCCATGCCCACGCTCCCGCCGTGCGCCTGTGCCACCTCGCGGGCGATCGCCAGCCCCAGGCCGGTGCCCCCGGCCTCCCTGCTGCGCGCGGTGTCGAGCCGGGTGAACCTGTTGAAGATGCGTTCCTTGTCGGCGTCCGGGATGCCGGGGCCCTGGTCGGCGACCACCACCAGGGCGTCCTCGCCGGCCCGCCGCGCCACCAGCCGGATCTCGCCCCCGCCGTAGCGGTGGGCGTTGTCCAGCAGGTTGGCGAAGAGCCTGCTCAGCTGGGCCCTGGCGCCGTGGACGCGCAGGCCCGGCTCGATCTCGGTCCGCACGTCCGCCGCCGCCTCGTCGCGCAGCAGCGCGCCCAGGTCGATGTCCTCCGAGGACTCCCGGCCGGAGCCGACCCGGGCCAGCAGCAGCAGGTCGTTGACGATCAGCTCCAGCCGGTCGGTGGCCCGCAGCGACGCCTCGGCGACCTCGCGGAAGTCGGTGTCGTCGGGGTGCAGCAGCGCGTCCTCCAGGTTGGTGCGCAGGCTCGCGATCGGGGTGCGCAGCTCGTGGGAGGCGTCGGAGGCGAACTGCCGCTGCCGTTCCAGCGCCTGCTCGCGCTGGTCCAGCGCCCGGTTGATGGTGCGCACCAGCCCGGAGATCTCGTCCTCCCCCTGCGGCTCGGGGAGGCGGCGGCTCAGGTCGTTGCCCCTGATCTCCTCGTAGCGGGCGCGCAGCTCCGCCACCGGCCGCATGGTCCGCCCGATCACCACCCAGCTCATCACCGCGACCAGCCCGATCGCCGAGCCGACCAGCAGCGCGTTGAGCAGGTCGCCCAGCCCGCTGGTCAGGAACCGCGGCAGCGGGGAGGCCGCCACCACGACCGGGGATCCGGCCGTGCCGTCCACCCGGATCAGCTGGACCGCGTAGCAGTTGCCGTCGGGGACGCACTCCTGGAAGGAGGACATGCGGCGGTCCGCCGGCGGGCGCCGGGTGGTCAGCGGGGGCAGGCCCTCGACGCCGGAGGAGGACATGATCACCTTCTGGTCGGCGCCGACGACCTGGAGGACCGGGACGTCGGGGTCCGACCGGATCTGCGGGCCGCGGTCGCCGGCGCGGTACGCGTCGGCGACCCGCGCCCCCGCCGCCGTCGCCTGCGCCTGCGCCTCGTCGTACGTCGTCTTGCGCACCAGCCAGGCGACCGTCACGCTCAGCGCGCACAGCAGCACGGCGGCCACGATGGTGGCCGTCAATGTGCCCCGGGCCCGGATGGACCTCGGCCACAGCCCCATGGACCCCCCCGGGAGACGACGTGACCCTTCCGACGATAATCACCGTCCGTCACGGTCGTGGCACCAGGTCGCCCATGATGGGGTCATGTCACACGACGCGCCGCCCGAACCCGACCCCCGCTTCACCCTCGCCAACGAGCGCACCTTCCTGGCGTGGATCCGCACCTCGCTCGCGCTGATCGCCGGCGGCGTGGCCCTGGCCGAGCTCGGCCCGCACCTGGAACCGCGGCCGCTGCGGGTGCTGCTGTCCGTCGCCCCGGTGCTCACCGGCGCGGTGCTGAGCCTCCTGGCCCACCGCCACTGGCGCGGGGTGGACGCGGCGCTGCGGACCGAGAGCCCGGTGCCCCGGCCACGCTTCGCGATCGTGCTGACCGTGCTGGTGGTCGTCGCGGGGCTGGTGCTGTCCGTCTCCCTCCTCTTCTTGTAACGATTGCAGCACGAAACCCGGGCTTCGTATACCACATTCATGAAGCACTTCAGCCGATGATCAGCATCTGATACGGAGCGTTCCGCCAGCGGTTCCGTCCGGAAGCCCGTCCCTGTCGGGCCTGCGGCGGGGATGCGCCGACCCTCGTGAGGCGCACGAAGACCCACCGGTCTCCTTCGCAAGTCGTCCGCTCCTGGCCTCCGTCGGACCTACACTGGCGAACTGGGACACCGCAGGACATGATTTGCCCCACAGTTCTGTAATAAGTCCCTTTCGTCTGCGATAGCAGCGATATCGACCGACAGCCCCAAGGCGCGCGGGGCCCTGTGCCGGATGGAGGTCACCGCGTGACAGCAGAGGCGAGCTTCCCCGCTCGCAGCCGTCCCGATCACAAGCCCTGGGCGAACATTCCCGGCGAACTGGCCGAGCACATCCACCCGCATCTCGACTCCCTCGCGGACGAGATGATCGTGGAGATCCAGTCCCAGGTGCGCGAGTACTCCCGCGGCGACGGCCCCTACGCGATCATGCTGCGGACGATCGTCGAACGCGCGCTCCACCACTTCACCGACCGCATCGCCGCCTCCGGCGGCCCGCCCGACGCGGAGTTCTTCCAGGCCATCGGCAGGGGCGAGGCCAGCGAGGGCCGCAGCCTCGACCCGCTGCAGGCGGCCATGCGCATCGGCGGCCTGGTCGCCTGGCGGCGGATCGCGCAGAACGCCTACGATCTCGACCCCCGGCTCATCGCCGCCCTGGGCGAGGCGGTCTTCCTGCACCAGAACGAGATCGCCAAGTTCGCCGCCGAGGGCTACCGGCAGGCGCAGGCCGCCGCGGCGGGCGAGATGCAGCGCCGCCGCAGGCGGCTGCTGGACCTGATGCTCAGCGAGCCCCCCGCGGGCGGCGAGGCCATCGCCGACCTGGCCGCCGCCGCCCACTGGCAGGTGCCGCGGACGGTCGCCGCGGTCGCCCTCGACATCCGCCACCAGGACACCCGGCCCCCGGCCTTCCCCCCGGACGTGCTGGTCGACCTCGGCCGCGCCCAGCCGTCGCTGCTCATCCCCGACCCCGACGGGCCGGGCCGCGCCCAGCTCGTCGACCGGGCGCTGGCCGACTGCAGCGGGGTGATCGGCCCGACCGTCCCGGTCACCGAGGCCGCCCGCTCCATGCAGCTGGCCCGCCAGATGCTCCTGCTCGCCCAGCGCGGGGTGATCGAGGCGCACGGCGTGATCCGGTGCGTCGACCACATGTCCACGCTCATCCTCTTCCAGGACGAGACGCTGCTGAGCTCGCTGGCCGAGCTGCGCCTGGCGCCGCTGGCGCACCTGCGCAACAGCCAGCAGGACCGGCTGGCCGAGACCCTGCTGGCCTGGCTGCAGTCCGGCCGCAACGCCAACGAGGTGGCGATGCGGCTGCACGTCCACCCGCAGACCGTCCGCTACCGGCTGCGCCAGCTGGAGGAGCTCTTCGGCGACCAGCTCCTGGATCCCGACCTCCGCTTCGAGCTGGAGATCGTCCTGCGGGCCCGCCGCCTCCAGCAGGGCAGCGCCGCCGCGCCGCACGGCTCCGGCGAGCAGCACCGCGCCGTCAGCGGCGAGGTCATCACCTTCCGCCGGTACTGACCTTCGAGCAGCAAGCGGGAAGGCCTCCCCCGGACGTCCGGGGGAGGCCTTCTTCACGTGCGGGGCGTCAGCTGCGGTAGAGGCTGAGCCTGTCCTCGCCGATCTTCTCGCGCAGCGCCCTGTCGTCGACGCCCAGGCCCTCCTCGGGAGCGGCGCACAGCACGCCGACCTTGCCGACGTGCTGGTTGGTCTGGACGGCGCGGGTCGCCTCGCCGGCCTCGTCGAGGGAGAAGACCTTCGACAGGGTCGGGTGGATCATGCCGAGACTGAACAGGCGGTTGGTCTCCACGGCCTCGTGGTAGTTGAAGCCGTGCGAGCCGATGATGCTCTTCAGCCGCATCCACAGGAACCGGTTGTCGTACTGGTGCTGGTAGCCGGTGGACGAGCCGCAGGTGACGATCTTGCCGCCGCGCTTGGCGACGTACACCGAGGTGCCGAACGTCTCGGCGCCCAGGTACTCGAAGACGATCTGCGGGTCCTCGCCGACCTGGGCGCGGATCGCCTCGCCGAGGACGCGCCCGGCCTTGCGGTCGCGGAAGCCCTCCGGACCCAGCCCCAGCTCGCTGCGGTTGATGACGTGCTCGACGCCCTGCCTGCGCACGAGCTCGGCCTTGGCCTCGGAGCTGACGACCGCGACCGGGATGCCGCCGCCGTTCCTGACCAGCTGGGTGGCGTAGGAGCCCAGGCCGCCGGTCCCGCCCCAGACCAGGACGACGTCGCCCTGCTTCATCCGGGCGCCGTGCCTGCCGACCAGCATGCGGTAGGCGGTGGCGGCGCACAGGGTGTTGGACGCCGACTCCTCCCACGTCAGGTGCGCGGGCTTCTTGATGAGCTGGTTGGCCTTGACCACGCAGAACTCGCCGAGCGCGCCGAAGTTGGTCTCGAAGCCCCAGGCGAGCTGGGTCTCGGTCATCATGCCGTCGTCGTAGGAGGCGTGGTCCTCCTCGTCCACGTACGCGGGCGAGACGACGACCTTGTCGCCGACCTTCCAGTTCTTCACGCCCACGCCGGTGCGGACGATCACGCCGGAGGCGTCCGAGCCGAGGATGTGGTACGGCAGGTCGTGCCGGGCGCCGTACCAGCCCTGCCTGCCGAACTTCTGGAGGAAGGCGAAGGTGGGGACCGGCTCGAAGATCGCCGACCACACGGTGTTGAAGTTGATGGCCGCCGACATCACCGCGACGATGCACTCGTCCGGCGCGATCTCCGGCATCGCGACCTCGCCGACGTGCATCGACCTGCGCACGTCCTTGTCGGTCTCGCCCTCGAACATCCCCACCTCGTCGCGCAGCGTGTAGGCGGCGCGGAAGGACGCGGGGAGTTCGGTGGCGAGCAGCTCCTCGGGGGAGGCGCCGTTGATCACGGCCTGGAGCAGTTCAGACATGTCTCTTCCTCGGCTCGGTCGCGGCATCGTCGGTCATCGGGCCAGTTCCCCCGCCAGGTGCTCGGCGATGAGGTGCACGCCGGGCGGGTCCAGCAGATCGAGGTGATGCGTGCCGGTGACCTCGACGACCTCCAGGCGCGGGCACAGCGGGCTCAGCCCGTTGGTGTCGTCGAGGTCGATGTAACGCGCGTCCTGCACCGCCCAGGGGGTGGGCAGAGGAGCCTTGTAGAGGATCACCCGGCCGCCGTACGGGCGGTAGGTGTACCTCTCCAGCGTCCGGGTGTCCTGGTGCGAGGTCAGCTGGTGGTGCAGGACGGCCGGGGGGAGCGACGCCATCACGGGTGCGGTCCGCTCGGCGACGAGCGCGAACATCTCGTCCTCGCTCTTGCCCGCCAGTTCCTCGTACGCCAGCTCGACCTCCGTCCCGTACGTCTGCGTGAGGTAGGCGGCGAACCCGGCGAACCGCTTGGCGAGGTTGTCCTCGTCGTCGTCGGTCGGCAGCGGGACGCCGCCGTCGAACAGCGCCACGAACTCGACCTCGTGCCCGGCCGCGGTCAGCTGCTGGGCCGTCTCGTAGGCGAGGGTGGCGCCGAAGGACCAGCCGCCGAGCCGGTAGGGCCCCTCCGGCTGGGTGGCCAGGATGTGCTCGACGTACCGGGCGGCGCGCTCCTCGACGCTGGGCGCGTCCTCCCAGCGCTCCAGCCCGTAGAACGGCTGCGCGGATCCGGTCAGCTCGGCGAGCTGCCGGTAGCAGCCGGTGGTGCCGCCCGCCGGGTGCGCCGCGAAGAACGGGCGCCCGGCGCCGAGCGGCTGGAGGGGGCGCACGGTCTGCCGCGCGGCCTCCTCCTCCACCGCGCGGATGACGTCGGCGACGCCCTCGACGGTGGGATGGGCGAACAGCTCCATCCGGTCGAACTTCGTGCGGAACTCCACGGACAGCGCCGCGTGGATCTGGTCGGCCTGGTGCTCCTGGCCGCCCAGCTCGAAGAAGTTCTCCACGACGCTGACCCGCTCCAGCCCCAGCTGCTCCTCGAACAGCCGGACCACCGTGCGCTCGGCGGCGTCGCGCGGCATCACGTAGCCGCTGTCGTCCACCGCGCGCTCGGCGGTCCCGCCGATGCCGAGCTCGCCGGCCGCCCACTCCTCGAAGACGTCGACGCTCGCGCCCTGCAGCAGCACCGCGGGCGGCACCGTCAGGCCGAGGTCGTGCTCGATCGCGCTCTTGATCCGGACCGCGACCAGGGAGTCCAGGCCCAGCTCGGTGAGCGGCACGGCCGGGTCGAGCCGGGAGGCGTCGAAGCCCAGGATGGACGACACCCGCTGCAGCACCCGGGCGCGGATGGCCCGGCGCGCCTCGTCGGCGGGCATGCCGCGCAGCGCGTCCGGGCCCGCCCAGTCGTCCTGGGCGGCGGCCGTGCCCGCGGCGGCGACGAGCGCCTCGTAGAACGGCATGCGCTTGATCTCGGGGAAGAGATCGACGGCCTTGGCGGCGTCGAAGCGCAGCACGCCGGTCGCGGGGCGGTCGAAGGCCAGCAGCGCCTCCAGCGCCTCGGCGCCCTCCTGCGGGCTGAGCGGCTCGATGACCGCGACGTTCGCGTCGGTGGCGCCGCCGACCTGGGACCAGGTGCCCCAGTTGATCGTGGTGCCGGACAGGCCCTGCGCGCGCCGGTGGGCGACGAGCGCGTCGAGCGCGGCGTTGGCGGCGGCGTAGGAGCCCTGGCCCGGCGAGCCGAGCAGGGCCGCGGCCGAGGAGTGCACGACGAAGAAGTCGAGGTCGTCCGGTGCCGCCTCGTGCAGCCGCCACGCGCCGACGACCTTGGGCGTCCACACCCGGTGGAGGTCCTCGGCGCCGATCTCGGCGACCAGCCGGTCGGCCATGCCCGCCGCGCCGTGGACGATGCCGCACAGCTTCCGGCCGCCCTCGCGGGCGACCGCGACCAGCCGTTCGGCGATGCCCTCGGCGGCGATGTCGCCGAGCACCACGCCCACGTCCACGCCGGTCTCGCGCAGCCGCGCGATGGCCTTCTCGGCCTCCGGCGACGGGCCCGAGCGGCCCGACAGGACGATCCGGCCCGCGCCGCGCTCGGCCAGGCGCCGGGCGGTGGCCAGGCCGATGCCGCCGTGGCCGCCGGTGATGATGTAGGAGCCGCCGCGCCGGACGGCCTTGCGCGGCCTGCCCTCGGGCAGGCTCGCGGCGGCTAGGCGGGCGGCGCGGCGCCCGCCCGCCGGACGAGGGCGAGCTCGGCGTCGTCGAGGCGGCCGCTCCGTCCGGCGGGCAGGTCGATCAGGGTGGCGCGCAGGCCGGGCTGCTCGAAGCCGAGCACCCGGACCAGCGCGGTGAGGAAGCTCTGCGCGGGCCGTCCCGCCTCGCCGGGCAGCACCGGCTGCGCGCCGCGGGTGACCAGCCACAGCCGCTGGGACGACAGGGCGCGGGTCGCGCCCGCCACCGCCAGCACCAGCGCCTCGTCCCTGACCGGCGGGACCAGCACCACGTGCCGGGTCTCGGGGGTCAGCAGCGCCCGCACGGCGCTCTCGGCGTCCGACCAGTCCAGGTCGTCGACGACCAGCACGCCCTCCGGACCGCCGTCCGCGCCGCCGTCCTCGGCGGGCAGCTCGGCGGGCGCCCAGACGCTCGTGACGAGCTTGTCCGCCAGCGGCACCGGCACGTCCTCCGGCCGGGTCATGACGATCCCGCTCGCGGCGAGCAGCAGGGCGCCGTCCGCGTCGTGGAGGCGGATCTCGCCGCACACGCCCTGGTCGGTGTGCTCGACGCGCGCCCGGCAGCTCCCGCCCCGGTGGGTGGGGCCGAGGACGCGCAGCTCGGCGATCGACTCGGGCAGCCAGCCGGGCTCGCCGACCTCGGCGGCGAGCAGCTTCAGGCAGCGGTCGAAGACCTCGGGGTGCAGCCGGTAGTGGCAGCTGCCGCGCACGGCCGCCTCCACGGTGGTCACCGCGCCCCCTTCGAGCGCGGCGGGCTCCCCGGCGGCCGCGGCGGCCTCGGCGGACGCCACGCGCGCCCACGTTCCGGCCGGGGTGCGGACGTGGATCTCGACCTGGCCGTCGTCGGAGAGCGTGGTGCTCAGCGTCGTCTCGTCCGACAGCGCCACGAGGCGGTGGAGCGTCAGGCCGTGGACGGCGTCCGCGCCGTTCACCGCGCCCGCGGCCAGCGCCATCTCGGCCACGGCGGCGGCCGGCAGCAGCGGGCCGTCCCAGGCGATCGTCCCCTGCCAGGCGTGGCGGTCCTCGCCGGGCAGCTCGACGTGCGAGCCGAGCAGGGGGTGCACGTCGGCGCCGGCGGCGCGGCGGGCCCCGTCGACCCAGTGCCGCTCGTGCCGCCACGGGGCGCGCGGCAGGTCGACGAGCGCGCCGTCGGCGGGCGTCGCCGTCCGGTGCCCGTGCACGGCCAACTCGGCGAGCCGGGCATGGAACGTCAGCGTGTCGTCGGTCTCCTGGCCCTTGGGCGCGCGCTTGAGCGTGTGCGTGATGAGCGCGCCGGAGCCCTCCAGGGTCTCCCCGACCGCCATCGACAGGATCGGGTGGGCGTTGACCTCCACGAACGTGCGGTGGCCGTCCTGCGCGGCGGCGGTGACGGCGTCGGCGAGCCGGACGGGGTTGCGCAGGTTCGCCGCCCAGTACTCGGCGTCCAGCGGCGCCGAGCCGTCGAGCAGCTTGCGCGGGTCCTCCAGCGCGGTGGTGTACATCGGGACCGTGCCGGTCCTCGGCTTCAGCTCGGCGAGCAGCTCGCGCAGCTCCGGCAGCAGCGGCTCGACCTGCGGGGAGTGGCCCGCGCCCTCGGCCTTGACCTGGCGGGCCAGGTGACCCAGGCCGGACGCCCAGGCCAGCACCGCCTCGATCGCCGCGTTGTCGCCGGTCACCACGGTCTGGCGCGGCGACGACAGCACCGCCGGGTGCACCTCGGGGCCGTCGTAGGCGGCGAGCTCGGGCAGGCCGCAGCCGAGCACGGCCATGCCGCCCCCGCCGACCAGCGCGGTCATCAGCCGCGACCGGCGCACGATCACCTTGACGCCGTCGGCCGGGGAGAGCGCCCCGGCGACGACCGCCGCGGCGACCTCGCCCATCGAGTGGCCGACGACCGCGGCGGGCTCGATCCCGTACGAGCGCCACATCCGGGCCAGGCCGATCTGCACCGCGAAGAGCACCGGCATGATCTCGGCCGGGCCCTCGGGCATGCGGCCGCTCTCCAGCAGGTCCCACAGCGCGAGGCCGGCCTCCTCCACGAAGAGGGAGTCCAGGTCGTCGATCGCCTCGGCGAACGCCGACTCCTCCTCCAGCAGGGACTGCGCCATGCCGGGGCGCTGCGCGCCGTACCCGGAGAAGACGAACACCGGACGGCCCGGGGTGCCGACGGCCGTGCCGGTGACGACGGCCGGGTGGGGAGTCCCCTCGGCCAGCGCGGTCAGGCCCGCGCGCAGCCCGTCCACGTCGCGGGCGACGACCGCGGCGCGGGCGCGACCGCGCGGGTCGCGGCGGCGGAGCGTCGCGGCCGTGTCCGCCGCGTCCGCGCCGTCCAGCTCGTCGAGCAGCGCCTTGGCGTAGGCGGGGATGCGGTCGGCGGCGGCGTCCGACAGCGGGAACGTGCGGACCGCGACCGTCTCGGCCCTCCGCGCGGGCTCCTCGACCGCCTCCAGCGTCAGGTGGGCGTTGGTGCCGCCGAACCCGAACGCCGACACGCCCGCGCGCGGCGGGCGGCCCTCGGCGGACGGCCAGGGCGTGCGCTCGGCGGCGACCGCGAGGTTCAGCTCCTCGAACGGGATGTGCGGGTTGGGCTCGGTGAAGTGCAGGGAGGCGGGGATCGTCCGGTTGCGCAGCGACAGCACCGTCTTGATCAGGCCCGCGACGCCCGCGGCCGCCTCCATGTGGCCGAGGTTGGACTTGACCGAGCCGAGCAGCAGCGGCTCGGTGCGGTCGCCGCCGAGCACCTCGCCGATCGCCCGCGCCTCGATCGGGTCGCCGAGGAAGGTGCCGGTGCCGTGCGCCTCGATGTAGTCCAGGTCGCGGTCGGCGGCGTACACCTGGCGCAGCAGCGCCTTCTGCGCCTCGGCGTTCGGCGCGACCAGGCCGTTGGAGCGGCCGTCGGAGTTGACGCCGGACCGGGTGATGACGGCCAGGACGCGGTCGCCGTCGCGGCGGGCGTCCGAGAGCCGCTTCAGCACGACGACACCGCAGCCCTCGGCGCGAACCATCCCGTCCGCCGAAGCGTCGAACGCCTTGCAGTGACCGTCCGCGGCGGTGCCGCCCGCCGCGTCGAACGTCATGGTGATGGTCGGCGAGAGCAGCACGTTCACGCCGCCCGCCAGGGCCACGTCGCTGTCGCCGCTGCGCAGCGACTGGACCGCCAGGTGCGTCGAGACGAGGGAGGAGGAGCAGGCCGTGTCCACGATCATGGACGGACCGCGCAGGTCGAGCAGGTACGACAGGCGGTTGGCGACGATGCTGAGCGCCGCGCCGGTGGCCGTGAACGCCTCCAGCCGGGTCAGGTCCGAGGCGGTCAGGCCCGCGTACTCGGGCGCCGAGACGCCGACGAACACGCCGGTGCGGCTGCCGCGCAGCCCGGCGGGGGCTATGCCGGCGTGCTCCAGCGACTCCCAGGCCACCTCCAGCAGCAGGCGCTGCTGCGGGTCCATGACGGCCGCCTCGCGCGGGGTGATGCCGAAGAACTGCGCGTCGAAGCCGGCGATGTCGTCCAGGAAGCCGCCCCTGCGGGTGACCTTCCCGAGCAGGTCGGCGATCTCCGGCGAGCCGTCGTCGAAGGCGTCCCAGCGGCCTTCGGGCACCTCGCCGATCGCGTCGCCCTCCGCCAGGAGGAAGTCCCAGAAGTCCTCGGGCCCGTTGATCCCGCCGGGGAAGCGGCAGCCCACCCCCACCACGGCGATCGGCTCGTCGGACATGGCCGCGGACGCGCCGCGCGGTGCGGCGGCGGTCTCCTCGGGAACGGCGCCGCCGCTGAGCGCGGCCGCGATCCGGCTGATCGTCGGGTGCTCCCAGACCAGCGTGGCCGGCAGCGAGCGGCCGAGCAGCTCCTCGAGCTCGCCGGCGATCGCGACGGCGTCGCGGGAGGCCAGTCCGAATTCTTCGAGGGGCTGGTCGACGTCCACCTCACCGGGCGCCAGTGCGGCACGATGTGCTATCTCATTGATGAGGAAGTTTCGGATCTCAGCCTGGAGCTGCGGATTGCCCGACTCCGCAGATCGGGAACCTTCGGTTTCCGGCATGGTGAAGCTCCCCCAAGGTGGTGGCATGGGACGGTGCGGAGGGACCACCTTGTCCTGGTTTCGCCGCATCTCTCTTCGCACGCGGACCACGAATCCCAGGTGTTCCTTATCACCTTGATGACAAGAGGCTTGGCCCTGGAATATGACTTGATTGGGGCTAAATGGTAAGGGACAAGTACGGGTGGACGCTGGTGGTCGTGGCCATCAGCGGATTCATGGTCACCCTCGACAACACGGTCACCAACATCGCGCTGCCGACGTTGACGACGTACTTCGGCACGAGCCTGCAGGCCGTGACCTGGGTCGTCACGTCCTACATCCTGATGTTCTCCTGCCTGATGATCGCGGGCGGGCGCCTCGTCGACGTGTACGGCTGCCGCCTCATCTACACGATCGGCATGGCCGCCTTCACCTTCGCGTCACTGGGCGCCGGGCTGTCCCAGGAGCTGTCCCACCTGATCCTGTTCCGGGTGCTCCAGGGCGCCGGGGCCGCGCTGGCGCTCCCCGCGACCCTGGTCATGGTGCTCAACAAGCGGACCGACAAGCAGAAGTCGATCGGCAACCTGGTCTTCATCCTCACCGGGACCGTCGCCTCCGCTCTCGGCCCCACCCTCGGCGGCCTGATCACCGAGACCTTCAGCTGGCACTGGATCTTCCTGATCAACATCGTGCCCGGCCTGTTCGTCATCTTCCTCGGCCTGTTCGTCCTGGACGGGCAGAGCGAAAGCGGCGCGGAGAGCGTCGACCTGCCCGCGGTGCTCACCTCCGCGACCCTGCTCTTCTCCATCACCTACGCCATCCACTCCGGCACCGAGATCGGCTGGACGGACCCCGGCGTGCTCGCCGTGTTCGCGCTGGCGCTGATGGCCCTCGGCTCATTCGTGCTGGTGGAGAAGTGGGCGCCCAACCCGATGATCACCACGGAGTTCTTCCGGAACAAGGCGTTCAGCGGCGGCCTCATCGGGCAGATCCTGTGGGGCATAGGCTTCACCGGCGTCATCACCTACTCCGGCAACTTCATGCAGGTGGTCCTGGGCTGGTCGCCGTCCCAGGCCGGCACCGTCTTCATCGCGCCCGCGATCATCATAGGCGTCCTCACGCCCGTCGGATTCTGGCTGACCACCAAGTTCGGACCGCGGATCCCGATCAGCCTCGGCATGGTCTCCATGGCCTGCGGCCTCGCCGCCTTCTCCCTGCTGAAGCAGGGCGACACCTTCGTCGACCTGCTCCCCGGCATCATCCTCGTCGGCGCGGGCTCGGCCCTGACCATGCCGCTCGGCCTGTACGTGCTCAAGGCCATTCCCGAGGAGCGCACCGGCGTCGCGGGCGGCATCCTCAACGTCGGACGGGAGATCTCCGCCGCCCTGGGCGTCGTGGTGCTCGGCGCGGTGCTCAACGCGCTGAGGAGCAGCGCCACGGCCAGCGGCTCCAGCTACTCCAAAGCGATCGAGAAGGGCTCGTCCGTGGCCCTGCTGGTGGGCGGCGGCCTGGTCCTCTGCGGCGCGCTCATCACCCTGTTCACCCTGCAGCGCCGCGACGAGCTGCCCGTGGAGGAGGTCGAGAGCGACACGCCCAAGGCCCCCGACGCCCCGTCCCTCACCTCCGGTTCGTTCCCGGTCATCCCCGACTGGTGGGGCACCACCCGGCGCAGCCAGGTCCCCTCCGCGTGGCCGCCGCCCCCGCCTTACAGCCCCTACGAGATGTCCGAGAGCGGCTCCTCGTCGCACTCGGGCGCCCCGTAGCCTTTCGAGAAAGGCAGACCATGGGCCGGACAGTAGTGATCTTCGCGGCCGGTTCCCGCGGCGACCTGCAGCCGTGCGTCGCGCTCGGCCGCGGCCTGGCCGAACGCGGCGACGAGGTGCGCCTCATCTCCAGCGAGCAGTACCGGGAGCTGATCACCGGCGCGGGGCTGGGCTTCGCCCCGCTCTCCCTGGACCCCACGCGGATCGTGAACTCACCCGAGGGGCAGGAGCTCCTCGGCGGCGGCCGCAACCCCGTCCGGTTCCTGCGCAACATCCAGCGCATCGCGCGCCCCCTGGCCGACCGCCTGCTGGGCGAGGTGCTCGCCGGAGCCGATGGCGCCGACCTGTTCCTCGCCCCCACGCTCGGCTTCCTCGGCCACCACGTGAGCGAGTACCTGGGCGTCCCGCACGCCATCGTGCACTTCCAGCCGTCCCAGCCGACCCGCGCCTTCCCCCACCCGTTCCTCCCCCAGGCCCGCTTCCTCGGCCCGCACGCCAACCGCCTGAGCTTCGAGCTCCTCGACTGGGTCACCTGGCAGCTGTGCCGCCCCTTCCTCGACCCGTGGCGCGCCCGCCGCCTGGGCCTGCCGAAGCTCTCCCTGCGCGGCCCCCTCCCCGCGGCCCGCCGCGCCCCCGTCCTGTGCGCGTTCAGCCCGACCCTGGTCCCCCGCCCGGCCGACTGGCCCGACAACGTCCGCCTGACCGGCTTCTGGTTCCTGGAGCAGCCGCACTGGGAGCCGCCCGCCGACCTGCTGCGCTTCCTGGACGACGGCCCCCCGCCCGTCTACGTGGGCTTCGGCAGCATGGCCGCCAAGGACCCGGCGGCCACCGACCGCCACGTCCGCGCCGCCCTCCGCCGCGCCGGCCTGCGCGGCGTCCTCTCCCCCCAGCCCGGCTCCCCCATCGAGCCCGACGACGACATGTTCGTCGTCCAGAACATCCCCTTCAACTGGCTCTTCCCCCAGATGGCGGGCGTCGTCCACCACGGCGGCGCCGGCACCACCGCCGAGGCGCTGAAGGCGGGCGCCCCCTCCCTCGTCTGCCCCTTCTTCGGCGACCAGCCCTACTGGGCCGACCGCGTCCACGCCCTGGGCGCCGGCCCCTCCCCGCTCCCCGCGGCCTCCCTCACCGCCGAGGCCCTCGCCCCCCGCCTCCAGGACCTCGTCAAACCCCCCTACCGCACCCGGGCCCGCTCCCTGGCCGCCTCCCTCAACGCCGAAGACGGCGTGGCCCGCGCCTGCGAGGCCCTCGACCTCCTCCAGCCCTGACCCGCGACACTCACCGCGCGCCTCCCTCCCTGCGGCCTGTCATGCTGCAGAGAGAGGGGTCTCTGCGGGGTGGGGCGGATTAGGGGGATTCCTCCTCGGCCGGATGGCGGCGGTCGGCCCTGATGCCCTGGACGGCGAACGTGACCCAGGCCGCCCAGGCGGCGAGGGCGAGGAGGTCGAAGAAGCCGAAGGAGACGTCCGAGGCTCGACGGGGTGAGACGACGCCCGCCGGGTCGATGACCACCTTGATGCGGTCGCCTTCGTCCTGGCGGCCGTTGTGCAGGCGGCCGAGGTGGGTCGAGCGGTCGGGAGTGGCCAGTTCGTACGTGTAGGAGCAGCTGCCCCTGCTCCGGATGCAGTGCGCTTCCGTCACCACGGCTTCCTGGCGGGAGCCGACCGCGTTGAGGTAGAGGTCGCCCGGCACGAGGAACGAGGTGATCAGCAGCGCGACGCCCGCGGCGGTCATCGCGCCGAAGTCGGGGCCGCCGCGCTGGAAGATCACGGCCATGGCGAGGGACGAGAGCAGAAGGACGAGGACCGCCGGGGCGCCGGCGACGGCCGTGAGGAACGCGGCGCCGAAGGTGTTCAGGAAGCCGATGAAGGCCCATCCCGCCGCCATCATCGCCAGGTAGGCGATGGCGCGGACCGGCACCGGAGCACGGGGGAACGTGAACTTCTCAAGGTCCATCCCGCGAGCGTAGAAAGCAGGCCTTCCCGCCGTAAGGGACGGGCGTCCCGGTCTGTCCCGGGAGTCGGGCTAGGTGGTCTTCTTGGCCTTGAGGGTCTTCATGGCCTGGGGCCAGGCCTTCTTGAGCTCGCGCTTCCAGTAGGGCCAGGCGTGGGTGCCGCCGGAGTAGATGTGGGACCTGTGGGAGATCTTGAGGGCGTTGAGGCGCTTCTTGAAGTCGCCGTTGGTCATCCCGACGATGTATTCGGAGAAGAAGGCGATGTCGGTGGGGATGGGGGCGCCGCTGCCGGAGGTGAAGTAGAGCTGGGTGCCGCGGAGGTTCCCGGCCAGGGAGAAGGGGTCGTGGGCGATCCAGTTGTCGCGGTTCGCCTCGGGGTCGCCGTAGATGGCTTCGATGTCGGCGTTGCCGCTGTTGACCTCGCGCAGGGCCTGGGGGACGCCCGGGGAGAGCAGGGAGAGGACGCCGCTGAACGAGGCGGCGTACTTGAAGCGGCCCTTGTAGCGGGCGGCGTAGGTGATGGCGCCCTGGCCACCGGAGGAGTTGCCGATGACGGCACGGCGGGAGCTCGTGTGGAAGTTGCGCTGGACGAGCTGGAAGACCTCCGTCATGTGGAAGGTCTCCCACTCGGGGATGCCGTAGTTCCCGTGGTTGAACCAGTTGGTGTACGAGCCGTTGCGGCCCTCGGGCATGACGACGATGACGCCCCACTTGGCGGCCAGCGTTTTGATGGTGGAGCTCTTGTACCAGGACTGGTAGCCGGCCCGCCCGCCGTGCAGCAGGTACACGACGGGCCAGGTCTTCTTCGTGTTCCGCTTCCAGCCCTTGGGCAGCAGCAGGCGCACCTTCTCGGTCCTGCCGAGGCCCTTGGACCGCACCGAGACGTCGAGCTGCCGCTTGTTCTTCGTCAGCCACTTGTAACCGGTGATCGCGCTGCCGTTGTCGGCTTTGCGGAAGGCGGGAGCGGCCGCGGCGGGAGCGCCCGAGGCGGGCATCAGGGACAGCGCGAGGACGCCGGTGAGGGCGAGCGCGCCGAGGCGGCGGGGGGTGAGGCGGTGGCGGGGGTTCATCGGTCCTGCTCAGGGGGTCAGTACTGCTTGGCGCCGATCGTCTTCATGATCTTGGGCCAGACGAACTTGGTCTCCCGGCGCCAGGCCGGCCAGTTGTGGCGGCCCTTGCCGTACAGGTGGGAGGTGTGGGCGATCTTCAGGCTGTTGAGCCGCCGCTTGAAGTACTGGTTGGTGTAGCCGGTCCACTTCTCCGAGACCAGGCCCAGGTCCCACGGGTCGAGGTTCGGCGGGTCGCCCTCGCCGCCCTCGCCGTCGAGGCCGGACGAGAAGAAGATCTTCGTGCCCTTCAGCCCGGCGGCCAGGTCGTAGGGGTTGTGCAGCTTCCAGTTCTCCACGTCGGCCGGGTAGCGGCCCCAGATCGCGTCCGGGTCCTGGCCGTTGCCGCTGTTGATCTGGTCGAGGAACTGCGGGATGAACGGAGCGCGCAGGTGCAGCAGGCCGCTGAGGGAGGCGGCGTACTTGAAGCGGCCGCGGTAGCGGGCGGCGTAGCCCATCGCGCCCATGCCGCCGGAGGAGTTGCCCATCACCGCGCGGGACTTGCTCACCCGGAAGTTGCGCTCCAGGAGCTGGTAGACCTCCGTCATGTGGAAGGTCTCCCACTTGGGCGTGCCGAACTTCCCGTAGTTGTACCAGTCGGTGTACGAGCCGTTGGCGCCCTCGGGCATCGCCACGATGACGTCGTACTTGGCCGCCTGCGACTCGATCGAGGTGTTCTTCGTCCAGGAGAGGTAGTTGTCGTGGCCGCCGTGCAGCAGGAAGACGACCGGCCACGTCTTCTTGGACTTCATCGACCACTTCTTGGGCAGCAGCAGCCGGACCTTCGGGTTCACGCCCGGCAGCGACGAGGTCTTGATGGTGATGTCCAGCTGCCGCTTGTTCTTGCTGACCCACTTGTAGTCGACGATCTTCGCGCCGTTGGCGGCGGGCTTGAACTTCATCCCGGGCGCGGCGCCGGCCGCGCCGGGCATGACCGTGGCCAGCAGCGCCGAGGCCGTGACCACCACTCCGAGACGCCGCAGCGGTTCAGTGCGCATATTCATCCTCCACCTCGCGCCATCGCCAGCCCGCCCCGTCGGGGTTGGCCACAATTTCACGCTTTCTCACTGGATGTCCAGAAGTCCCAGAACGTGTTTCCCCGGCCCACGCGTAACCGCCGTTCGCCTGGACCACGGCCCGCCGGAACCCGCCGGGCCCCTCCTCGTTCAGCGCCCCGGACGTGTCCCGCGTCACTGCGCGGCCCTTGCCCGGCGCGGACTGCTTCTCCCCCGCCCCGCCGAGGTCGATGTCGTGCACCTCGCGCAGGTCGATCGCGGCGTGCAGCGCCTTCAGCGGCCCCGGCAGCCACCAGTTGGCGTCGCCGAGGAAGCGCATCGTCGCGGGCACCAGGAGCGAGCGCACCAGCGTCGCGTCGACGACCACCGCGACCAGCAGGCCGACGCCGAGCACCTGCACCGTGGTGATCTTCGCGGTCGAGAAGGCCGCGACCACGACGATGAGCAGCACCGCCGCGCTGGTGATGATGCCGCCGGTCTGCTGCAGGCCCCGCGCCACCGCCGCCCGGTTGTCATGGGTGTTGTCCCACTCCTCCCGGATCCGGCTGAGCAGGAAGACCTCGTAGTCCATCGAGAGGCCGAAGATGATGGACAGCACCAGGATCATGGCGGTGGCGTCGATGCTGCCGGTGACGGTGAAGCCGAGCAGCCCCGACAGGTGCCCGTCCTGGAACGCCCAGACCATCGCGCCGAACGACGAGCCGATCGACAGCAGGTTCATGATGATCGCCTTGATCGGCAGCGCGATCGAACCGAACGCGGCGAACAGCAGCAGGAAGATGGCGGTCACCACGAAGAGGCCGGTCTTGGGCAGCGCTTCGCCCAGGCTCTTCATCAGGTCCATCTGGCCTGCGGTGCTGCCGCCGACGCTGATGTGGTTGACCGCGTCCGGAAGCTGCCCCGGCTCGTCCATGGCGCGCAGCTTGCGGACGAGTTCCTTGGTCTCCTCGCTGTGCGTCTCGCCCTCGTAGGACACCTGCAACTGGACGATGCCAACGTCAGGGTTCGTGTTGTTGTAGCTGGCCGCGACCACGCCCGGCAGCTCCGCGACCTTGTCCCGGAACTTCGCCAGGTTCTGGGGCAGTGCGTTGCCCGGCTTGTAGTTCTTCGGGATCAGGGGGCCTTCGAGCAGCACGTTGATCGGGTCCATGACCCCGGAGGAGAAGTCGGTCTGGATGAGCTCCGCCGCCTGCCTGCTCTCCATCTCCGCCGGCAGCGACCGGAGGTCGGAGACGCCGAAGTTCACCCGCGCGAACGGCAGGACGAGCAGGATGAGCACCGCGCTGGTGGCCAGGAAGTAGATGATCGGCCGCTTCATCACGCTGTGCGCGAGGCGGTACCACATGCCCTCTTCCTCGGGCTTGGCCTTCTTCTTCGCCCGCTTGCGCCAGGGCATCTGGCCGAACTCGATGCGCGGCCCGAGGATCGACAGCATCGCCGGCAGGATCACGATGGTGGAGAGCATCGCCACGAAGATGACCGCGATGCCCACCAGGCCGATCGACTTCAGGAACACCTGCGGGAACAGCAGCAGGCCCGCCATGGACACCGCGACGGTGACGGCGGAGAACATGATGGTGCGGCCCCCGGTGGCCATGGTGACGCCCATGGCCGTCCGCGGATCTCGTCCCTTGGCCAGCTCCTCCCGGAACCGGCTGATGACGAAGAGCGAGTAGTCGATCGCCAGACCGACCGACAGCAGGCTGACCAGCGAGATCGCCAGGTTGGAGACGTCCGTCACCAGGGTGATCAACCGCAGCACGCCCAGCGCGCCGACGGCCGAGAAGACGCCGACGAGGATCGGCTGCACCGCCGCGGCGACGCTGCCGAAGACGATCAGTCCGATGATGAGGACCAGCGGCGCCGAGATGATCTCGGCGTGCAGGATGTCCGAGCTCATCTGGGTGACGAAGTCGGTGCCGATCGGGATGCCGCCGGTGATCTTCACCGTCGTCCCGGGCGCTTGGACCAGGCCCTTGATGGCCTCGAAGTTCTGGGCCTTGACCTGGTCGGCCTTGGTGGGATCGGGGTCGCTCTGCACGAACAGCGCCACGAACGTGCTGTGGCCGTCGTGCGAGATCATGTTCTTGCGGCCGTCCCTGGCCTCTTTCGTCTTCCCCGCGATGTGCCAGTAGGTGAAGACCTTCTCGACGTGCTTCTCCGGCAGCCGCGCGACGGTGAACAGCACCGACTGCATGAACTCCGGATCGGTCACCTTGTGCTCGTCGCTGCGGTAGACGAGCATCACGTCCGGGCTTCCGGACCCGAACGCCTCGGCCGCCTGCTGGTAGGCGTACGTCGAGTCGGCGTGCGGGTCCTCGAAGCCGCCCTGCTTGAGCACGCCGGGCTGGAACACCCCCAGGCCGGCGTAGCCCGCACCGACCGTCAGGAGCGTCGCGAACAGCAGCACGAGCCAGCGGAACCGGTGGACGAAGCGACCCCAGCCGTACATGAGTGGCGATCCCCCCGGATCAGCGAGTGAGGCGGTCGGCGGTGCGCACCAGATCGCCTTCCAGATAGCGGGCCCGGGTCGCCGCGCGGGCGACCTTCCCGCTGGACGTCCGGGACAGGGAGCCCGGTTCGATCAGTACGAACTCGTGGATGCTCATCTCGTGCACCTGGTTGACCCCGGCGCGCACGGCGCGCTCCACCTCGGCCATGTCCAGCTTGGCGATCGGCACCCGGCGGTTGCGCTCGGCCACCACGACCAGCCGCTCGGTCTCCTCGCCGGGGATGGCGAAGGCGGCGACGTAGTCGGGCCGGATCGCCGGGCTGGACTCCTCGGTGGTGACCTCGATGTCCTGCGGGTAGTGGTTGCGCCCGTCGACGATGATGAGGTCCTTGATCCGGCCCGTCACGTACAGCTCGCCGGCGTGCGCCGCGCCGAAGTCGCCGGTGCGCATCCAGCCGCCCGCCGGGACGCCCTCGGCGGCTGCCTCGATCACGGCGTCGAACGTCTCGGCGCTGCGCTCGCTGTTGCCCCAGTAGCCGCGGCCGACGTTCGGCCCGTGCACCCAGATCTCGCCGACGGTGCCGTCGGGCTGCTCGTGCCGGGTCTCGGGGTCCACGATCGCGACGAGCTGGCCCTGCGGCGCGCCGCACGAGACCAGCTGCTGGGCGTTCTCGGCGCCGGAGGGGACGATCCGCCCCTGGGTGAGCGCCTCGCGGTCCACGCCGAGCTGCCGGGGAGGTTCGTTCGGGTCGGGGTTGGTGACGAAGCTGCCGGAGACGAAGACCGTCGCCTCGGCCAGCCCGTAGGCCGGGCGCAGCACGCCGGGCCGCAGTCCCACCGGGGCGAACGCGTCGTTGAACGCCTTGAGCGTGGACGGGCGGACCGGCTCGGCGCCGTTCAGGCACACGTTGACGCCGCTGAGGTCGATCCCCTCGAGGCTCTTGGCGTTGGCCTGGCCCGCCACGTAGTCGTAGGCGAAGTTCGGGCCCGCGGTGTAGGCGTTCGGGCACTCCGTCAGCAGCCGCATCCAGCGGATCGGGCGCATGAGGAACGACATCGGGTCGGCGAGGATCACGTGGTTGCCGTGCACCAGCGGCAGCGCCAGCGCGGTGATCAGGCCCATGTCGTGGAAGAGCGGCAGCCAGGTGACGGCCTCGCAGGTCTCGATCTCCGGCGGGTTCCAGGAGCGCCACAGCTGGCGGGCGTTGGCGGCGAACCCGCCGTGGGTGATCTCGACGCCCGCCGGGCTGCTGGTCGACCCGGAGGTGTACTGCAGGTACGCCAGGTCGCCGGGGGACAGCTCGGGCAGCTCCCAGCCCGCGCCGGACTCCGGGTCGAGCTCGTCGGAGAGCACGATGCCGCGCGGCCGCGGCACCTCGTGCTCGTCCAGGAACTTCTCGACGTAGGGGAGCGCGGCCCGCACCGTCACGATCACGGCGGGCTCGGCGTCGGAGTAGGCGCGGATCAGCCGGTCGGCGTTGCCGGGCAGGTCCGGGGAGAACAGCGGCACCGCCACGATCTGCGAGGCGAACGCGCCGCACATCGCGGTCAGGTAGTCCAGGCCCTGCGGCAGCAGCAGCGCGGCCCGCTCGCCGGGCTCGGCGATCGCGCGCAGCGCGGCGGCCGTCGCCTGCGTCGTGCGCCAGACCTCGCCCCAGGTCAGGGTGTGCTTGGCGCCGTCGCGGTCGCTGGAGTAGTCCACGAACGTGAACGCCTGGGCATCGGGCTTGGTCACGGCGTGCTCGGCCAACGACTCGACAAGCGGGCGGAGGCTGAGATCGGGGAGCAGTGAACCCAATGCCATGAAGGACTCCAGGAGAGGGCCGTGGGTATGACTTCGCGAGGCTACCGGAACCAGGGCACACCGGGTCACTAACCGCCAAGACGATACCCATCCGGACCTTTTATCAACGAGGTGATAAGCCCGGTATGCCCAAGTGCCCGGTCGCTCTCCGTCCGGCGCGCTCTCCCTCACTTCACCGCGAATCAGGTGCGGCGCCGCCACAAGGTCACGGCGGTCAGTGACCACAGCAGGACCATCTCGCCCGCCAGCACCACCGCCAGCACCGCGAACCAGCCGCGCCCGTCGTCCGCCAGCGGCCCCTCGCTGCTGATGATGCTCAACCGCGGCACCGGCGCCGCGGGAACCGTCGGCCTGACCGGCGGCAGCGCCACCGCCGACTCCTTCGGCGGCGCCGGAAGCACCGCGGGCGCCTGCGCGGACGGCGACGTCCGCACCCTCGGCACCGCCGGAGCCGCCGGAGCCGCGGGAGCCGCGGGCGAGGCGGGGACCGCGGGCTCGGCGGGAACCACGGGGACGGCCGGAGCGCCCGGCCTGCGCGGCTTCACCGAACCGTCGGCCCGCCGGGGAGCGGTCCGCGCCAGCCCCTCTCTCCTCGCCTTCACGGCCGCCGGTTTCCGCGACCCCGTCCGCACCGGCGCCGAGCCGTCCTTCCTGACCCGCGCCGACGCCGAGTCACCTGTCCCACTCCTTGCCGGCCCCGAGACTCCTGTCCCGCTCCGCACCGATGCCGAGTCACCCGTTCTGCTCCGCACGGGCCCCGCGCCGTCCGACCGGGCCCGCACCGGCGCCGAGCCGTCCGTCCCTCTCCCCATCGGCGCCGCCCCGCGGGCCTCGGCCTTCGCCGACGTGCGTTCTCCGGAAGCCCCCTCCCGTGTCCTGCCCTTCACGGGCCCGGGAACCGCGCCGTCCGACCGGTCCTCCGTCCCCGCACGTGATTCCGGGCCCGGGAGCCGGACGGTCTCCACCGTCTCCGGCAGGCCCGGTGCCGTGACGACGGCCTGGAGCGCCCGGTCCGTCCCGCCCGCGCCGCGCTCCCGGAAGCCGAGCCGGAGTTCGGTGCTTCCGGCGACGTCGCCCAGGGCGCAGGTGAGCCGTGTCCCCCTCGCCGTGCAGGAGCGCGGGAACCGCTCCCACCGGACGGGGCCGGTCACGGCCAGCCGAGCCCGCTCGGCCGCCCCGCGCGCCACATCGATCCGCACCGTGGCGCGGCCCTTCCCGACCCCTTCATGGCCTTCCCCACGCGTGAGCTCGAACGCCACCTGCGCCACCGGACGTCCCGACGGGTGGCGGGGCCGGGGCTCGGGCGACGGCGGGGGCTCGTCAGGACCGGACTCGCGGGGTTCGCGCCGATCCGAAGGCGCGGCCTCCTCCCACCCGTCCGGCGGGAGCGGCGGAGGGCAGACGGCCGCGGCGGTGCCCGGCAGCGCCCACAGGGCGAGTCCCGTCGTGAGCACCGCGCCCCACGCCCGCCGTCGCGCCCGTTCCACCGCCGCCTCCGTTGCTCCGTCGAGGAGTCAAGGGGGGCAGCAAGGTCATCCCCCACGATGCTCGGCGATAACCTCCCAGACCACTTTCATAGAGCGAAATGCAGTTTCCGTACACTGAGCCCATGACTGTGCGGTCCCTGGAACGGGCCTTCGAGCTGCTGGAGCACCTCGCCGACGCGGGCGGCGAGATGGCGCTCTCCGATCTCACCGAGAAGGCGGGCCTGCCGATGCCGACCGTCTACCGGCTGGTGCAGACGATGGTCGCCCAGGGCTACGTGCGCCAGGAGGCCTCCCGGCGCTACTCGCTGGGGCCCCGGCTGATCCGGCTGGGCGAGAGCGCCTCGCGGCTGCTGGGCGCCTGGGCCAGGCCCGCGCTGGCCGACCTGGTGGACCGGCTCGGCGAGACCGCGAACATGGCGGTGCTCGAGGGCGACGAGGCCGTCTACGTCGCGCAGGTGCCCTCCCGGCACTCCATGCGCATGTTCACCGAGGTGGGCCGCCGGGTGCTGCCGCACTGCACCGGGGTGGGCAAGGCGCTGCTGGCCCAGCTGCCGGAGGACGACGTGCGCGCCCTCCTGGCCCGCACCGGCATGCCCTCGCACACCCCGCACACCCGCACCGACCCCGACGTGCTGCTGGCCGAGCTGGCCGCCATCCGCGAGCAGGGGTACGCCATGGACGACGAGGAGCAGGAGCTGGGCGTGCGCTGCGTGGCGGTCCCCCTGCCGGGCGCCCCCGCCCTGGCCGCCCTCTCCGTCTCGGGGCCCAGCGGCCGGATGACGCCCGAGGCCATCGAGACCGTCGTCCCCGTCATGCGGAACGCCGCCGCGGCCTTCGCCGCCGAACTCGCCCGCGTCTGAGGGCGGGAAGAAGAAGATTCCGCACGGCCGGAGGCCGTGCGGAATCCCTGGTGCGCGAGATCAGACCGCGTACCCCTGGAGCAGGTCCGTCACGTTCGCCGGGAGCTGCGGCAGGCCGGGCAGGCCGCCGAACAGGCCGGACTCGGTGGGCTTGGCGCCCTTCTTCTTCTCCTCGAAGAGAGAGGACTTCAGGCCGCTGTTGGTGCCGCTGCCCTTGAGCACGTCGAAGACGTCCTCACCCTTGGTGTTGAGGACCTTGTTGCCCAGCAGCTTGGGGTCGGGCTCGGCGGCCGTCGCGCGCCGCTGCCCGCGGTGCGCGGCGGGCCCCGCCTTCGGTCCGGCCTTCGGCCCCGCCGCGGGGCCCGCCTCGGGCGCGCCCTTGGCCTTCTTGGCGTTCTTGGCGTTCTCCGGCATGTACGGCACGGAGGCCTCGCCGATCTTCTCGCCGAGCTCGTCGGCCACTTCGAGGGTGACCGGGCTCTTGCGCTGCATGTAGGTGTCGAGCCGGCCCTGCATGTCCATCAGGCCCGAGACCAGGCCCTCCAGCAGGCCGCCGACCGCCTGGGTGGTGGGGTCGGGCGCCTGGGCGGGCGCCGCCTGCTCCGCGGTGCCGTCCGGCACCCGGCGCTGGGCGGCCATCATCTTCTTGGGGGTGACGCAGCGGGTCTTGGCCACGTCGGTGGTCTTGCCGTTCTTGTCGACGAACTGGGTGCCGATGACGGTGTAGCCCTCGGCGTTGCGCACCTGCTTGTTGAGGATCGCGTACGCGCCGTCCCGCAGCGGTACCTGCTGGTTGACCGAGGGGTACTCGGGCAGCTTCTGGCCCTGCAGCCTGCCCTTCTCGATGAGGGTGCCGCCCTTGGTCGGGCCCTTGGCCGGCGACACGCACTTGCTGGCGATGCCCTCGGCCTTCAGACCGTACTTCTCGCTGGTGGTGGGGCCCAGCAGCGCGGTGGCCTCGTGCGCTCCGTCGCGCTTGGCCTCGACCCGCGAGGTGCCGGCGCTGCGCACCGTGTCGGTGGCCAGGTAGGGGAACGGGCCGAGGACGGGGCGCGCCAGGTCCGCGGCCGACCCCTGGGTGCCGTCCCGGTCCAGCAGCTTCGCCAGCGGGCCGTCCTCGGCGGCCTGTGCGGGCGCCCCGGCGAGCAGGGCGACCACCGGAGCGACCGTGATGGCGCAGATCAGGTTCCTGGTGGTGCTCTTCATTTCTCATCCCCCCGGACGGCTCGTTTCCCCGCCCCCTCGGCGGAACCGTCGCTGGGGGACGTTAGTACAGCTCGCGCCGGTCGTTGAGGAGACTCGCGAATTCATGAGGAACACCGGAAAGAGCCAGGGGAAAATCACCGCTGCTAATTTTCCCGACATTTCCGCCCCTCCTTTACCCCAGAAATCTCCACGAACCACCCGGACCCCGGGGTGGCGCGGAGCGACCTCGGCGGTCCAAGCTCTTACTTACCCTTTACCCGGGGCATGTTTGGCCGTGCCCCGACTACCCCCCGGAGGACCAGAGCAGTGGCGACCAAGAGCAAGGGCGGCGACGCCGCGAAGGCGAGCGCGAAGGACCGCGTGGCCGCCATGCGGGTCAAGGAGAAGCGGCGGGAGCGCGTCCGCTGGCTGATCACCTTCGCCGTGGTGATCGCGGTGGTGGGCGCCATGGGCGGCGGCGCCTACTGGGCGATCGAGAAGAACGAGGGCGAGAAGCTGGACCGGATCGCCAAGGAGAACCAGGCGCGGATCGAGGCGGGCCCGCCCTGGTCCCTGCCCACCGACCCGGTCAGGGCCGCCAAGGCGCTGGGCCTCGAGGTGAAGTACGGCATGGAGGGCGACGCCAAGCACGAGCACGCCCACCTCAGCCTCTTCATCAACGGGCAGCAGCAGCCGATCCCCGCCAACCTGGGCATCGACCCCGCCGGCAACATCGCCGAGCTGCACACCCACGACGCCCGCGGCGTGCTGCACGTGGAGTCCTACACCGCCGACAAGATCTTCACCCTCGACCAGCTCTTCCAGATCTGGGAGATCCCGCTGAGCAAGGCCGAGATCGGCCAGTTCAAGGCCGACGCCGCACACACCCTGCGGTTCTACATCGACGGCAAGGAGGTGTCGGACGACCCGAGCACGATCGAGCTCAAGCACCACCGCGAGATCGGGATCGTCTACGGCACCGCCGAGCAGAACGCCAAGGTGAAGGTGCCCGAGAGCTTCGCCTTCGCCGAGGGCGAGTGACCTGAGCACAGCGGCCCGGAACCCGCGGTTCCGGGCCTTCTTACTTTTGTCATGCGATACCGGTGATCACGAGCACTGCCTGGAGAAAAGCCGCGCTCCTAACGTTGCGGGCATGAACGCGATCACCTTCTCCCAGGTCCGCAAGGCCTACGGCGGCGTCCAGGCCGTCGACGGGCTGGACCTCGCACTCCCCGCCGGGCAGAGCGTCGCCCTCCTCGGTCCGAACGGCGCGGGCAAGTCCACCTCCCTCGGCATGCTGCTCGGGCTGGCCAGGCCCGACTCGGGCACCATCGGCGTGTTCGGGCACGACCCGGCCGAGGCCGTCGCCCGCGGCCTGGTCGGCGCGATGCTCCAGGACGGCTCCCTGCCCGAGGGGCTGACCGTCGCCGAGACCGTCTCCTTCGTCCACGGCCTCTATCCCGACCCCCTGCCGCTGGCCGAGGTCATGGAACTGGCGGATCTGACGGCCCTGGCCCGCCGCCGGGCCAGCCGGCTGTCCGGCGGCCAGGCCCAGCGCGTGCGGTTCGCGATGGCGATCGCCGGCGCACCCCGGCTCCTGGTCCTCGACGAGCCCACCGCCGCGATGGACGTCGAGTCACGCCGCGCCTTCTGGGCGGGCATGCGCGCCTACGCCCGGGGCGGCCGCACCGTCCTCTTCGCCACCCACCACCTGGAGGAGGCGGACGAGAACGCCGACCGGGTCGTCGTCATCGCCGCGGGCCGCGCCGTCGCGGACGGCACGCCCGAGGAGGTCAAGCGCGCGGCGGGCGGCCGCACCGTCCGCTTCACCCTGGGCGACCAGCCCTCCGCCGGGCTCGACCTGCTGCCGGGCGTCACCGGGGTGCGGATCGAGGGCGCGACCGCCGTACTGCGCACCGGCGACTCCGACGCCACCGCCGAGGCCCTGTTCACCCGCAGCGGCCTGCGGATCCGCGACCTGGAGATCGGCGGCGCCGGTCTCGAGGAGGCGTTCCTCTCCCTCACCCGTCCCGCCGAAGGAGCCTGAGACGATGCCCGCCTACCTGCGCCTGGAGATCCTGCGGACCCTCCGCGACCGCCGCTTCCTCTTCTTCACCCTGGCCTTCCCCGTGTGCCTGTTCCTGCTCTTCTCCACCGTCTTCGCCGCGCCCGGCGAGACCGAGCCCGGCACCGGGCTGACCGTCGCCCAGTACATGATGGTCGCCTTCGGCTCCTACGGCGCGATCGGCGCCTCGCTCAACGCCACCGGCCCCCGGCTGGCGGCGGAGCTGGACGGCGGGTGGCTGCGCCAGCTGCGCGTGACGCCGCTGGCCGCCTGGAAGGTGGTCACCGTCCGGATCGCGACCGCGCTCGTCCTGGCCCTTCCGTCGCTGGCGCTCGTGGCGCTGACCGCCGCGCTCACCCAGGACGTCCGGCTCCCGGTCGGCCGGTGGATCGCCCTGCTGGTGCTGCTGTCCGTCGCCACCCTGCCGTTCGCCGCCCTCGGCACCCTGGTCGGCGCGACGGTCAAGGCCGACACCGCCCAGCCCGCGACGCTCATGGTCTACCTTCCGATGGCGGTCGTCGGCGGGTTGTGGCTCCCGGTCAGCCAGTTGCCGGACTTCCTGCGGACCCTCGCGCCGTGGACCCCCGCCAACCGGATGGCCGAAATCGGCTGGGACCTCGTCGGCGGGCACGCCCCGTCCGCCGCTGCGGTCGCCGTGCTGGCCGCCTGGACCGCGGCGTTCGGAGCGCTCGCGCTGCTCGGCTACCGCAGGGTTACCGTGGCGTCGTGATGGAACTGGTCTTCGGCTACGCGCCCGAGGGGACGCGGCGCCGCTCCCCTCGGCTCGGGCGTGCCATCGGCCTGTCCCTGGGCGTGCTCTACCTGATCCCGCTGATCGGCTCGATCGCCGAGCTCTCCGGCGCGAAGCGGATCCTCGCCGCGCTGACGTACACGGCCTTCCTCGCCCTCTACTACGCCGTCTGCCTGGTCCGCGACACCTGGCACGACGCGATCGGCCCGCGGACCTGGGCGCTCTACGCGCTGTTCCTCACCGTCGCGGTGACGGCTCCGCCGCTGCTGGGCCCGGACTTCGACGCCTTCCTCATCTATCCCGCCGTGGTCTCCGCGATCTTCCTGCCCAAGCGGTGGACGCTTCCCGCGATCGCGGCGTGCTCCCTCGCCGCCTTCGCGGTGTCGGAGGCCATCGGCACCCGCCAGCACGGCGTCCTCATCGTCACCGCCACCACCTTCAGCCTCGGCGTGATGATGCTGGCCTTCCGGCACTCGCGGGAGCTGGTCGAGCAGCTGCGCGAGGCCCGTGCCGAGGTGGCCCGGCTGGCCGCCGCCGAGGAGCGGCTGCGCATCGCCCGCGACCTGCACGACCTGCTCGGCCACAGCCTGTCCCTCATCGCGCTGAAGAGCGAGCTGGCCACCCGGCTGGCCGAAAGGGACCCCTCCCGGGCCGCCTCCGAGATGCGGGACGTCAACGGCGTCGCCCGCGAGGCGCTGCGCGACGTCCGGGAGACCGTCACCGGCTACCGCCGCCGGACGCTCGCCGAGGAGCTGGACTCGGCGCGGAGCGTGCTGACCGCCGCCGGTGTCGAGCCCGTCGTGAACCTGAGCGGCACTCCCCTGCCCGAGCCGCACGACGCGCTGTTCGCCTGGGCGGTGCGCGAGTGCGTCACCAACGTGGTCCGCCATGCCCGCGCCCGGCGCTGCGAGATCACCGTCACCTCCTCCTTCCTCGAAGTCACCGACGACGGGCGTGCCGAGGCCGCCGCCGTCCCCGGCAACGGACTGCGCGGTCTGCGGGAGCGCGCGGCCGAGCTCGGCGGCACCGTCCAGACCGCTCCGCGCCCTTCGGGGGGATTCATGGTTAGGGTCGGCCTGTGATCCGCGTCCTGCTCGCCGAAGACCAGGCCATGGTGCGCGGCGCCCTGGCCACCCTGCTGTCCCTCGAAGACGACCTCGACGTGGTCGCCACCGCGGGCGACGGCGCCGAGGCGGTGCGGCTCGCCGCCGAGCTGCGGCCCGACGTCGCCCTGCTGGACATCGAGATGCCCGAGAAGGACGGCCTGACCGCCGCCGCCGAGCTGCGCGGCACCGTCCCCGGCTGCCGCGTCATGATCCTCACGACGTTCGGCCGGCCCGGCTACCTGCGCCGGGCGATGGAGGCGGGGGCCGTCGCCTTCCTGGTGAAGGACAGCCCCGCCGAGGAGCTGGCCGCCGCCATCCGCAGGGTCCTGGCGGGCGAGCGGGTCATCGACCCCGCGCTCGCCGCCGCCGCGCTCAGCGCGGGGCCCAACCCGCTGACCGCGCGGGAGCGGGACGTGCTCCAGGCGGGACGGGGCGGGGCGGCCATCGCCGACATCGCGGCACGGCTGCACCTGTCGGAGGGCACCGTCCGCAACTACCTGTCGGCGGCGATCAACAAGGTCGGCGCGCGCAACCGGGCCGAGGCGCTCCAGCGGGCCCGGCAGCAGGGGTGGCTGTGACCGGTAGGTTCGGAAGATGCGCATCGGACTCATCGGGCTCGGCGACATAGCGGAGAAGGCCTACCTTCCGCTGGTGGCCGGGCACGCCAGGACCGAGCTCGTCGGCGTGGCCAGCCGCTCGGCCACCGCCGTCGACTCCGTCCTCTCGCGGTACCGCGTCCCGTTCGGCACCACCGACCACCGGGAGCTGCTGGACCGCGACCTCGACCTCGTCATGGTCCACGCGGCCACCGAGGCGCACTCCGGCATCGTCACCGAGTGCCTGCGGCGCGGCGTCCCCACCTATGTGGACAAGCCGCTGTCGGCCGACCTCGGCGAGGCCGAGCGCCTCGCGGGGCTCGCCGACGACCTGGGCGTCCTGCTCGCGGTCGGCTTCAACCGGCGGTTCGCCCCCGCCTACCGGACGGCCCGCTACTGGATCTCCGGCTCGCCGCGCTGGTTCTCCCTGGAGAAGCACCGCCCCTCCTTCGAGGACGCGCCCGCCCGGCACACCGTCTACGACGACGCCATCCACCTGCTGGACCTGGCCCTCTGGCTCCTCGGCGCCGAGTCGGCGGAACCGGAGCGCGAGGACCTTCTGCTGCGCACCGACGCCCACGGCCGCATGCTGCTGTGCGCCGCGCTGCTCGGCGCGGACGGCGGGAGCGGCTCACTGGCCATGCACCGCGGCTCCGGCGCCGACACCGAGCGCCTGGAGCTGCACGGCGACGGGCGTTCGGCGGCCGTCACCGATCTGGAGCGGCTGGAGCTGCGCCGCGACGGACGGACCCAGCTCCCGCCCGCCGCCTCCTGGGAGTCCGTCGCCCACCGCAAGGGTTTCGCCGGACTGCTGGAGCACGTCCTGGACAACCTCGCCACGCCCCGGACCTGCGAGGTCTCGGCCTCGCGCGTCCTGCCGGCCCACCGGCTGGCCGAACGCCTGCTGAAGGCCGGTTAGGACGACCCCTTCTTCGTCTTCAGATCGGTGCACCCGCGCAGGCCCTGCCAGCGCTTCAACTCGGACGCGGCCGACGCGCCCTTGAGCGCGACCGGCAGGCCGCCGGAGATCCGCGCGGGCTTCCACACCGCCTTGGTGATCTTTCCTTCGGCGGCCTTCAGCAGCAGGACGCCCGAGTTCGCCGTCTGCCCGCTCGCCGAGTAGAAGACGAAGTTGCCCATCCCGTAGTGGACGTAGGCGTCGCCCAGGTAGCCGCCGCCGAGCGGGATGTGGGCGTGCCCGCCCACCACCGCGTCCGCGCCCGCGTCGACGAGCTGCTGGGCGAGCTCCTTCTGGCGGGGCAGCGGGCAGGGGTTGAGCTCCTCGCCCCAGTGCAGGTGCACGATCACCAGGTCGGAGCCCTTGCGCGCCTGCTTCACCGCCTGGACCATGCGCGGGACCTCCTTGGCCGAGGCCAGGCCGCCCTTGGCGTCGGTGGCCGTCCAGGCCGGGATGAGGTGGTCGTCCAGCACCTGGGTGGCGCCCAGGATCGCGATCCTGTTGCCCTTGACGGTCGTCCGGTAGGGGGCGTAGGCGGCCTTGGCGTTGCGGCCGATCCCCACGGTCGGGAACCTCGTCTTCTTGATCGCCTTCAGGGAGTCGGCGAGTCCCGTCTCCATGTAGTCCATGCCGTGGTTGTTGGCCATGCTCACCACGTCGACGCCGGCCGCCTTCAGCGCGGTGAACGCCGTCGGCGGGGCGCGGAAGGTGAACTCCTTGCCGGGGGCGGGGGTGCCGCCGGTCGTGATGGCCGTCTCCAGGTTGACCATGGCCAGGTCCGCCTTGCGCAGGACCGAGGCGATCGGGCCGAGCGCGGTCTTGGGGCTGTTCAGCCTGGCGCGCAGCTGCCCCTCGAAGTGCACGTCGCCGCCGAACGCCAGGATGATCGGCTCCTTGGCGGGCGGCTCCTCGACGGGCGGCGCGGACGTCGCGGGCGGCTGCCGGGTCTCCCCCGCCTCCGCCTCCGCCTTGTCCTCGCCGCTGCTGCACGCCGACGCCGCCAGCACTCCGGCCAGCGACGCCGCCAGGATCACCTTCGAGCGCATTCCGCCCTCCTCACCCCTGGGTGTCGGGAACAGGATGGCAGACCCCCTCCCGTCACTGGTCGAGACCCGCGCAACCGTTCAGGGCCGTCCAGCCGGTGTAGGCGCTCTGCGCCTCGGTGCCGGTCAGGGGCCGCGGCAGGCCGGGCGACTCCAGCACGGCCGGCGCCCAATCGGCCTTCTGCACCTCGTGGCCCTTGAACGTCAGGACGAGCACGCCGCTCTGGCTGGTCGGGGTGCCGGGCGTGAAGCTGTAGAAGACGAAGTTGCCCAGGCCGTAGTGGATGTACTTGCCCTTCTGCTTCGGGTGGAAGCCGCCCGCCTGCAGGACGTGCGCGTGGCTCCCGACCACGGCGTCCGCGCCGGCCTCGACCAGCTGGTCGGCGAGCGTCTTCTGGTCCGCCGAGGGGCAGCTCTGCTTCTCCACGCCCCAGTGCACCTTCACGATGACGGTGTCGTACTCGTCCTTGGCCTTCTTGACCGCCGCGACGAGCCGCGCCGGGTCCTTCGCCGAGGCGAGCCCCGCCTGGGCGTCGGTGGCCGTCCAGGCCGAGGCCAGCTCGTCGTCGAGCACCTGGGTGGTGCCGAAGACCGCGATCCGGGTGCCCTTGACCTCGGCGACGTACGGCTTGAACGCCGCGTCGGCGTTCTCGCCGACGCCCACGACGGGGAAGCCCTTCTCCTTCGCCGCGGCCAGGGAGTCGCGGAGCCCCTCGGCTCCGTAGTCCATGCCGTGGTTGTTGGCCATCGACGCCACGTCGACGCCCGCGCCCTTCAACGCGTCGAACGCGGTGGCCGGGGACCGGAAGGTGAACTGCTTGGCGGCCGGGGTGCCGCCCTCGGTGACCGCGGTCTCCAGGTTGACCACGGACAGGTCGGCGGCGCCGAGCCACTGGGAGATCGGTCCCAGCGCGCTCGCCGGGTCGGCCAGCCGGTCCCGCAGGCCGCCCTCGAAGTTCACGTCCCCGCCGAACGCCACCGTGACGGGGGGCAGATCCTTCGCCGCGGCGTCCTCGTCCCCCCCGCATCCCGACAGGGCGCCTCCGACGAGGGCGAACACGGTTCCGGCGGCGATCAGTCTGCGCATCATGTCCCCTAGGATGCCGGGCTCTTTATGCTGGTTCGTACCGACCCAGCGAAGGGACCAGCGTGGACATCGATCGGATCAGGGAAGAGACACCCGGGACCAGGAACGCCGTCCACCTGAACGCCGCGGGTTCGGCGCTGCCCGCCAGGCCGGTGCTCGACGCGGTGGTCTCCCATCTGGAACTGGAGGCCGAGATCGGCGGGTACGAGGCCGCCGACCGGGCGCACGAGCGGCTGGAGGAGGGATACGCGGTGCTCGCCCGGCTCGTCGGCGCCGCCCCCGACGAGATCGCCTTCACCGACAGCGCCACCCGCTCCTGGGCCCAGGCCTTCTCCGCGATCCCCTTCTCCCCCGGCGACCGGATCCTCACCACGACCAGCGAGTACTCCAGCAACGCGCTCGCCTACGCGCAGGCCGCCCGCAGGCACGGGGTCTCGGTCGAGGTCGTCCCGGACGACTCCCACGGCGCCATCGACCTGGCGGCGCTGGCCGAGGCCCTCGGCCGGGGCGGGGTGCGGCTGGTCGCGCTCAACCACGTGCCCACCCACGACGGGCTGGTCAACCCGGCCGCCGAGGTCGGCGCGCTGGCCCGCGCGCACGGCGCGCTGTTCCTGCTGGACGCCTGCCAGTCGGCCGGCCAGCTCCCGCTCGACGTGGCCGAACTGAACGTGGACCTGCTGTCGGCGACCGGCCGCAAGTTCCTGCGCGGGCCGCGCGGCACCGGCTTCCTCTACGTGCGCCGCTCGGTGCTGGAGCTGCTCGACCCGCCGGTCGCCGACCTGAACGCCGCCGACCTCACCGGTCCCGACTCCTTCACCCTGCGCCCGGACGCCCGCCGCTTCGAGATGTGGGAACGGTCCGTCGCCACCCAGCTCGGCCTGGTCAGGGCCGCCGAGTACGCGCTGGACCTCGGCCTGGAGGCGATCGCCGCCCGGGTGGACGCGCTCGCCGCCCGCCTGCGCACGGCGCTCGCGGACCTGCCCGGCGTCACCGTCCACGACCGCGGCCTGCACAAGAGCGGCATCGTCACCTTCACCCACGCCGAGCAGCCCGCCGAGACCCTGGTCTCCAAGCTCGCCGCCGCGGGCGTCGTCACCCGCGTCTCCGAGCAGACCTACCGCTACGACGAGGGCCTCGCCCCCCGCGCCCGCGTCCGCGCCTCGGTCCACTACTACAACACCTCCGGCGAGCTGGACCACACCGTGCGCACCCTGGCCTCGCTGCTCTGATCGGGAGCGACCGACCGCGGCGCGGCGAGGGCCGGTCGTTCCCGCTCCGTGGGCCCGGGGGCCGCCCCCCGGAAGAACGGCCTCAACCGACCGGGGCGGCCATCGGCCGGCCCGTGTCGACTCCGGCCGCCAGGTGCTGGCGGAACCAGTCGGTCAGGGCGGCGTCGACGCTGACCGCGGCGGCCAGCGGCGGCTTGGGCTCCAGGCCGGGCTCGGCGGCGAGCGCGTGCCCCATCCGGAAGGTCACCGCCTCGGCGGTGGTGATGCCCGCGCCGGTGAGCTGCTCCTGCAGCTCCTGCACCTCCTCGGCGGGGACGAGCAGGTCGCCGGCGCCGCCGACCAGCAGCAGCCGGGGGTCGGCCTCGGCGATCTCGGCGATCCGCGCCGTGAGGTCGAGCCGCTCGGCGATCATCCGGGCCTGCGGCGTCCAGGGGTAGGCGCCCAGCCTGCGCTCCCTGGCCTCGATCACCCGGGCGGCCCGCGCCATCGGGGCGACGAGCGCCGCCGCCGACACCGGCACCCGCCGCTCGGCCAGGGCCAGCAGCGCGACCATCGCGCCCTCCCCGTGCCCGGCCAGCCCCACCGCGCCCTCGGGCAGGCCGAGCAGCTCGCGCAGCCCGGAGACGGCCTCGGGCAGCCCCGCCGCGGCGCGCTCCACCGTCGCCCCCAGCAGCCCCAGATAGTCGCCGTGGTCGCCCTCGGTGCGCCCCGGCAGCCGCAGCCCCAGGTAGACCCGCCAGACGGGCATGCCCGTCATGGGCAGCGCCGCAGCCATCGCCGCCTCGGTGCGCGGCGGCTCGAACGCGTGCCAGCAGACGATGAGCCCGTCCTGCGCGGGCACGTCGACGGCGGTGGGCGGCAGCGCCACGAAGGGCACCCCGCCAAGAGAACCACTACGCGGCCACACCGGCTCCCCCACCGGCCGTGCCTGTTCGTCACCGGTCATGACCCCATGGTGACATTCGCCACGCCGGGATGCCGTACCAAAGGCTTAATGTCCGTTAATGTGGCACTTTCGGGGCTCAGCGGCTCTGGAGGGCGTCGAGGGCCACCGCCTGGGCGACGACGAGGCGGCGGTCGATCCGCGGGTCGTGGATCACCACCTCGTACTTGTCGCGCAGGCTGAACTTCTTGATCACCGAGAACACCGGCTGCGTCCCGCCCGCGGTGAAGTCGAAGTGGTACGGCCAGGCGAACGGCAGCTCGCCCAGGAAGGGGATGAATCCCCAGATCCTGCGCAGGATGGCCACCGTCTGGTTGCGCTCGGTGCCCGTCGTCACGCCCAGGCCCGGCTGCTCCAGGTGCCAGGTCGAGCTGGTCAGGGAGCGCTTGAAGTCCTTGCGGAAGGTGCCGATCGGCTGTCCCGCGTGGTCGACGATGTCGTAGGTCGCCCCGAGGTCGATGCGCTGGCGCGCCTTGAACCCGGCGAGGGGCTGCTGCTTGGTGTGGTCGGTGTAGAGGGTCACCTGCTCCTTGAACGCCATCCGCTTCTGCTGGGCGAACGCGACGAGGTGCTGCTCACGCCCGTCGGGGCCCGGCGTGTGCACCTCGTACTTGTTGACCATGAGGGTGAAGCGCTGGCGGACGAGGAAACGGCTCTGTGCCTGGAACCAGTTGAAATCCACCCCCAGAACCTAACCGACCGGGTGTCCTACCTGTCCAGGTATGTAGAGAGATAGCGCTGGACGAGACCCTTGGCCTCGTCGATCACCAGGTCGTCGCCGTCCGGTGCGCGGCGGAAGGCCATCTTGATCAGCGCGTCCGCCGTCTCCACGGCGATGGCGAAGGCGCGCTCCAGGGCGGGGGTGTCGGCCACCCCGGTGGTCTGGACGATCAGCTCCCGCAGCCGGGCCGCCACCACGGCGTTGTTGTCGGCCGACTCGTCCAGCAGGTGGAGGTCGGCGGCGTCGCCGAAGCGCAGCACCCGGAAGCCCGGCACCGTCCGGTGCATCTCGACGAAGATGTCGACGGCCTGGCCGACCGTCTCCGACCAGCGCTCCAGCCCGCCGCCCGCCAGCAGGTCGCCGATCCGCTCGCCGAACTGCTCCAGGTTGCGCAGGGCCAGGGCCTGGGCGACCGCCCGCTTGTCGGGGAAGAACTGGTAGACCGAGCCGATGGCCACCCCGGCGCGCTGGGCGATCCGGGTGGTGGACAGCCCTTCGTAGCCCGACTCGTCGAGGATCTCGGCGCAGGCGTCCAGCATCCGCTGCACCCGTTCGGCGGAGCGTCGCTGGGCCGGCCTTCTGCGTAGTGGCGTCCCTGTCTCGGTCACCCGCCCATCATCCCCTGGTCACCCGCCTCGCGCGCAATCCGTGCCGCTCCGATCCGTACCTTGGAGGCGGCACCGGAGACGCCGGCGCCGGGGAGACGGCCAAACATGGCTTCCTCGTTTTCTTGACTTAGTCGTGTTTTTGGGGTTCAGTATGAGCGTGACCGAAAAGGCAACCTCCGCCGAGCAGCTGCGCGGGGCCGGACTGAGAGTGACGTCCGCCCGGGTGGCCATCCTGGAGTGCCTGCGTTTCGCACGGCACGTGACCGCCGAGGAAGTGGCGGGCAAGGTGCGCGAACGCGTCGGGCACGTCTCCACCCAGGCGATCTACGAAGCCCTCAACGCGCTCACCGACGCGGGCATCCTGCGCCGGATCGAGCCGGCCGGGAGCCCCGCCCGCTACGAGTCCCGGGTCGGGGACAACCACCACCACCTCGTGTGCCGGCAGTGCGGCGCGGTGGCCGACGTCGACTGCGCGGTGGGCCACGCCC
This sequence comes from Actinocorallia libanotica, assembly GCF_039525175.1. Lineage (NCBI taxonomy): Bacteria > Bacillati > Actinomycetota > Actinomycetes > Streptosporangiales > Thermomonosporaceae > Actinocorallia > Actinocorallia libanotica. The sequence continues at coordinate 168,619 of NZ_BAAAHH010000002.1, forward strand.
CCTGTCTGGAGCCGGCGGCCAACGCCGGTTTCCAGGTCGACGAGGCAGACGTCATCTACTGGGGCCTCTGCCCCGACTGTCAAGGAGGACACCCATGACCACCAGGCCGATCACCACCGACGACAACGGCGCCCCCGCACCCAGTGACGAGTTCTCCCAGTCCGTCGGCCCCAACGGCCCGCTGCTGCTGCAGGACCACTACCTGATCCAGAAGATGGCGCACTTCAACCGGGAACGGGTGCCCGAACGCGTCGTCCATGCCAAGGGCGGCGGCGCCTACGGCACGCTGCAGATCACCGAGGACGTGAGCCAGTTCACCAGGGCCGGCCTCTTCCAGAAGGGCCGGGAGACCCCGCTGCTCCTGCGCTTCTCCACGGTCGCCGGCGAGCTGGGCAGCGCCGACACCGCGCGCGACCCGCGCGGCTTCGCGCTGAAGTTCTACACCGATCAGGGCAACTACGACATCGTCGGTAACAACACCCCGATCTTCTTCATCCGCGATCCTCAGAAGTTCTCGGACTTCATCCACACGCAGAAGCGCCGCCCGGACAACCACCTGCACGACCACAACGCGCAGTGGGACTTCTGGACCCAGTCGCCTGAGTCGGCGCACCAGGTCAGCTTCCTGATGACCGACCGCGGCACGCCCGCCTCCTGGCGGAACATGCACGGCTTCGGCTCCCACACCTTCCTCTGGTACAACGCCGCCGGAGAGAAGTTCTGGGTGAAGTACCACTTCAAGACCGACCAGGGCATCAAGAACTTCACCGACGCCGAGGCCGCCGCGGCCCAGTCGGCCGACCCGGACCTGCACATCCGCGACCTGCACGACGCGATCAAGCGGGGCGACCACCCGTCGTGGACGGTGAACGTGCAGATCATGCCGTTCGAGGACGCCGCGGACTACCGGTTCAACCCGTTCGACCTCACCAAGGTGTGGCCGCACGCCGACTACCCCGAGATCACGATCGGGAAGTTCACCCTGAACCGCAACCCGGAGAACTACTTCGCCGAGATCGAGCAGGCGGCCTTCGAGCCGTCGGCGTTCGTGCCCGGCATCGGCCCGTCCCCGGACAAGATGCTCCAGGGCCGGCTGTTCTCCTACGCCGACACCCACCGCTACCGGATCGGCACCAACTACCTGCAGCTGCCGGTCAACCAGCCGAAGTCGCCGGTGAACTCCTACAACTTCGACGGCTCGATGGCCTTCCGCCAGCCGTCCGGCCCGCACTACGCGCCGAACTCGTTCGGCGGCCCGGCCGCCGACCCCTCGCTGTACGAGGGTGAGCAGTACCAGCTCACCGGCGAGATCGTCCGCAGCGCCTACCGCCTGCACAGCGAGGACGACGACTACGGCCAGCCGCGCGCCCTGTGGGAGAACGTCCTGTCCGAGACCGACCGCGCCCACATGGTCTCCAACGTCGTGGGCCACGCCTCCAAGCCCGAGGTCACCTCGGACATGAAGAAGCGCGTCGTCGAGTACTGGACCAACATCCACAAGGACCTCGGCGCGTCCGTCGCCAAGGGCCTGGGCGTCACCGCCTGAGCCTCCGGCACCACGTGAGAAGGGCGGGCACCCGTACGGGTGCCCGCCCTTCCCGCGTCCGCGCCCTGGTCAGACGCCCAGCGCCTTCATGATCATCGGCCAGGCGAGCTTGTACTCGCGGTTCCACCAGGGCCAGCTGTGCAGGCCGTCCCCGTACAGGTGCACCGTGGTCGGGATGTTCATCGCCTTGAGCCGGGCGGCGAGGTCCTCGTTGGTCATGCCGATGACCTTCTCGCTGATCGAGCCCGCCGCGTACGCCTTGGCGACCTCGGTGAGGTCGCCCTCCTTCTCGTCGATCACCTCTTTGAGACCCAGGTCCAGCTGGCCGATCAGGCCGGTGGTGCCGGAGGAGAGGTAGACGCCGGTGCCGCGGAGGTTGCCGGCGTTGACGTACGGGTCGTGCTCCAGCCAGTTCCAGCGGTCCCACAGCGGGTCGCCCAGCTTGCCGTAGGGGTCCGGGTTCTCGGTGGCGCCGTCGATCACGTCCGACAGCAGCATGATCGTGGGGATGCCCGGCTTGGTGATGTGCGCGATGCCGCTGTAGGAGGCCACGTACTTGTAGAAGCCGGGGTTGCGGGTGGCGTACATCAGCGCGCCCGAGCCGCCGGAGGACAGGCCCATGATCGCGCGGGTGGTGCTGCCGCGGAAGTTGCGCTCCACCAGCTGGGACAGCTCCCTGGTGTGGAAGGCCTCCCACTTGGGGTTCCCGCCCTTGCCGCCGTTGTACCAGTCGACGAAACCGCCGCCCTTGCCCGAGTCGGGCATGACCACGATGACGTCATCGCCCAGGGCGGTCTCCTCGATGTCGGTCTTCTCGGACCAGATCGTGTAGGTGTCCGGGCCGCCGGAGAGCACGTACAGCACCGGCCAGGTGCGCGTGGCGTCCTTGCTCCACCCCTTGGGCACCAGGATCCGCGCCTGCGGGTCCATCGAGGTGACCCCGGGCGTGTCGATCGTGACGTCCACGGTGCGGTCGTCCACCCACCGCTCGTCCGTGATCTTCGCGCCGCTGTCCGCCGCCGCGGGCCCCGCGGCCGCCGGACCGGGCTCGGCCACCGCCGGCGCCGCGGGCAGACCCAGCACCGTCGCCAGCATCACGCCGGTCACCAGCTGCCCGAACTTCCGAAGCTTCACCTTGCTGCACGCACCGTTCTCACCAGCCGTTTCCCGTGGTTACCAGGAAGTAGAGCGCAACATATCGGACACCCATGACGGTTGGAAGCACACCAAGTTGCAAATCGGTACCCTTCCTACCTCGATTGCCTCACTCCCCAACGATCAGCCCCTCCCGCCCATCTCCCGATCTTCCAGTTTGTTTCGTAACAGATACCTCACCTTCGACAGCGCCCCCGAGACCCCCGGTAACACACCTGGCTTTGCGAGCGCTTTACCCGGGCGCACGAAAGCCCCCGCCGGGATCCGACGGGGGCTGCTCGCAGGAAGGCGTCAGGGTCTCTGGCCGCGCTCGTCGACCAGGGCGACGCGGAGGATCACCGACTGGGTCATGATGTGGCCGGGCTTCATGTACCGCGCCAGTTCGGGATCGGCCTTCCGGCCGTTCTCACCGCCCTTCAGCGGCCAGGAGGACGCGTCGTAGTCCATGACCGTGCGCTCGCCGAGGAACTCGAAGGTGGCGGCGTCGAAGATCAGGTCGGAGCGGACGCCGTCCCAGGCCATGCCGACGGCGACGCCCTTCCGGCCGACCAGGTCGGTGACGTCTTCGATCAGGACGGTGCCGGGGATCCGGGACGCCGCGGCGAACAGGGCGGCGCGGCTCTTCGGCGGCACGTAATGCCCGCGGATGGTCTCGACGACCTTGTTGAAGGCACGCATGTCCGGTGGGCTCGGATCGTTCTTCTTCGGGGAGTACAACCATTCGGACATGGCTTCCACATCCGTCGGCAGGTCCCTGCGGTAGCGGTCGTCACCGGCCTTGCAGTCGGGCACGACCTTCATGTCCCTTCTTCCGGCCTCGCTGACGTTCCGGTAGCTCTCGCAGATCCATCCGGACCCGCTGACCCTTTCGGGCTTGATCTCCCCCGGCCAGGGAACCTGGTAGCCCTCACCACCGCCTCGCCACATTCCCGGGCTCTGACCACCCACCGGATACCAGTTCTCTCCGTGGCTGTTCTCCCCTCTCCTGCTGATGAAGTACTTCTTCTCGCCGTTCTTGCCCATCTGCGACATCCGAGCGAAGTGGTCCTGCTCTCCCCTCTCCTCGAAGTAGAGGTACTGGCCGGGTTCCGGCCTGAGTTCGGGCTCGGTTCCCGCCCTTCGCGAGGCCCGGACGAGGACCTCCGAGGCCGCCGCGAGCCGCAGCGTGCCGTCCCGCCCGGCATCGGGCGACTCCGCGCCGGGACCGACCAGGGCGGCCAGCACGACGGCGGCGGCTCCTCCGGCCAGGACCGTGGCGAGGACTCCGCCGAGAAGGAGGCGGCGGCGCGGTCTGCGGGCGGGGGTGCGGATCTCGGACATCAGGTGGCGCCTCCGGGTCTGCAGGTCAGGCAGGTCCCGTCGCGGGGGAAGAGGGGTCATGACAGTTCCTCCCTGAGTGCGTTGTTTATCCCTTTGTGTCCGGGGAGGGGAGGCGGTTCCTTCAGTCGGGCGCGGATGCGGCTGAGGCGGGAGCGGACGGTGCCGACGGGGATGCCGAGAGCGGTCGCGGCCTCGGCGTAGGTGAGCTCCTCCCAGACGCAGAGCACCAGCAGCTCCTGGTCACGGCGGGGGAGGTGCGCGATGCGGTCGAGGATCTCGCGCATGCGCCGCTGGTCGTCCAGGCGGGCGGCGACCAGGTCGGCGTCCGTCTCCGGCGCGACGGGCTCGGGGAGGCGGGAAAGGGCCGCGCCGTACCGACGGAGCGACCGCTGGTGGTTGCGCAGCACGTTGGTGGCCACCCCGTACAGCCACGGCAGGAGCGACCCGCCTTCCAAGCGCACCTGCTTGCGCCGCCGCCAGGTCTCCAGGAAGACGACCGAGGCCAGGTCCTCGGCCACCGCCCAGTCCGCCGTCCGCCGGAAGCAGAAGTTGTAGACGGTGCGGCCGTGCCGGTCGAACAGCTCCCCGAAGGCCTGCTCGTCCCCGCCCACGGCCGCACCCCACAACTCGGGGTCGTTCCTGCTGTGAAGGGTCACATTCCCCTTGTGTCCGCACCCATCCGGCGGTTCCGTCCTCTCAGCGGAGGGTCCGCCAGAGGTTCTCGGCGTCGGGCTGCTTCAGGACGAGGCGGTTCGGGTCCTCGGGAGCGGGTTCCCAGGGAGCCGTGGAGAAGGCGACCGTTCGGTCATCGGACCGGGCGAAGGTGCGGAAGATCTCCACGGTCATGCTCAGAGACGGGGCGGGATCCGCGTCCAGGGCGGGGACGATGCCGTTGGCGAGTTTCGCGAGCTGCGCCGGGTCGTCCAGGTACGGTTCGGCCTTCTCCAGGAGGGCGGCCATGAGTTTCTGCTGGCGCTTGATCCGCTCCAGGTCGGAGCCGTCGCCCAAGCCGTGCCGCGCCCGGACGTAACCGAGGGCCTCCTCGCCGTTCAGGGTGCTGGTGCCTTGGGGGAGCGTCTTTCCCGTCTCAGGATCGATCACCACCTCGTTCGCGAGGGCGAGCTTCACACCGCCTATGGCGTCCACCAGCTTCTTGAAGGTCTGGAAGCCGAAGACGATGGTGTGGTCGAGGGTGATCCCGGTCAGGTTCTCGACGGTCCTGCGGGAGCATTCCGCGCCGCCGGTGCTGAAGGCCTGGTTGATCGCCGTGCGACGGCCGGGGACCTTCCGGCCGGACCGGTCGACGCAGTCCGGGACGTCCACGAGGGTGTCGCGGGGGATGCTGATCATCTTCACGCCGCTCCCGGAGACGGGGACGTGCGCCACGATGATCGTGTCGGAGCGGGCAGACTCCTTCTTCGCGTTCCGGCCCGCTCTCTGGTCGGAGCCCAGGAGCAGGAGGTTCACGTCCTTTGTCGGCTTCGGCTCAGCGGCGGGTGCCTTCAGGACGTTCTGGTGCCCGGTCTCGGAGTCGAGGAGGAGGCGGGGGGCCAGGAGGGCGGAGGCGGTGACGGCGGCGGCCACGCCGAGGACGAGCCAGCTCTTCGGGCGCGTCAGGCGGGCGGGGCGGCGGCCGTACATGCGGTCGCGCTGGTGGGCCAGGGAGGCCGGGGGTTCGTGTTCCAGGTCGCGGCCGAGGTCGCGGAGCATCTTCAGGTCGTCCATCGTCACTCTCCTTCCAGCGGGTTGACGTCGCCGAGCGCGGCGCGGACCTTGCGCCTGGCGCGGTTGAGGCGGGAGCGCACGGTCCCGATCGGGATGTCGAGGGCGCGGGCGACCTCCTCGTAGGTGAAGTCGCCCCAGGCCACGAGGAGCAGTACGTCGCGGTCGCCCGCCGAGAGGGCGGCCAGGGCGAGTGCCAGTTCGCCGCGCGAGGCCTGCGCCGTCACGCCCTCGGCCACCCGGTCGGCGGGCGAGTCCACGTAGACGGCGGGCGGGGCGCTGCGCTCCCAGGCCCGGTAGCGGGCGGCCTCCCTGCGGTGGTGGCGGGAGATGAGCTTGGTGAGGATGCCGAACAGCCAGGGGCGGGCGTCGGCGTAGGAGGTGTCGTACCTGGCGCGTTTGGCGAAGGCGATCGCGAAGGTGTCGCCCACGAGGTCCTCGGCGCTCTCCGGGCCGAGGCGGCGCGAGGTGTAGCGGTACAGCAGGCCTGAGTAGCGGTCGAAGAGCTCCGCGAACGCCTCGGGCCGTCGCAGTGATTCCGCGATGAGAGCCGAGTCGTCCGACCGCACGGACGTCGTCATGCCATTGCGGCCTTCCTTAGGGAGTGGGTCACCGTTATCTCGCCACTCGCCGGGAAAGGGGTTCACGGCTCTGTCCCCGACCTGATGTAAGTGGTTACATACATCCATGACCCGAACCGCGTTCAGGACATGTCCGCTGTGCGAGGCCGTGTGCGGCCTGGAGCTCACCTTGGACGACGACGACAAGGTGATCAAAGTACGCGGCGACAGGAACGACCCTTTCAGCAAGGGCTTCATCTGCCCCAAGGGCGCAAGTTTCGGGCGCCTGGATAACGACCCCGACAAACTGACCGCGCCGCTCCTGCGGGGCGAGGAGACGGGCTGGGCGGAGGCCTTCGAGGCGGCGGGCCACGGGCTGCGCCGCGTCATCGAGACCTACGGCAAGGACGCCGTCGCCATCTACCTGGGCAACCCCAGCGCGCACAGCGTCGCGGGCTCCCTCTACGGGCCGCTGCTCATCAAGGGCATCGGCACGAAGAACTTCTACAGCGCCAGCACCGCCGACCAGATGCCCAAGCACGTCAGCGCGGGCTACATGCTCGGCGACCCGCTGGCCATCCCCGTGCCCGACCTGGACCGCACCTCCTACCTGCTGATGCTCGGCGCCAACCCGCTGGAGTCCAACGGCAGCCTCTGCTCGGCCCCCGACTTCCCCGGCCGGCTGAAGGAGCTGCGCCGCCGGGGCGGGCGCCTCGTCGTGGTCGACCCGCGCCGCACCCGCACGGCCGAGCTCGCCGACCGGCACGTCCCGCTCCGCCCCGGCGCCGACGCCTGGTTCCTCTTCTCGATCGTGCACACCCTGTTCGCCGAGGGCCTGACCCGGCTCCGCCACGAAGTGGACGGCCTGGAGCAGCTGCGCGAGCTCGCCGAGGAGTTCTCCCCCGAGTCCACCGAGCCGGTCACCGGCGTCCCCGCGGCGACGGTACGGGAGATCGCCCGCGAGCTGGCCGCCGCCGAACCCGCCGTGGTCTACGGCCGGATCGGCACCTGCACCCAGGAGTTCGGCACCCTGGCGACCTGGCTGATCGACGCCTTGAACGTCCTCACCGGCAACCTCGACCGGCCCGGCGGCGCGATGTTCCCCAAGGCCGCGCACTCCGTCGGCAAGCGCTCGCGCCCCTACCGGACGGGCCGCTGGCACAGCCGGGTCCGCGGCCTGCCGGAGGTCAACGGCGAGCTCCCCGTGGCCACCCTCGCCGAGGAGATCGAGACCGAGGGCGAAGGCCAGATCAAGGCGCTGATCACCGTGGGCGGCAACCCCGTCCTCTCGGCGCCGAACGGCGACCGGATCGGCCGGGCCCTGGAGGGCCTGGAGTTCATGGTCAGCGTCGACCCGTACGTCAACGAGACGACGCGCCACGCCGACGTGGTCCTGCCGCCGCCTCCGCACACCCGCACCCCCCACTACGACGTGGCGCTGCTGGCGTTCACCGTCCGCAACTACGCGCGCTACTCCCCTCCGGCGGCCGACCGCGGCGACCGGCCGTCCGAGTCGGAGATCATGGCGCGGCTGGCGGGCGAGCTGACCGGCACGGCCCCCGAGGACGTCGACGAGTTCGTCATCCAGACCACCCTGAAGAAGGCGGGCCGGGAGGACCTGCGGGCCGAGCTGGGCCCGCCGTCCGCCGAGACGCGGCTCGACATGATGCTCCGCCTCGGCCCCTACGGGCTGACCCTGGCCGAGACGGTCGGCGGCCTCGACCTGGGCCCGCTCCAGCCCCGGCTGGCCGAGGTCATGGTCCTGGAGCGCGTCGACCTGTGCCCCGAGCTCTTCGCCAAGGACGTGGAGCGGCTGCGCGCCGCCCGCCCCGCCGACGGCTTCGTGCTGATCGGCCGCCGCCAGCTGCGCTCCAACAACAGCTGGATGCACAACATCCCCGAGCTGCTGGGCGGTTCCAACACCTGCACGCTGCGGCTGAACCCGGCCGACGCCGAGCGGCTGGGCATCGGCGCGGGCGACGTCGTGCGGATCACCTCGCGGACGGGCGAGGTGGAGGCGCCGGCCGAGCCGAACGACGAGATCATGCCGGGCGTGGTGAGCCTGCCGCACGGCTGGGGCCACTCCCGTCCCGGCACCCGCACCCGGGTGGCCGCCGAGAACGCCGGGGTCAGCGTCAACACGCTGACCGACGAGCAGGAGATCGACGTCCTGTCCGGCAACGCCGTGTTCAACGGGGTCCCGGTGCGCCTGGAACGCGTCTGAACCCGTGACCGGCGGTCCGGCCCCGGGCTCCCGGGGCCGGACCGCCGACGCGTCGCGCCGTGACAGATCGGCTCTACTGCCCCGTACGTCACCGTTATCCCACCCCTTGGAAGGGGAAAGCTCACGAGAAGGTGGATGACCGTCGAAGCGCCCACAGCGGGCAGATGGGATGTCAGCCAGTGAATCGTGAACGAGCGGGCAGGATCACCAAGAACGGGGCGCAGGCCGGTACCCGGGCCCATCCGGTCGCGCTCGCCGAACGCCTGGAGCTGGACTCGGCGCTGGACAAGCCGATCCAGGTGATCTCCAAGGCGGTGCGCCGGGCCCTGCCCCCCGGACCGCTGCGCAATCTCCTGCACGGCGTGCCGTTCGGGCACCCCGTGCACGCGCCCCTGACCGACCTCCCCATCGGCGCCTACTGCTCGGCGGCGCTCCTCGACCTCTTCCCCGGCACCCGGCGCGCCTCCCGCGTCCTGATCGCCTTCGGCCTGTCCACCTCGGTGCCGACGGTGCTCACCGGCCTGGCCGACTGGTCGAGCCTGCACCGGGAGCAGCAGCGGGTCGGCCTGGTGCACGCGGTGGGGATGGGCCTGACCAACCTGCTGTACGGCGCCTCGCTGCTGGCGCGGATGCGCGGCGACCAGGGCACCGGCAAGGCGCTGAGCTTCCTGGGGCTCGGCAGCATGATGGCCGGCAGCTACCTGGGCGGCCACCTGGCCTTCCGGCAGGCCGCGGGCGCCAACCACGCCCCCTCGATCTCCCACCTCGTCCCGCTGGGCTGGCACGACCTGTGCCCGCTGGACGAGCTGCCCGACGGCTGGCCGGTGCACCGCTCCCTGGGCTACATCGACCTGTTCGTGCTGCGCCTGGGCGACGAGGTGCGGGTGCTGGCCGACGCCTGCGCCCACCTGGCGGGGCCGCTGCACCAGGGCCGTGTCGTGCGGATCCACGACGAGATCTGCGTGGTCTGCCCCTGGCACGGCAGCACCTTCCGCGTCGACGACGGCGCGGTCGTCGACGGGCCCGCCACCAGCCGGCAGCCGGCCTTCGACACCCGGATCAGCGAGACGGGGATGGTGCAGGTCCGCCCGATCTGAGCGGCCGCCGCTACTCCGCGCCCTCGTCCATCGGGTGCTCCACCAGGGCCACGACCCTGCTGGCCATGAACCGCGCGGTGCGCACCGGCGTGCCGGTGCGGGTCACCTCGCTGACCTCGATCACCCCGCGCCGGTTGCTGATCTCCACCCGCCGTCCGGCCTTGGTGGCGACGACGTCGTACGTCCGCAGAGCGTCACCGGACTCCACCACGATCTCGACACGGTCGCCCTTCACCGCATTCTCCCGCCATGAGAACCCATGTTCGAGACCTACCCGGTGAGCAGCTTCACAACCGCCACGAGGCCGACGCACACGATGACGCCGCGCAGCGCCCACGACGGAAGCCTCCGCCCCACCGAGGCGCCGGTGTAGCCGCCGAGGAAGGCGCCGGCGGCGATCAGCCCCACCACCGCCCAGTCCACCTCGGCGATCACGATGAACAGGGCGGCCGCGGTGGCGTTGACGATCCCGCTCAGCGCGTTCTTGATCCCGTTGACGGTCTGCATGTCGTCGGGCAGGAAGATGCCCAGCAGCGAGATCAGCAGGATGCCCTGGGCCGCGCCGAAGTACCCGCCGTAGACCCCGGCCAGGCAGACCAGAGCCCACAGCAGCGGCCCCCCGTGCCCGGCCTCGCCGCTGCGCCGCCCCCGCACCCAGGCGTTGAGCCGCGGCTGCAGCACCACCAGCACCAGCGCGATCACGATCAGCGCCGGGACGATCATCTTGAACGCCGACTCGGGCAGGCTCAGCAGCAGCAGCCCGCCGGCGAGCGCGCCGAGCAGCGAGCCGGAGCCCAGCCGCAGCAGCCGCCCGCCCTGGCCGGCCAGCTCCCGCCGGTAGCCCCAGCAGGAGGCGACGGCGCCCGGCACCAGGCCGATGTTGTTGGAGACGTTCGCCAGGACCGGTGGATAACCCAGCGCCACCAGGGTCGGGAACGTGATGAGCGAACCCGACCCGACGACAGCGTTGATCCCTCCGGCGGCCGTCCCCGCCGCGAAGATCGCGACCGCTTCCCACGGTGTCATGGTGCCCGATCGTAGGGAGCCGCCCCGATCACTCCGACATCAGGGCTATGCCAGGGCGGAACGGGCGTACCACCGGTCGTTGTGCTGCTCCACCTGCAGCGGGATGCCGAAGCAGTCGCTGAGGTTCGCGCCGGTCAGCACCTCCTCCACCGGACCGGCCGCCACGACCCCGCCCCGGCGCAGCAGCAGCGCGTGGGTGAAGCCGGGCGGCACCTCCTCCAGGTGGTGGGTGACCAGCACCATCGCCGGCGCCGCCGCGTCGCCCGCCAGCCGCGCCAGCCTGCCCACCAGCTCCTCGCGGGCGCCCAGGTCCAGGCCCGCGGCGGGCTCGTCCAGCAGGAGCAGCTCCGGGTCCGGCATCAGCGCCCGGGCGATCTGCACGCGCTTGCGCTCGCCCTCCGAGAGGGTGACGAAGCGCCTGCGCACCAGCTCGGTGCAGCCCAGCGCCTCCAGGAGCGCGACCGCGCGGCCCACGTCCGTGGAGTCGTACTCCTCCTGCCAGCGCCCCAGGATCGCGTACGACGCCGTCAGCACCAGGTCCATGACCGTCTCGCCCGACGGCACCTTCTCGGCCACCGCCGCGCTGGCGAAGCCGATACGGGGCCGCAGCTCGAAGACGTCGGTCTGGCCCAGCGTCTCCCCCAGCACCTCCACCCGGCCCTCGGTCGGGTAGAGCGTGGTCGCCGCCACCTGGAGCAGCGTGGTCTTGCCCGCCCCGTTCGGCCCGATGACCACCCAGCGCTCGCCCTCGCGGACCGTCCAGTCCACCCCGCCGAGCAACACGGCTCCCTCGCGCCGGATCACGACGCCCTGGAGCCTCAGTACCTCACCGCTCATTAAGATCCTCCAGCGACAACCTTATTGCAGGCAGGGCGCGAATCCCCTGCCCCGTGGGAATTGCGGCACCGTCCGGTACCACGCTCCGAGAGATGCTCCGAAAGCCGGTTATCGTGTTTGTCATGCACGGCTCTCGCCCTTCTCCCACCCTGGTCGCCTGGGTGAACGCCTGGCTCACCGGTCATGTCGGCCTCGACGAGGCGGTGGACGCGGCCGAGCGCTCCGGCCCCCATCTGGCGGGCGAGGTGCCTTTGCGCTCCTGGCTGGCCGAGCTGCGTCCGCGCGGCCTCGCCGGGCTGCGCCTGGCGCTGCCCGCCCCCGGCGACCCGCTGGGCCTGTCCGGCCCGCCCGAGTTCAACCGGGCGGCGGTCGAGGCCGGGGAGGGCGTCATCGTCCTGCTGGCCGACCACGCGATCGGCATGGTCCCCGCCGAGGACCGGCGCGGCTCCTCCTACCAGGGCACCCGCTGGGAGCTGCTGCCCGCCCGCGGCGCCCTCCCGGACGTGCCGTCGCTGGCCGAGGCCGAGCGCGGACTCGCGCTGGCGATGCGCGAGGTCACCGAGATCATGAGCGACCTGGACGACATCGGCGGCGACCGCACCGCGGTGCTCAAGGCGCTGCGCGACGACGCCGACAGCGGGCTCGCCCCCGGCTACCCGGCCCGCGCCCACCGGGTCGACGCGCTGGCCACCCGGCTGACCGTGGTCCTGGAGCTCGCCGGCGGGATCGCCGGGCACAACCTCACCGCGGGCCAGATGCTCCGCCGCTCCGACGCCCTGACGCTGCTGGACCAGGCGGTCCGCCGCGCCCGCGTCGCCGCCCACGGCGCGGTCTTCGAACCGGCGCGCTGACACCGCTTCAGGCCTGGACCACCCGGGTGCCGCACACCTTGTCGGCGAGGGTCTGCCCCTCGCGGTCCCACAGCGGGACGAGGAACCCGATCAGCAGCGTCCACCAGTTGATGATCTGGGCGAAGACCCGCGCGACGCCGCGGACCAGTCCGAGCCGCTCCCCCGTCCGGGCGTGCACCACCCGCAGCATGCACAGGCCCTTGCCGGGGCTGAACCCGAGCAGGCCCTCCATCATCCCGTAGCCGAAGTACACGATCGCCCAGACGAGGATCATGGCCCCGCCCTGGGAGTCGGTGAGGTCCGCCTCCGCCGGGTCGTTCCAGGTGATCACGACGACGAACATGATCACGGCGAAGAAGCCGAGGAACCAGTCGATCAGGAAGGCCGCCGCCCTGCGCCAGTACGGGGCCGAGCGCCGCGCCCCGGCGGTCCCCGGGAAGGGCTGCTGGTACGGCTGGGCGTAACCGTGGCCGAACTGGGCCGGAACGTGCTGCTGGTGGCCGGGGGGCTGCGTCGGCGCCCATCCCGCCGACGGGCCGTATGCCGCCGCCTGGCCGTAGGCGGGGCTCTGCACGGGCGGTGCGGGCTGGGAGAACGGGAGCTCGACGGGCGGGGGCGTGGCAGGCGCCTGGGTGAGATGGTGCGCGAACGGCGGCGGCGTCCGGGGATGGGGGGAAGGCTGCCCGAACGTCTGGGACGGCCCCTGCCGGAGCTCGTCACGGACGTGGGTGATGCGCTGGAGCGCCGCCTCTGCGGTACGGGGACGGCCCGCGGGGTCCTTGGCCAGCAGGTCGGTGATCAGCCTGTTCAGCGACTCCGGCAGCTCCGGACGCACCGTGCGCGGCGGGTCGGGGACCTTCTGCAGATGGGCGTAGACGAACTCCGGCAGCGTGCTCCCCTCGAACGGGGGCCGCCCGACGACCATCTCGTAGAGCATGACGCCGAAGGAGTACAGGTCGCACCGGCCGTCCACCTCGGTGTTGCCGGTGAACTGCTCGGGCGCCATGTAGGCGGGCGTCCCCACCACCGAGCCGGTGACGGTGGCGTCGGTGAACCGCGCGATCCCGAAGTCCAGGATCTTCAGCCCGCCCTTGTTCAGGATCATCACGTTGCCGGGCTTGACGTCCCGGTGCACCACGCCCTGGGCGTGCGCGGCGCCCAGCGCCCCCAGCAGCTCGGCGGCGATCTCCAGCGTCCGTTCCAGCGGAAGGCGGCCGTCCTCCAGGAGGGACTTCAGGTCCCGGCCTTCGAGGTGCTCCATGACCAGGTAGAGCGTCTGCTCGTACTGGCCGATGTCGTGCACGACCATGATGCCCGGGTGGGAGAGGCCCGCGCCGATCTGCGCCTCGCCCCGGAAGCGGCGCACCGCCTCCGCGGTGGGGCTGACCACGAGGGTCTTGATCGCCACCCGGCGGCCGAGCGCGGTGTCGCGGCCCTCCCAGACGGCGCCCATGCCGCCCTGGCCGATCTTCCTGACCAGCTCGAAGCGGTCGGCGAGTACCAGACCCTCGTGCAAGGCAACCTCCCGGAAACGAAGAGCGGGGCGCCCCGGGTGGGACGCCCCGCCGAGACGCCGACGTCAGACGGAGCGGACGACGACGGTGTTCATGACCTTGTCGGCGAAGGTCTGCTTCTTGGCGTCGAACAGCGGCCACAGCCAGCCCACGTAGCAGGCGATGCTGTCCAGGAAGTGCGCGAGCTTGCGCACGAACGCCATGCCGAACCCGACCGGCTGTCCGGTCTGCTCGCTGATGAGGCGGATGTTGGTGAGCTTCTTGCCGGGCGTCTGCCCGGTCGTGCCCTCCTGGTAGATGAAGTAGAGCTGGATCGCGAAGCTGACCGCGTAGCCCAGCAGCATCACCAGCATGCCGCCGGCGCCCGAGCCGCCGCCGCTGCTGCTGTAGGAGCCGGTGGCGGGGTCGTAGGAGACCTCGGGCGCGTCGCTGGCGAAGAGCGCGATGGCGATGACGTACAGCAGGCCCGCGGGGATCGCGGCGATGATGCCGTCGACCAGGGTCGCGGCGAACCGCGCGCCCCAGCCGGCGTACGCGCCGTACGCGCCGCCCGCGTAGCCGTAGGGCTGCTGCTGCGGCACGCCGTACTGCGGCTGGGCGGCCGCGGGGAAGGCCGGCTGCGCGGGGTAGGCCGGCGGCGGGGTGGCCTGGTAGGCCGGGGGCTGCGGCGGCGGAGTCTGCGGGCCGCCGTACGGGTTCGCGGGAGGCTGCTGCCCATAACCGGGCTGGTGCTGACCGTAGGGGTCGTAGGGGGGGTTTCCCACGTTGACTTCTCCTCGTGAATGGTGCCGATGCGTCAGCCGGGTTCGGCGTGCGCTGTCAGAGGACTCCGAATCGGACGAGCTGCCAGATGCCGGAGCCCGCTATGGCGGTGCCGAGAATCCAGGCACGCACCCGCGGTCCCCACGCCTGCCATCGGGCGCCGAGTCCCAGCGGAGCCAGGGCGAAGACGATCGCCCCGGCGAACACCAGGGGGTTGGCCGCCAGAGCCCGGACCGGATGCCCGGACCCCAGTTCGATGAAGACGGTGGTGCCGCCGCAGAAGGGGCAGGGAAGAGCAGTCAACGCTCGGATGGGGCACAGGATCCCGGGATCGTGGATCCCATGCGCGAACGCGACGGACAACGCGAGCGCCGCCATCGCCGCCGCCCTGACCGCGACCGTCCCGACGGGACGGCGCAGTGCCGTTGCCCCCGTCATGAAAGCCTCCACCCGACCTTCTCGTCCCTTTGTCGACCCCTTATACCGGCCTGACCACTGCCACTGTCAAGCCGGGGGATCGTCGCGGAACCGGACCGTGATGGTCAGGCTCCCGCGACCGCTCCCACCAGGGTGGGACGCTGGTGCGGCGCTCCTGGTTCTGCTTCGAGCACATCTGCCACCACGCAGGTGATGTTGTCAGGGCCGCCGTGGGCGCGCGCGGCCTCGATGAGCCTGGCCACGGCCTGTTCCCGCTCCTTCTCGGCGGAGAGGATGTCGAAGATCTCCTGGGGTCCGACCGGGCCGGACAGGCCGTCGGAGCACAGCAGGTAGCGGTCGCCGAGGCGGGCGTCGCGGGGGGCGAGGTCGGGGTCGCGGTCGGGGCCGCCGTCCAGCACCTTGAAGAGCATGTGGGACAGGTGCGAGTTCTCCCCGGAGTCGCCGCCGTCCGCCAGGAGCTGGGCGAGGGTGTGGTCGCTGGTGATCTGGAAGAGCACGCCGTCGCGCAGGAGGTAGGCGCGGGAGTCGCCGATGTGGGCGATCGCGAACTTGCTGGTGCCGTTCCAGAGCATCGCCGTCAGGGTGGTGCCCATCCGGTTGAGCTCGGGATGGGCCGAGATGGCCTGGCCCAGTGCCCTGTTGACCTCGGAGACGGCCCTGGCGAGGGTGCCCTGCAGCTCCGTGTCGGCCACCGGAGCGTCGAACCGGCGCAGCGCGTTGATGACGGTGGAGCTGGCGACCTCGCCGCCGGCGTAGCCGCCCATCCCGTCCGCTACGGCCAGGAGGCAAGGACCGGCGTACCCGGAGTCCTCGTTGTTCTCCCGGTTGCAACCGATGTCGGAACCCGCTGCGTACCTGATTGCGACGTTCATACCAGTTTCGATGACGATCTCCTTGCGGCAGTTCATTACACCACCGCGCCTAGCGACCCTGCGAACGGTCTCTGGTCAGCGTAGTGGGTCACTGTCCCCCCGTCCGGTCCACAGGGCTGCTTTCTGCGTCTCTCTCACGCTACTGCGCCCTTGAACATTCCGGGATCAGCCTCCAGAGCCAGACCATTCACCCTCCCTACCCCCGGGGAATGAGGTCCCTCGGCAACCGCGAGGTCACGGCGTGAACCTCGCGACGAGACCCATGCGGGCTCCCCCTCTCCCCGGGTCGGCCCCGACGGCGTAGACCGTCCGGGTACCGGGGACCCGGAAGACGGCGAGCGCGTGCATGCCGGGGAACTTCTGATCGTGCCAGCGGCCCGAGGCCGTGCGGTGCATGACCTTCGAGACGTCGAACGGGCTCGAGTACCACGTCTTGACCGCGTAGCGGCCGCCCTGGCCGTCGGATGCCTGGGAGACCACTTCATTTCGCCCCAGCCGTCGTTCGCGACTCCAGAAACCGCCGTTCCAGCGCAATTGATAGGGCGTCTCCCGCACCTGCGCCCATTCGGGGATGACGCATCCCCGGTAGACGTAGACGAGACCGCTCACGGCGACCTCGCCTCGGTCGAGAACGGCGAGCGACGAGGAGAACGTCCAAACGCCGTTCTTCTTCTCCGTGGCGCGCCTGCTCTCCGGATGGATCCCGCCGAAGGGAATGTGACGCGGCCGGACGCCGCCGAAACGCCAGATGCCAGGCTGTCCGGTCGCGACCGACTCTCCCACCGCCCAAGCCCCGGTCCCGTCTCCCTCGGCGTCGCCCACCTGCAGTGGACTGGCCTGCCTGCTCCACTTCGTTCCGTCGTACCGGAGAACGATCGGACCTTCGAGACCCTCCCCGAAAGCCCACGCCTCTTTCTCGCCCGCCGCCACGACGGACGTGATGACGGCGTCCTCGACCGTCAGCGCGATCCTCCAGCCGGAACCGTCCCAGCGCAGCAGGCTGGAGGGCCGGGAGAGGCCGTTCTTCTCGTAGATCTCATGGGAGCGCCTGCACGCGGGGTCGTCCTTGGCCTCATACGTGAACGCGCCCGGCAGGACGAGCCAGGCGTTGCGGTCACTCGACGCGCTGAGTCTCGTACCGTTCTCGCTCCCCCGGTGCTCGCGCAGCGCCGGCCTGACGGGCAGGCGGGTGTTCCGCCACCGCTCGCCGTCCCAGTGGTGGACGACCGGCCTCTCCCGCCCCTGGCCGCCGGTGCGCTCCCCCAGCACCCAGGCACTTCGCGGCGAGGCCGCCGCGAACCCGTAGAACCAGGTGCTGCCCGCATCCCGCGTGCGCAGCACGACCTTCCACCCGAACGCCTCGACGGCGGCGGCGGGGAAAGCGCAGGTGGCCAGGAGAACGGCGAACGCCGAGAGGACCGTCCGCACCGACCTGCGCCGCACTCCCATCCCCGCGCCCCCGCACCACTCGAACCGTCCCGAACCGGATTCGAGGACCCTACGCGCCCACCTGTGCCGAGCAAAAGATCATCGAGCCATCGATTCGGGCACGGACGGACCCCGCTTTCCGGAGAGCGCGCTCAACTGGAGGCCTGCGTCTTCCCTGGGAGCGCGCCCAGCCGAAGGCCTGCGTCTTTCCGGAGAGCGCGCCCAGCCGGAGGACTGCGTCTCGTGCCTGCACCAGGCGGGCAGGTGCGGGGGACGGCGGCGCAGCGGGGCACCGGGTGGAGAGGGCGCCCGCCAGGAGGCCTGGCCGAAGGGCTGCGTCCTCTGTCCGTGAGACGCTCGCTTGATCGCTTTGAGGGGAGAGGACGGGAGACCGGGCGAGGTCAGGTTTCGGGGCGGGGGCGTCCTGTGGAGGGGAGGTGTTGTTCGGCTGAAGGCGCAGGGTGGACCGGCTTTTCGGGTGGGGGCCGGATGCGGGGGCGGCGGGGTCCGGTCGGCGGGGGCCCCGGGCGGGGCGTCCGAATGATGGACTCGATGCCCGGGGCGGCGGCGGTGGCCGGTAGCGTGGGCACCGGTATGGAACGGACGCTGCTCATCACGTTGACCGGCAGGGATCGCCCCGGGGTGACCTCCCGGCTCTTCGGCACCCTGGCCGACTTCCCCGTCGAGGTCTCCGACGTCGAACAGGTCGTGATCCGCGGCCGGCTGGTGCTGGGCGTGCTCGTCACCCACACCTCCGGCGTCGAGGCGCTGTGGGACGCGGTCAAGAAGGTCGCCGACGACCTCGAGATGGAGGTCGAGCTGTCCACCGGCGGCTCCAAGACCCCCAAGCGCAAGCGCTCCCAGCTGCACGTGACGGTGCTGGGCAGCCCGCTGACCCCCGCCGCGATGGCCGGGGTCGCCGGGCGGATCGCCACCCACGGCGCCAACATCGACCGCATCGAGCGGCTCGCCAGCTACCCGGTGACCGCGATCGAGCTGCTGGTCTCCGGCGCCGACCCCGCCGCGCTGCGCGCCGCCCTGGCCGCCGAGGCCGCCGAGGCCCAGGTGGACGTGGCCGTCCAGCGGGCCGGGCTGCACCGCAAGGCCAAGCGCCTGATCGTCATGGACGTCGACTCCACCCTCATCCAGGGCGAGGTCATCGAACTGCTGGCCGAGCACGCCGGGCAGCTCGACAAGGTCGCCGAGATCACCGAGGCCGCGATGCGCGGCGAGCTGGACTTCGCCGGCTCCCTGCGCGAGCGCGTCGCCCTGCTGGCCGGTCTCGACGCCTCGGCCATCGACGCCGTCCGCGACAAGATCGAGCTCGCCTCGGGCGCGCGCACCCTGGTGCGCACCCTCAAGCGCCTGGACTACAAGTTCGCCATCGTCAGCGGCGGCTTCACCCAGGTCACCGACGCCCTCGCCGCCGACCTCGGCATCGACTACACCGCCGCCAACACCCTTGAGGTCGTCGACGGCAGGCTCACCGGCCGCGTGGTGGGCCCGATCATCGACCGCGCCGGCAAGGCCGAGGCCCTGCGCCGCTTCGCCGCCGAGGCGGGCGTCCCCGTCACCCAGACCATCGCCATCGGCGACGGCGCCAACGACCTCGACATGCTCCAGGCCGCCGGCCTCGGCGTGGCCTACAACGCCAAGCCGGTCGTCCGCCGCGCCGCCCACACCGCCGTCAACGTCCCCTACCTCGACACCATCCTCTTCCTCCTCGGCATCTCCCGCGACGAGATCGAGGCCGCGGACGCCGAAGACCCCTCCTGACCCGCCCGGACGGGCCCGGGACGCGGGCGGCTCGTGGCCTTCGGACGCCCTGGCGCGAGGCGGGGCGTCCTCACCCGGACGGAAGCCGCGTTCCCCCGCGGGCCGGGGGTCAGAGGGTCTTGGGGGTGCGGTAGGCCAGGAGGGTGCCGCCGCGGGACTGCCAGGACTCCAGTTCGATCACGGCCAGCGCGCAGGTGGGGAAGTCCTCGATCTGCTCGTTGCCCGCGGCGATCGCCAGTTCGTGCACGGCGGGGTTGTGACCCACCAGCAGGATCGTCTCCGTCTGAGCGAACTCGGCTCCGGCCACGTGCACCAGGTCCAGGAGGTCGTGGCCGTCGCCCATGTAGATGGCGCTCTCGAAGCGGGCCGGAGCGGCCAGGCGCAGGCCTTCCAGCGTCTGCCTGGTGCGCAGCGCCGTGGAGCACAGGACCAGGCCCGGCTCCAGGCCCTGGGTGCGCAGGAAGTCGCCCATCGCGGCGGCGTCCCGCAGGCCCCGCTCCGCCAGCGGCCGCTCGTGGTCGATCAGGCCCAGCCCGACCTCCGCCTTGGCGTGGCGCAGCACCAGCAGTCTCCTGCTCACGGGGCGACCTGCGCCGACAGCGCCCACAGAACCACCATGATCAAGATCATGCCGCCAAAGATGACGGCGAACCCCTTACCACCACTCATGCGCCCAAGCGTAAGCGTCCCGCGGACCTCCCCCGCACCGCCCTGTGGATGAACATCTCGCGACGCTCAGCGCAGGGTCCACGCCGCGCTCAGCGCAGAGTCCGAACCGCGCTCAGCGCAGGGTCCGCGCCACCGGCACGCGCTCCCCGGCGCCCCGGTGGTGGGAGACCGTGATCACCATCGCGAGGACGGCCACGACGACCAGGGCCGCGCCCGCGCGCAGGAAGGCGTTCCCCGCCGTGGCGACGACGGCGGGGGCGATCAGCAGGGAGACCAGGTTCATCACCTTGATCAGCGGGTTGATCGCCGGGCCCGCGGTGTCCTTGAACGGGTCGCCCACGGTGTCCCCGATGACGGTGGCGGCGTGCGCCTCCGAGCCCTTCCCGCCCAGCCTGCCGTCCTCGACGACCTTCTTGGCGTTGTCCCACGCCCCTCCGGCGTTGGCCAGGAAGACGGCCATCAGCGCGCCCGCGGCGATCGCCCCGGCCAGGAACGCGCCCAGCGGGGCGTAGCCGAGCGCGAAACCCACCGCGATCGGCGTCAGGATCGCCAGCAGGCCGGGAGTGACCAGCTCGCGCTGCGCGTCCCGCGACCACCCGGCCGGCGGCCCGCCCCACTGCCATGATCGCCGGCCTGGAGAACAGAAAGACGACCGCGGCCCCGACGAGCAGCCCGATCAGCACGTTCGGCTGGTCCACCGAGAGGGTCAGCTTCTCGGCCTTGAAGGGCCGAGCTCGCAGCTCTTCACCGCACCTGGCCGGTGTGGTTCAGGCCGCGTCGTCGGCAGCGTGACTCACTGCCCAGACCGCCTCACCGCGCTGGGCGATGGTGCAGCCTGCGTTCACATCGGCGTGCTCAGCGAAGCCGCACGACATGCAGAGGAAAGTGGACTGATCAGGCCGGTTGCTGCGGCTGATGTGATGGCAGCGGCTGCACTCCTGTGAGGTGTGTCGGGGGTCGACGAACACCACCGGCACTCCCGCCAGAGCCGCCTTGTAGGAGACGAAGGCGCCGAGTTGTGCGAACGACCAGGAATGCAGCGTGACCCGCTGGGGCTTGCGGAGCCGTACCCTGCCGCGGATACCGCCCAGGTCTTCCAGGGCGATGCCGCGGCAGGTGCGTTGAGCCTCGGCCACGATCTTCTTGGCGATGCGGTGATTGGTGTCGGCCGCGAACCGCGCCTCCCGGCCTGACAGCTTGCGCAGGAGCCGTTTGGTGGACTTGGTGCCCTTCTTCTGGAGTTTGCGGCGTAGCCGCCGGTGCCGGTGGCGGACCTGGTTGAGGTGCTTTCCTGCATACCGGTCGCCGTCGCTGGTGGTGGCGATGTTCACGATGCCCAGATCCACCCCCAGGAAACCGACCGGGTCACCCAACTCGGGCTCAGGGATCTCGCAGGTGGCGTACAGGTACCAGTTCCCGCCCCGAAGCACCAGATCGGACTCCCCGCGCCGACACTCGGCGAGCATCCCCATCTGAGCCGCCGAGCACTGGAACGGGATGCCCCTCAAACGGCCGCAGACGGTCCAGATCGACACGGTACGGGCATCTGGCTGCCAGGACAGGCACCGGTCGTCGAACGGCTGAGCGGCGTCCTTACGGAACCGGACCGGCCTGGACTCCACCGCCCGACGCCGTTTGGAGCCCTCACGGCCGTAGTTCCCGGCCTTCAGGTTCGCTTTCAAGGCGGCGTAGGCCCCGGCGACTTTGCGGATCACATGGAGGGCGGGCTGGGCCGACAGACCCATCGCCTTCATCTCCCCGTACACCAACCGCTGAAGTGACTGCTTGCCCGTCGTCCCGGTGGCGAAAGCACGTCGAGAGGCACGGTCGGCGGCCCGGTTACAGGCACGCAGCGTCTCCCGGAGAGCCACTGCGGCAGCCTCGTCCGGGAGCAACTTCACCTGCACCACCAGCTTCACGGCCCTAACGTAACGCACCCTTTGCAACACCAAGAGTGTTTCTCGTATCCAGGCATACAAGAAGAGAGGCAAAGCGCTGCCCACAACCTGCATGTCCACCTTGTCTTCGTCACCGGGTACCGGCATACCGGCGCGGCACCACACCGACGCCCTGCTCATCCGCTGCGAGGGGGTCATGCAGGACGTGCGCGCCATGGCCCCGGGGAAGCCGTGGTCCCGGGGAAGGTATGCGCGCCTTTTCCGCCGGGAAAAGCAGTGCGTTCTCACGAGAAAGGTAATTTCTTACCGGCCGCCCGCTTCGGGGGCATGAAAAAGACCCCGCGTCCGGTAACGCGGGGTCTTTCGGGGATCTTCGGGGGTCAGCGGGCCGGCCAGCTCATGCTGATCGTCGTCCCTCCGTCCGAGGAGACGATCTCGAGCTCGTCGGCGAGACCCTTGATGACGGCCATGCTCAGGCCGTCCTCAGGGTCGTCCGGCGCCCGGTCGCTGACCGAGACCGAGAAACGGCCCCCACCATCGGTCAGGCTCAGCGACACGGGCTCGTCCGGACAGTGCTTCTGATGCGCCTCGACGGCGCGCGAGCAGGCCTCGCCCACCGCCAGGCGCACCTCGTCCAGCAGCGGGTCGTCCACACCGCTGCGCAGCGCGACCGCCTTGGTGATCATGCGTGCGGTGCGCACGTGGATCGGCAGCGCGCTGAACGCGACCTCGACTGTAGACACCGGAGGCTACTTCGCGCTCTTGCGGTTCTCCCGCGCCTCCTCGAGCGAGGTGTGGATACCGAACACCTTGGTCAGGCCCGTGATCCGGAAGATCTTGAGGATGCGCTCCTGGGTGCACACCAGTTCCAGCGAACCGTCGTGGGCCCGTACCCGCTTGAGCCCGCCCACCAGGACGCCGAGACCGGTCGAGTCGAGGAACTCCACCTTCTCCATGTCCACGAGAAGGTGGAACTTGCCCTTGTTGACCAGGTCGATGAGCTTCTCCCGGAGCTTCGGCGCCGTGTAGACGTCGATCTCCCCTTCCACGTTGATGACCGTGAGGCCGTCGTCGGTGGTGTAGTCGTTCACCTTCAGGTCCACAGAACCAACCTCCTGCGCATTCCTGCCGCAATGTAATCGGGCGTCGCAGCGCTCGCCCGCCGAAATTCAACCATGCTCCGGAGACGTGTTCACACGAAATCCTCTGTTCACGCGGCGCGGCCGGGGCCGTGGCCGCGGTCAGGGGGCCGGGGCGTTCCCTCTTCCCTTCCCACGGTGCCAGACTGGAAACCTGTGGTGACGCACGAACTTCTCCGTCGGCTGCAGCGCGATCCCCGGCGCCGCGGCCGGGTGACGCATGTCGAAACGGTGCCCGCCAGGGCCGCCGCACCGGCGGGATGGCCCGCCTGGGTGCCGGATCCGGTGCGGGCGGCCCTCGGCTTTCCCGAGTTGTGGGAACACCAGGTCAGAGCGGCTTCGCTGGCCCACGGGGGCGATTCTGTGATCATTGCCACAGGCACCGCGTCGGGCAAGTCGCTGGCCTATCTGCTGCCCGCGCTGAGCGCGGCGGCCGAGGACGAGACGACGCTCTACCTCGCGCCGACGAAGGCGCTCGCCCGCGATCAGGAGCGTTTCGTGACGTCTCTTGAAATTCCCGGGGTACGCGCCTCCTCCTACGACGGAGACAGTTCTCCGGATTCGCGGGACTGGATTCGGCGTTACGCGAACATAGTTCTTACAAACCCCGACATGCTGCACTACGGGGTGCTTCCCGGACACTCTCGCTGGGCCTCTTTTCTCCGGCGTCTCCGGTATGTAGTGATCGATGAAGCACACGGCTACCGCGGCGTTTTCGGCTCGCACGTCGCGCAGATCCTGCGGCGGCTGCGCCGGGTCTGCGCCCGGTACGGCTCCTCTCCCGTCTTCGTCCTCGCCTCGGCGACGGTCTCGGACCCCGCGGCCTCGGCGGCGGTGCTCACCGGGCTGCCGGTCGAGGCGGTCGTCGAAGACGGCTCGCCCCGCGGCGCGATGACCTTCGCCTTCTGGGAGCCGCCGCTGCTGGAGGACGAGATCCGCAGGCCGGCCCCCGCCGAGACCGCCGACCTGCTGGCCGACCTGGTGGCGGAAGGCGCGCAGACCCTCGCCTTCGTGCGCTCCCGGCGCGGCGTCGAGACCGTCTCCCTGGCGGCCCGGCGCGACCTGGCCGAGGCCGCACCCGACCTGGTGGAGCGGGTCGCCGCCTACCGCGGCGGCTACCTCCCGGAGGAGCGCCGCGCCCTGGAGGCCGGCCTGCGCGACCGGTCCCTGCTCGGGCTGGCCACCACCAACGCGCTGGAACTCGGCATCGACATCTCCGGTCTGGACGCGGTGCTGATCTGCGGCTGGCCCGGCACCCGCGCGTCGCTGTGGCAGCAGGCCGGACGCGCCGGCCGCGGCGGCCAGG
The DNA here is from genome assembly GCF_039525175.1 of Actinocorallia libanotica. Classification (NCBI taxonomy): domain Bacteria; kingdom Bacillati; phylum Actinomycetota; class Actinomycetes; order Streptosporangiales; family Thermomonosporaceae; genus Actinocorallia; species Actinocorallia libanotica. Next base: position 192,759 of record NZ_BAAAHH010000002.1, read on the forward strand.
ACGCGCTGGCCGTCCTCATCGCCAGGGACGACCCGCTGGACACCTACCTCGTCCACCACCCGTCGGCGGTCTTCGGCACGCCCGTCGAGGCCACCGTCCTCGACCCCGCCAACCCCTACGTGCTGGAGCCCCACCTGTGCTCGGCCGCCGCCGAGCTCCCCCTCACCGACGAGGATTTCACCTTGTTCGGCGCGACGTCTCCACAGGCTGTGGAAAACCTCACCGCCCGGGGACTGCTCCGCCGCCGCCCCACCGGCTGGTACTGGACGCACCGCCAACGGCCGTCCACCGACCTGCGCGGCTCCGGCCCGTCCGTCGTGCAGGTCGTGGAATCGGCGACCGGACGCCTCCTCGGCACCGTCGACGAGTCCTCGGCGCACGGCACCGTCCACGAAGGCGCCCTCTACGTCCACCAGGGCGAGACCTTCCTGGTGGACCTCCTGGACCTCGACGACGGCGTCGCCCTCGTCACCCCCGCCGTCGCCGACTACACCACGTCCGCCCGCTCCACCACCGACATCCACGTCCTCGACGAGGAGAAGTCGACGTCCTGGGGCGCACACGCCACCCTGCACTTCGGCACCGTCGAGGTCCGCCGCCGCGTCGTCTCCTACCAGATGCGCCGCCACACCACCGGCGAGATCATCGGCGAGAAGCCGCTCGACCTGCCCGAACGCGTCCTGCGCACCAAGAGCGTCTGGTGGACCCTCTCCACCGCGGCCATGGACTCCCTGGCCGCGGCCACCCCCGAATTCGACGCTCCCGGCGCCGCGCACGCCGCCGAACACGCCTCCATCGGCCTGCTCCCGCTCTTCGCCACCTGCGACCGCTGGGACATCGGCGGCGTCTCGACCCCCCTGCATCCCGACACAGGCCGCCTCACCGTCTTCGTCTACGACGGCCACCCAGGCGGCGCCGGCTTCGCCGAACGCGCCTACACCGCCGCCCGCCCCTGGCTCCAGGCGACCCGTCAGGCCATCGCCGCCTGCGAATGCGACCACGGCTGCCCGTCCTGCATCCAGTCCCCCAAATGCGGCAACGGCAACGATCCCCTGGACAAGCAGGACGCCCTGTCCCTGCTGTCCGTCCTGCTCGGCCCCTGACCCTCCGCGGTCCCGGGCGGTTCCGGACGGCTCAGCGGCGGAAGAGGCCGCGACGGCGGCGGGGGTGTTCCAGGACCTCGGTGCGGTCGCCCGGCTCCTCCACGGAGGTCTCGGCGGGGGCGTCGGTCTTGGCGAGCTCGATCAGCGCCGCGAGGGCGGCGTCGGCCCCTTCTCCATCCGGCTTCCCGGTGCCTTCAGGACCCTTGGGCCCTCCGTCCAGGATCGTCGTGTCGGGTGACGGCTCGTCGTCGATCTCGTCGAAGGGCGCGCTCGTTCCGAGGTCCACACTCGTCTCGTCGAGGTCCGCCACGGGCTCGCCGCCCGCCTTGTCCGCGAGGTCCAGGTTCTTCGGCGTGTACTCGAGGTTGAGCTCGTCGGGGAAGTCCTGGTCCGGCTCCACGGTGGAAACGGCCGGTTCGAAGTTCGCCTCCGCCGGCTCGGGGCTCGACGGCTTGTGCTTGCGCTTCTTGAAGCGGCGGGACTTCCTGCCGCTCCCGGCCTCTTCGGACCCGGGAGACTCCTCCAGGGTGCCCTTGGCCGCGAGGAGCGCGGCCTCGATGTGCAACCGGTTGGCCTCGACCCGGGCGTGGGCCGATCCCGGAGCGACCCGCACACCGCCCGGCCCCGTGGCCTTCACGGCGCGCAGGCTCCGCGTCCAGGCGCCCAGATGCGCGGCGCACAGCAGCAGGACGAGCGCTATCGCCACGCTCTTGCCCCACTGCAGGCTCTCATCGGCCAGCGTGTCCGTCAGCCCGGTGTTGTCCATGCTGACCACGGACGGGTCGAGCACCGCGGGATCGGTGGGCGTCGGGTAGACCATGGTGACCTCGGGATTCTCGGTGGAGAACCCCGGAGGGTTGGGCGCGACGGTGGGGAAGACCGGATTCTGCCCCGTGCCCGGCGGCGGCGCGTAGGACGGACCGGGTCCAGGGACGGGCGCGTTGCCGTTGCCGGGAGCCTGGGGCTGCGCCGCCGTCCCCTTGAGCCGCACGGTCCGCGTCGTCGCCCCCGAGGGCGCGGCCCCCGAGCGCTTCGCCACGACCTGGATGGTCGCCTGCCCCCCGGCCGACGCCTTCAGCGTCACACTGCACTGCGCCCCGCACGACCCGGCCGAGACGTTCCTCGTCCCCAGGTCCCCCGAGAGCGTGTACCCCGTCAGGTCGGGCTCACTGCCCTTCTGCCACCGGACGGTCACCTTGTTGCCGCTCGCCGAAGCGGTCACCCCGCTCGGCGCGGAGGCGGGCACCTTCATCTGGAACGTGCTGGAAGCCGCGTCCCACCACAGTCCCGACGTCGCCTCGAGCCTGACCCGGTGCGTCCCGTTGGCGGTGGTCCTCCCGTTGATCGTGTACTGGAGGATCTTGTTCTTCCCGGCGGCCACCGGCACCCCGTCCACGTACAGGGTCCCGCCGCCCGGCGCGGACTTCACCCTGACCGTGACCGACGAGGAGGTGATCACCGCCCCGTTCGCCGGCGAGATCTGCGGCTGCGGCGCCGCCCGACCCGCCTGCGCCACCCCTCCGACGCCCATCACCGCCACCAGCGGAGCCACGGCCACCAGCGCCCTGAACCACACGCGCAAGATTCCCTCCGCACACCCGGTACCCCAGTGCTTGAGGCAGCGTATATGACTCACCGGTAGCAAAAGTCACAAAAGAACGACGAATCACCCGTCCCGGAAACTCTAGTCCTACTGACGACAAATACAACGCCTGTTTCCTCTTGACACCCGCCCTCCTCATCCTCTTCAGCCCGAAGACCTGCCACCACTCCCGACCTCTCGACGCAGGGCTCCCCGGCCTCCCTACGCAGGTGAACTCGGCATCTCCACACAGGGCCTGAGCACCTGACAAACCCTCCGGGACGGGCTCCACCCAGCCCGATGAGAACAGCCCTGCCGTTCCCCATCCGCTGCTCTCCACCCGTTCCGCTCGACCCGGTGAGAACAGTCGCCCGAAGGACTGCTGATCCTCGTCCGCCACTCCCAGCCCGTTCCCGAACAACCCGACAAGGACGACCGTCCCCGTGCAAGAGCGGGCGCCTGGGAACACGGCTCACCGATGCCTTCCGGCCGACCGGCTCCCATAGCCGCAGAAACTCCACGCACCCGAGAAACCCGAACCGAAAGCAATCACAGCCCGAAGCCGCCGCTTCATCGCCTCAACCGAAAAGCCCAGTTCAGCGCCTCGAAAATCCGGTCTCCGAGTTATCCACAGCCCACTAAACGATCTTTGTGGAAGAGCGCATGCTGGTCGTAGCCGCCAGGCACCCGGCCCGGCCCGACGACGGAAGGTCCCCATGCCCCCGCGTCCTCACGACCACCACGCCCCTGCCCCCCGACCCGCCATCCCCCGCAACACCACCGCCGCCGTACAGCCCCGTGGCCCCGCCCTCGCTCCCCGACCTTCCGCCCCCACCATCACTACAAGCGTCCACGCATCGGCCAGTGGGCTTCACGCTTCCCTCAACCTCCAGCCCAACGCGCCCACCGTCACCCTCCGCCCCGACGCCGGGCGCACCACCACCCGTCAAACCCGCAGAACCGCCCTCACCCCTCAGCCCTCCAGCACCACCACGGCCCTTCAATCCCCCAGCACCACCACGGCCTTTCAGTTGCCCAGCATCACCACGCCCCTTCAGTGCACCTGGCGCAGCCCCGCAAAAGCTCTGCGGCTCCGCAACACCGCTTCCTCTTCCCGGCTCCGCGAAACCGCTTCCACCTTCCGGCTCCGCGCAGACCGCGACGCCGGCATGGCCACAGCCGAGTACGCCGTCGCGACCGTGGCCGCCGCCGCTTTCGCCGGCCTGCTCTTCAAGATCGTCACCAGCGACGACGTCCGCACCCTGGTGTTAGGAATCATCAACCGCGCCCTCCAACTGGCCGGATGACCCGCCCATGCGCCACGCCGACCGCGGCACGGCCACCGCCGAAGTGGCCGTGGCCCTCCCCGCCCTGCTAGCCGTCGTGGCGATCGCCCTCTGGGGCATCGCCGCGGCGGCGACCCGCCTCACCTGCGTCGACGCACTCCACATCGCCGCCCGAGCCACCGCCCGAGGCGAACCCCTCCCTCAGATCCGCTCCCGAACCCTGTCCACCACCCCGCCCGGCACCACCCTCACCATCACCCGAACCCAAGACTCCGCCCACCTCACCCTCACCGCCCCCTTCCGCCCCTTGGCCCGCCTCCCCCTCCCCACCCTCACCTTCCGCCTCACCACCGAGACCCCCACCGAACCCACCCAGCCCCCACTCCCTGACCCCTGACCCTGGCCCTGGCCCTCTGGCCCTGGCCTCACGCCTCTCCAATCCCGACCGCTCCTTGAGCCACCCACACACCCCCGCAAACCACCCAGACCAAGCCCTCTCCCGCCCAAACCAGGAGCCCTCCCCGCACAAGCCACCCAGACCAAGGCCGCTCCCGCCTAAACCAGGAGCCCTCCCCATACAGCTCACCCAGACCAAGCCCCCTCCCAGCCCAAACCAGGAGCCCTCCCCATACAGCCACCTCGACATAGCCCCCTCGATGCGGCCAACTCGGCAGCCAACTCGAGGCAGCCACTTCAACGCAGCCGCCTCGACACGACTGCCTCAATGCGACCAACCCGACGCGACCACCCCGCCCGGCCACCTCGATGCAGCCGATCCAATGGCTTCGACCACCTGTCTGAAGCCGTTATCCGTTACCGAGCGGGCATCCCGTGCATACGAACGAAGACCAAAGCAGCCAACCGATGCACAGAAACGAAAGCCCGAAGACAGATGGTTCACACGTACGGATGAAAGCCCGCCACCCCGAACTGAAAATCCACCGCTCTCATCCCGACCGAGTACAAGCCGCCACCCCCCGCGCCGCTCAGCACGTCCTCCAGCTCAGGACCCGACCACCAGATCGGGGAGCAGCCACGATCTGGACAGCTGCCTTCATCTCTCTCATCTGCGTCCTCACCGCCACCGTGATGACGGCATCCGGCATCCGCGCCGCTCGCCACCAAGCCCAGCTAGCAGCCGACATGGCCGCCCTCTCCGCCGCCACCCGCCACGCCCGAGGCCACCCCGCCCCCTGCTCACACGCTCGCCGGACAGCCCGGAAAGCAGGCGCCCACCTGACCACCTGCCTCCTGGCCCCCACCACCACCTCCCCCTCCCCTGACACCCCGACCACCACCGCCGAGGTCACCATCACCTTCCCTTTCCGCACCCTCCGCTGGCTCCCCACACTGACCATCCCCGCCACAGCCCGAGCCGGCCCTGCCCCGCCCTAGACCCCCCACAGCCATAAAGCCCAAATCCCCCCGAACTCAATCCATCAAGCCCCCACCCAAATGCCAAGCACCGCCCCTTCCCCCGCCCACCCAACGCCTCTCCCATACCGAACCAGCTGATACGCAACGGACATCCACACCGGCCTGCCGATCCGCCCCGCCCGCGACCAGACGGGACCAACTAATACGTAGTGGGCATCCCCTTCGTTAACTCACAACGTTGGCATCAGTATCGGCGCGCCATCGGCGTCGACGTTAGGACCGGGTTGGAGAAGCCGAGGGCAGCGCCGAGGCCAGGGTCGGATCGGGTTGGGTTGGGTTGGGTTGGGTTGGGTCAGCAAACCATCGGGATCGATGTCGGGATCCGGATTGGCGAAGCCGCAGCCAGATCGAGAATCAGGGCCGAATCCAAGGTCGGATCAGGCTGGCAAACCGTCAGCGACGACGTCAGGGCCGGGTTGGTGAAGCCGCGGCCAGATCGGGATCAGGATCGGGGCCGGGGCCGGGCCGACGTTGGGGTCAGGACTGGGGCAGGCGTCGGGTCGGCAAACCATCAGCGTCGATGTCGGAATCCGGGCTGGCGGAGCCGCGGCCAGATCGGGACCGGGGCCGGGGCCGGGGCCGGGGCCGGGGCCGGGGCCGGGGCCGGGGCCGGGGCCGGGGACCAGGGGCCGGGGGCCGGGCCGACGTTGAGATCAGGACTGAGGGTCGGATCCGCAAAACATCAGCGTCGGCATTGGTATTGGCATTGCCGAGAGCCAGCTCACCGACGACGAGAGCGGCTCACCTGGGAGGCGCCTTCCCTCACCCCGCAGTTCTTCGTCTCTGTCCCGCTCGTCACCTCTTCGCCAGAGGCTTCTCACCTCGGTCATCAACCCGAAGAACGCCAACTTCTACGTCTCCGTCCTCTCCAGCTCATGGATCCCGCCCAAGGCAACATCGCCGCCCAGAGCTTCCTGTTCAGCACCGTCCAGATCTGCGTAGCCCTCACCTTCAACGGCCTCTTCGTTCTCACCGCAGCTCCATCACTACCTTTCTCGCCGTCCACCTCACCTGCCTTCACTTCCAACGCCGCCTGACCGGCGCCTTCTTCGCTTTTGCGTGTCCACCGGCCGCGCCCGTCCCTGCCCCCGCCTGGCTCTACGGCTCTACAGCTCTGCGGTTCTGCGGCTCTACGGCTCTGCGGCTCTGCGGCTCTGCGGTCAGGGGAGGGTGATGCTCTGGGCTATGCCGGCGATGGAAGGGACGATGCCGAGGAAGAAGAAAGCAGGGAGGAAGCAGAGGCCCAAGGGGGCGACGGCCTGGATAGCGGCTGAGCGGGCGCGGGCTTCGGCGGCGGCTCGGGCGGTGCGGCGCTGGTCGCGGGCCAGGCGGTTGAGGATGGGGGCCAGGGAAGCTCCGCTTCGCGTCGCTCTGGTGGCTGCGCGGGCCAATGAGGCTGTTTCCGGAGACTCAAGGAGTTTCCGCCAGGCGTCCGCCGAGTCGGCGCCCAAGCGGATCTGGGCGGAGACCTTCTCCAGGTCTTCTCCCAGAGGGCCGCCCAACGCGCCTGCCACTGCTTCGACGGATTCGGCCCAGGGGATCCCGGCCGCCAGACAGGCTGCGAGGAGTTCGACCGCCATCGGCAGGTCCGCCAGCACTCGGGCTCGGCGTCTTTTGTCCTCAGTTGATCCGCCTCTTCCCGACCACCACCAGCATCCCCAAACGGCGAGGCATCCCGTGATCGCACCTGCCAGGCCTCCTACCAGCAGACCGACCAGGATTCCCGTGACTCCTGCCAGTACCGCCCTCTTCCTCTTCGCCGTATCCGCATTCTGGTCCCCTGCTCGTCCCGATCCAGCCCGACCTCCACCCGTCCCGGTCGCAGGCAGCCTCTTCAAAGGAGAAGGCGACAAAGCCAAAAACCCCGCCACTACAGCAAAAAGGAACCCCGCCACCATTTCCACCGACCATCACCCATCCCTAATCGAAGAGAATTACCAAACCCGGAGCCCTCACCAATCCTCTCATTTCTAATAAAAAAACCTTCCCTTCCCTTCCCTTCCCTTCCCTTCCCTTCCCTTCCGGCCTTTTATTTGCTTCTTTTATCCACTCCCTTCATCTCTTTCTTCGCCGATAGATCCGCCCGTTCAGCAGGAATTTCGTGAATCCAGGGTCGGGGTCAAGGGTTTTCGGCTTTGGCGGCTATGCGGGTGGTCCAGAGGATGCCTGCGGCGTCCAGGAGGAGGGCCAAGAGGAAGCAGGCCAGGCCTGGGAGCGTGGTGAAGAGGAAACGCAGCGGGTCGGCGCCCAGGGACCAGGACATGGCGAGGCCCAGGCAGGGGAGGACGGCCAGGAGGCGGGCGGTGGCATGGGTGCCGGCCAGTTGGGCTTTGATCTGCTCGTGGTGGTCGTGGGCGTCGCGGAGTCCTTGGGCCAGGCCGTCTATGACGGGGACGAAGGCGGCACCGCGTTCGACGCCGATGTTCCAGCAGGCGGCCAGGAGACGCAGGCCCTGAGCACCAGGGCGGTGTGAGAGCTCGTACAGGGATTCCGGGAGATCGTGGGAGGCCAGGGTTGCTCTCAAGGGTGTCGCCACCGCCGGAGAGAGCGACGCCACCGCGTCGGCCAGCGCGTCTTCGGGGGTACGGCCTGCGGTGAGTTCGGCTGAGAGCGCGTCGCAGAGTTCGATCACGCCGAGACGCCAGGCTTTCTCCTCCTGACGCGCCCGCAGAAGGTTCGCCAAGGATGACGTCCGCAGCACGGTTCTCAGCCAGTGGTCGTGAGACCGCGCCCTGCTTCCCACGACCGTAAGCCTGCGCACGGCGTGGGGAGGCCCGGTCCAGAGCCAGACCGCCATGGCCGCCAGAAGCATGCTCAGCAGCACCATTCCGTTCCTCCCCGAAAATCCACATGCCAGAAATCCAGAAACCCAAATTCCCCTTTACCAGTAGAAACAGCTCACCCGTTCCGCGGCTCGAAACCGGCTCTTCTCTGAGGAAGTGTGGAAGCAGGAGATGAGGCGGGAGCAGAAGAAGCGGGGACAGGAGAAGAGGCGGGGCAGGGGAAGAGACGGGGCGGGGAAAGAGGCAAGAACAGGCGTGCGTGGCCTTGGTGAAGGCGGGGACGCGGCCGGTCCCTTTCGGATGAGGGTGAGGGGGTCATAGGGTTCGGCCCAGGCGCTCGAAGAGGGCGGTCGCCGCGGGAGTGGGGGTGAGGCCGGTGGGGGTGAGATGGACGGCCGGGTGGGCCTCGACCAGACCGGACGGGTTTCGGGTGAGGACGGAGATCTCGCTGACGCGGCGGTGGGGGCCCTGGCGTTCCAGATGGACGATGACGTCCAAGGCGGCGGCGAGCTGGCTGTGGAGGGCTTCACGGGTCAGGCCGGCGGAGCAGCCCAGGGCTTCCAGGCGGGCGGGGACGTCCGCGGGGGTGTTGGCGTGGAGTGTGCCGCAGCCTCCTTCGTGGCCGGTGTTCAAAGCCCCCAGCAGATCCACTACTTCGGAGCCTCTGACCTCGCCCACCACGAGGCGGTCGGGGCGCATGCGGAGGGCTTGGCGGACGAGGTCGTGCAGGGTCACTCCGCCGGCGCCTTCGATGTTCGGCGGGCGGGCCTCCAGTCGGACCACGTGGGGGTGGTCGGGGCGGAGCTCGGCCGAGTCCTCCACCAGCAGCAGGCGTTCCGTGGGGGAGACCAGTCCCAGAAGACAGCTCAGAAGGGTGGTCTTCCCGGTTCCCGTTCCACCGGTGACGAGGAAGGCCATCCGCGCATCGACCAGTGCGGCCAGCAGGTCGGCGCCCCGCGCGCAGAGGCTGCCTTCCTGCACCAGTTCGCCGAGGGTGAAGGCACGGCCGCGTGGTGAGCGCAGCGAGAGGCATGTTCCGTCGGGTGCCACAGGGGCGAGGACGGCGTGGAGGCGAATTCCGCCGGGCAGGCGGGCGTCCACGTAGGGAGCGGCGTCGTCCAGTCGGCGTCCCGCCGCGGCGGCAAGCCGTTGGGCGAGCCTGCGCACGGCACGTTCGTCGGGGAAGCGGACGTCCGTCCGCATCAGCCGTCCTCTCGCCTCGACCCACACCTCACCGGGGCCGTTGACCAGTACGTCCGTCACCGCCGGATCGTTCAGCAGGGGCTCCAGCGGCCCTACGCCCACCAGGTCGGCTCGCACCTGCCGGGCGAGGCTGAGCACCTCGGTGTCGCCGAGCACCTTCTCCTCGGCCCGCAAAGCCGCCGCCACGGCCCCCGGTGTCGCCGCGCTCCCCGTGTCGGCCAACCGCCCCCGCACCGCGTCCGCCAGGCTCATCGCCCACCCCCGAGAACTCCACGCTTCCCAGCACCCGGCACCTGCGACCCACCGCTTCTCCCCGCGGCCTTCTCCCCCTGCGACCCGCCGTTCTTCACCGCAGCCCTTCCTTCCTGCGGTCCACCGCGCTGCGCCACAGCTCCTTCCACCTGCGGCCCACGGTCTCTTCCCGCAACCCTTCCTTCCTGCGACCCGCCGTTCTTCACCGCAGCCCTTCCTTCCTGCGGTCCACCGCGCTGTGCCACAGCTCCTTCCACCTGCGGCCCACGGTCTCTCCCCACAGCCCTTACCTCCCGCGACCCACCGAGTTGCTCCACAACCTCTTCCGTCTGCGGACCACCGCTCTTCACCGCGGCTTCCTCCACCTGCGGACCACCGATTTGCCCCGCGGCCCTCTCCCCCTGCGGCCCACCGCTCTTCACCGCGGCTCCTTCCGTCTGTGGCTCACGGTCGTTCGTCCGTCGCAGGTCCTTCTTGAGGGATCGGGTGATGCCGGGCTGCCAGAGGCGGTTGATCGCCGCGAGCAGTGGGGCGAGGGAGCGATTTCTGCCAGGAGCGCGGGTGCGGCGATGGGTTCTGGTGCGTTTCTGCCGGTGGGGGGTGCGGTCGAGGAACAGGTCGAAGAACCAGGCGGCGTGATGCGTCGCGGGGAGGAGCACGGGCAGATGGGCTGGTTTTCGAGTTGTACGGGCTCTTCGCGTACGGAAAAGAGCGAAGAGGCCGGTGACGGGAGAAAGGCGGACGAGCTTGGTGAGAAGAAGGCGGAAGGACATGGTCGGCTCCTTGCGGTGAAGTGGACGGTGCGAAGTGGGTGGAAAAGGCAGGGCTGCGGTTCAGGGAGGGCCCGGGAGGAGGGTGGTGAGGAGGCGGGTGCACAGGCGGGCCAGGGGACCGCGGGTGGGGAGGGCCGCTTGTTCCAGCGCCGGTGGGATGTGGCGGTCGAAGTCGTAGTGGCCGTACAGGGGTAGGGAGAGGGATTCCGCTATGGCGGTGGAGGGCATGCGGGCGGGGGCGGGGCCGCGGGTGATGAGGAGCGGCGGGACGGGGGTGGCGGCGAGGGAGCGTGCGGACAGGACGCTGCGGACTTCGGCCGGGACCAGCAGCAGGGTCTCGTCGGCGGGCGGGAGTGCGCCTCGTGGACAGTCCGCGACGGTGAGCGTGTAGGCGTGGCGGGCCGCCGTCAGTACCGAGGCGAGGGCTTCGGCGGGCACCCGGGACGGGCGGTCGTGCGCGTGGGACAGTACGGCCACCCCGCGGGTCGAGGGCAGCGATCGGTGCAGCGTGTCCGGGGACAGGCGGCCGCGCAGCCGTGCGAGGTCGGGCCAGCGGGTGCCTTGGGCGCGTTCGAGGCCGAGGACCACGTCCAGCCCGGCGGACAGGGGGTCGAGGTCCAGAAGCAGGACGCGCAGCCCCCGGCGGGCCGCGATCAGGGCGAGGGTGGTGGCCAGGACGGAGGCGCCCGCCCCGCCGCGCGCCCCGGTGACGGCGATGACGCGGCCGGAGGCCGGCGGGCTGCAGGCGCGGAGCAGCCTGTCGGTGAGCCACGGTTCGTCCTCGGGCAGCACGGCCACGCGTTCGGCGCCGAGGTCGAGCGCCCGCCGGTACACCGCGACGGAGGCCTCCCGGGACAGCACGACCAGCCCGTCCCTGCGCGGCGGCGAGCCGGCCAGCGCGTCCGCGCCGAGCAGCACCACGGCCGCCCGGTGCCAACGGGAACGGGCCTCGGCGGCATGGCCCGCGACCTCCACCTCCACCGAGGCCGCGGCCGCGAGCCGCCGCACGTCATCGACGAGTTCCGGATCACCGGAGAGCACCAGGGCGTTCACGGCTCCACGGTCGCCCACCCTGCCCAAGATCGCTTAACACCCTGTGGATAAGTCGAGGAGTGAGCGGTTCAGGCTTCTGACCTGGTGTTTTTTGGTCAGGAAGCGATGGTTTGGACGTCTTGGCCCGTGGCTGGCCCGTGGCTGATGCCTGCACCGATCAGGGCTTTGTGCTGGGCGTAGGCCGTGTCAATGATCTTGTTTGCCTGCTCTTCCTGGCCGGTGAGCCAGTGAGCGTAGGTGGTGTAGAGCATGGCCACGGAGTGGCCGAGCCGCCGGGCGACTTCAGTGGGGGCGACGCCGATTCCCAGGAGGAAGGAGGCGTTGCCGTGTCGCAGGTCGTAGGGGCGTTGGGCGAGCTGAACGGCCCGATCAGCGGGGGTGAGGGTGTGGTTGCGGGCGCGTCGCCAGGTCTCTCGGTAGCGGTTACCTGTGACGTGCGGGAATCCGTCGTGGCGGATGTCCCAGAAGAGCCGCCCATCAGGTGCGGTCCCGTAGGCCGTCAGGTGGTCGCGGAGGATGGTGACGAGGTCCGGGGGGATGGGACGGTTCGCACGTCTCCCGTGGCCCTGTGCTTCAGCTCGCGGGAGCCGAACCGCTGGCCGTCATCGGTCCAGCCCGGGTGGATCTCAGGAGCGGAGCCAGCCAGGGCGAGATGCCCCCACCCTTGAGAGGGCAGGTGGCAGTCGACACGCTTGAGATCACGCGCTTCGCTAGCCCGTAACACGATCAACAAATGGGCACACGGCACCGCCGACAACTACGCCCTCAGCACCTTGGCCGAACTCGTCCCTCTCGGAGTCCCGACCGCGGTTCTGCCCTTTGTCAACACAGCCTTGGCCGCGAACCCCGTCTTCGCCCAGAGCATCGCCTATCTACGCAGCACAGGCGTCCGAGTGCTCTACGGTCCAGACCAAGTCGAATCCCACCCACCAGGCACCGGCAGCGACCGGTTGGCCACGTTCCCTTGGCACCTCGCCCTCGACACTGTTGCCGTGTGATTGCGGCAGGACCCACGTGTGTGAGGCTTTCCCCTACAGGATCAAGGCACCGCCGCTCGCGCGGCGGTCCCGGACTCAACGCCACACTCGCGCGCCCCGGCGCAAGCGCCGGGGCGCGCGGTGCGACTGGTCCGGGCCACCGCTTTGCGGCGGATGCTTTTCCCTCTAGGGATCAGCCCGGACTGCTCTACCCGACCAAGCACCCTGACCTACCCGCCCACCCACCCGGGGCCAGCACACCCTCTCTCCTCATGCACCATGCCCTTTGCGATCCACCAGCCGCACCGAACAAGCTGCCATGGTCTGTGCATCTATGTTCGGATGGTGGCACGCGGTGCCGGACAGCGAGCGGCAAGCGTGGCGGATTCGCTGAGCAGCCAGCTTCGATCCTGACAAGCCGTCGCCGACATCCTCCGCCCAAGGGATGTCCCGTAAATGATCTTTGGGTCTGCGCGAGGTACCTGACGGCCGAGAGAGGAACGACGTGGGGCTGACTCTGTTCCCGGGAGACGGAGACACCAGCAGTCCCGACGTCGCCTGGTCCTACAACGGCTTCGCCGCGTTCCGGCAAGAGCTGGCACGAGCTGAAGGGTTCGCTCTCTCCGAGATGCGGGGCTTCGGCGGAGATCGCCCCTGGAGCGATGTCTCCACCGTGCTCGAACCGCTACTCGATCGCCCGGATGACGGCAGCGGCGAGCTCTCGCCCAGCGAGTGCGCCGCGATCCTGCCTCGACTGGAGGCGATCGTCGATCAGTGGCGAACCGAGGTCGACCTCCCTCGGGCGCACATCGATGCGGCCCAGCAGCTGACGGTCGTCCTTCGGCTCTGCGTCTCGAAGGACGTCGAACTTCTCTTCCTCTGATATCCACGAAGCCGGGGCCGTTCCTCACGCCCCCTCAGCTACGGACAGTCCTTAGCGCAGACCGTTCAAGACACACGGTGACGGGCGACCGGATCCCGACTTGGGCGGGGACCCCGCGCAAGGCCGCCCCCTCGGGCTTGCGGGCAGCGGGGCACCGCCACGCTTCGCGCCCTACGGGTGAGCTTCGCTCATGGCGGAGACCTGCCCGTTCGCCGGATGCTAGCGGCCTTGCTCCCCCCGCCCAAGTCCGGATCCGTCCACCCTCCCCGATCCATCCCGTCCACCCGCCCCGGTAGGGCCAACGCACACGAGATCACGCACAACAGCCCCTCGACCAGGCACAATGCTCCGGTCCATGGCCCGCATATGACCCACGACCGGCGAGCACCAGTGAGACAAGATCAGCAAATAGGACCGCACCCCGCCACAAATCCCCAGGTCACAGCCCCGACCAACAAGCAGGAAGGCGACCCCGGATCACTCCGGAGCCGCCTACAAGACGATTGTTCTCCTGTGGACAACTCCGTGCCTCATGAAGACGACCCCCGCCGGGGGGAAGCGGGGGTCGTCACGACCGCCCAGCTCCAGGGGGGAGCCGGACCGGCGTCCGGGAAAGCAAGCGGGGACATTTTAGACAGGCGTTCAGTACTCGGACCCGCCTCCATCCGATCGTCATGGATCGGTGACGGCGGTGACACCTTCGACGATCATGCGAGTCGCCGCAGTGATCTTGTAGATCCTTGGCGCCCCGCCCGCCCCCGCAACGGATTGGAAACCGACAAATCGACCACGCCACCTGCCGTCGGCGGCCGAGAAAAGCCCGATGACCTCTGCGAACCCCGTACGCCAGGACTTGTCAGCGAAGCGAAGAAGGCGTACACAGGAAGTACGGACGAAGGTCCGGAAACGTCACTTCGGCACCCACGCGCGAACAGCCTCGGGAGGCGCGTCGAGACGGGCTTGACCCGCTCCGACGACTCATCTGCACGCTTGATAACCGGAGATGGCGTTGTGAGAGGCGGCGTTTCCCTCAGCGGGGGAACGCCGCCCGTCGTCGTACCGAGGGCCTCAGCCCCGCTGCATCGCCTCGCACAGCGCCTGCGAGTCCCGTGCGCCGGTGATGACGGCCTCCGCGCAGTGCCGGATCCAGCCCGCGACGCCCTCGGCCGTCCCCGTCAGATAGCCCTCGAACGCCTGCCGGTACTCCTCGGCGCGCTCGAAATGGCCCACCTCCGGGGAGACCAGCGTCTTCGGGTCCAGGCCGCGATCGATCAGCGTCAGCCTCTCCGCAGCGCGGGCCACCAGCCCGTCCGCGGTGCCGAACGGCTTCAGCGCCAGGATTTCACCGTGCACGATGGCCGCCGCCACGAGTGCGGGCGCCTTCGAGGGCGACGTCAGCAGCGAGCTCAGCCCGTCCAGCCGTGCCGCGACCTCTTCGGGAGAGGGCGTACCGGAGTCCCGCGGCCGTCCCAGGGCCTCGGAGGCGACGATGTCGCGCGCCCCGAGGACGTGCAGCCGTGCGAGCACCTGGCGGGGAGCGGTGTGCCAGGTCGCCACCAGCGGCCCCATCTCGCTGGAGATCCGCAGCGCCCCCTGGACGAGGGGGTGGTTCGCGTGACCCGCGCGCACCTCTTCGAGATGCGCCTCGGCCCCCTCGAGGGCCGCGGAGGCGCGTGCTCCGCGCAGCAGGGACTCGGTGGACACCTCAGGGCTCTTCCGCCGCAGCATGCGGTGCCCTCGGAGCCTGTCCACGGCCTTGCGGGCCGCGTCGCAGGCCTCCTCCACGCCGGGCAGCAACGAGACTTGAAGAAGAGCGTCATCCACGGGCATGAGAGTACACAGGACGTGAGCGTGGCCTGCGTCACCTACCATTTGTAAGGAAACTTAAGAGTAGATCCCCCTTGATACATACGCCCGAGCGCGGGTTAAGTGAGATATCCCCACGAGGGCGCGAGTTGAGAGCAAGTGACAAGGAGCTGATTTCGTGAGCCAGGACGCGTTGTCGAACCTGCTGCAGGAGAACCGCAGATTCGCTCCCCCTGCCGAACTCGCCGCCGCCGCCAACATCACCGAGGACGCCTACACCCGCGCCTCGGAGGACCGCCTCGCCTTCTGGGCCGAGCAGGCCGAGCGCCTGACCTGGGCCAAGCCGTGGACGGAGGTCCTCGACTGGACCAATCCCCCCTTCGCCAAGTGGTTCGTGGGCGGCGAAATCAACGTCGCCTACAACTGCGTCGACCGCCACGTCGAGGCCGGGCGCGGTGACAAAGTGGCCCTCCACTGGGAGGGCGAGCCCGGGGACACCCGCGCCATCACGTACGCCGACCTCAAGAGGGAGGTCTGCAAGGCGGCCAACGCGCTGGGCGAGCTCGGTGTCGTCAAGGGCGACCGGGTCGCCATCTACATGCCGATGATCCCCGAGACGGCCATCGCGATGCTGGCGTGCGCCCGTATCGGCGCCACCCACTCGGTCGTCTTCGGCGGCTTCTCCGTGGACGCCCTGCGCACCCGCATCGAGGACGCCGACGCCAAGCTCGTCATCACCGCGGACGGCGGCTACCGCCGGGGCGCGCCCAGCGCGTTGAAGCCCACCGTCGACCAGGCCGTCACCAAGAGCGTGGAGAACGTCCTCGTCGTCCGCCGCACCGGCCAGGAGGTCGCCTGGACGGACCGCGACGTGTGGTGGCACGACCTGGTGGACCGCCAGTCGGAGGAGCACGTGCCCGAGGCGCACGACGCGGAGCACCCGCTGTTCATCCTCTACACGTCCGGCACCACCGGGAAGCCGAAGGGCATCCTGCACACCACCGGCGGCTACCTCACGCAGACGGCCTTCACCCACCACGCGGTCTTCGACCTCAAGCCGGAGACGGACGTCTACTGGTGCACCGCGGACGTCGGATGGGTGACGGGCCACTCCTACATCGTGTACGGGCCGCTCGCCAACGGCGCCACGTCCGTCATGTACGAGGGCACGCCCGACACCCCGCACCGCGGCCGGTGGTGGGAGATCGTCCAGAAGTACGGCGTCACGATCCTCTACACCGCGCCTACGGCGATCCGCACGTTCATGAAGTGGGGCGACGACATCCCCGCGCAGTTCGACCTCTCCAGCCTGCGCGTCCTGGGATCCGTCGGAGAGCCGATCAATCCCGAGGCCTACGTCTGGTACCGCGAGCGCATCGGCGGCGGCCGTACGCCCGTCGTCGACACCTGGTGGCAGACGGAGACCGGTGCGATCATGATCAGCCCGCTGCCCGGCATCACCCACGGCAAGCCCGGCGCGGCGATGCGGCCCCTGCCCGGCATCTCCGCGGACGTCGTCAACGACGAGGCCGAGAGCGTCCCGAACGGCTCCGGCGGCTTCCTCGTCCTCCGTGAGCCGTGGCCGTCCATGCTCCGCACCGTCTGGGGCGACGACGAGCGCTTCGTGCAGACGTACTGGTCGCGCTGGCCGGGCCTGTACTTCGCCGGGGACGGCGCCAAGAAGGACGACGACGGCGACCTGTGGCTCCTCGGCCGCGTCGACGACGTCATGCTCGTCTCCGGGCACAACATCTCCACCACGGAGGTCGAGTCGGCACTCGTCAGCCACCCGAAGGTCGCCGAGGCCGCCGTCGTGGGCGCGTCCGACCCGGTCACGGGGCAGGCGATCGCCGCGTTCGTCATCCCGCGCGGAGACGCCGGCGACGTCGACGTCGAGGAGCTGCGCGGCCACGTCGCCCAGCACCTCGGGCCAATCGCCAAGCCGCGCCAGATCCTCCTCGTCCCCGAGCTCCCCAAGACCCGCTCGGGCAAGATCGTCCGGCGGATCCTGCAGGACATCGCGGAGGGGCGGCCGACCGGTGACGCCACCACCCTCGCCGATCCGGCGGTGATGGACCACATCAAGCAGGCCCTCGGCCTCTGAGCGCGGTCTTTCCGCATCTTTTCCGGAGCCGCCGTGACGCGTCACGGCGGCTCCGCCGCTCCGCACGGATAGGATCCGCCGGGCCGGCTCTCCCTGGATGCGCCGTCCGCAGGGTGTCTCGGTAAGTTCTTGGGATGGCCCGCCCGCGTGTGTCACCGTTTCGCTGCTCGTCGGCGATTTGGGCTACCCGAAAACCGAACATTCCGAAAGAGTGGCCATGAAGGCTGTCATGGCGTTCCGTTTTTCCGGGTACGGCATACGCGCCCTGGGCACCGGTACCGAGAGGGAGTTCTCATGACTCGACCGAACGTCGAGGACCAGAGCCTCGGCGAGCTCGTCGCGGCCGCGACCGGCAACGTCCAGAAACTGGTCCGCGCCGAACTGGAGCTCGCCAAGATCGAGCTGAAGGCCGACGCGAAGAAGGCGGCGATCGGCGGCGGTCTGTTCGCGATCGCCGGGCTGATCGCCGGCGTGATCGTCATCCTGATGTCGATCGCGTTCGCCTACGCGCTGGTCGGCCTCGGCATGTGGCACTGGGCCGCGTTCGCCACGGTCTCCGGCCTCTACCTGCTGCTGGCGGCCGTGCTGATCCTCGTCGGCTGGCTGCGGATCCGCAAGATCGACGGCGCCAAGCGCACCCGGCAGACGCTTCAGGACGGCGTGAAGATGCTCAAGCGAGCCCGTGACAACTGAGCTCCCCGGTCCCTGGACGCACCGCGACATCAGCGCCAGAGGCACCCGCTTCCACGCCGCCGAGCTGGGAGAGGGGCCGCTGGTCCTGCTGCTCCACGGCTTCCCCGAGTCGTGGTGGAGCTGGCACCGCCAGCTGGTCGTCCTCGCCGAGGCGGGCTACCGCGCGGTGGCCGTCGACCTGCGCGGTTACGGAGGCAGTGACAAGCCTCCGCGCGGCTACGACCTCGTCACCCTGGCGGGTGACGCGGCCGGGTTGATCCGTGCGCTCGGCGAGGCCAACGCGGTCGTCGTCGGCCATGACTGGGGCGGCCTGGTCGCCTGGTCGACCGCCGTGTACCACCCGAAGGTCGTGCAGAGGCTCGTCGCCGTCTCCGCTCCGCACCCGCTGCGGCTGCGGCAGTCCCCGTGGACGAACTGGATGGCGCACACGGCCCTCTACCAGCTCCCGATGTGGCCCGAACGCGACCTCGTCAAGGACGACGCGGAGCGGGCCGCACGGCTGCTCAGGCACTGGTCCGGGCCGGGCTGGCCGGACGCGGAGACCGAACGCAACGTGCGGGACGCCATCCAGATCCCCGGCGCCGCCCACTGCGCGCTCGAGTACCACCGGTGGCTGATCCGCTCCACGCCCCGCCCCGACGGCATCCGCTACGCGCACCGCATGGCGGCTCCCGTGCTCGCTCCCACGCTGCACATCCACGGCTTGAACGACCCCGCGATCCCTCCGTACGCGGCCCAGGGGTCGGGCCGGTACGTCGAGGCGCCGTACTCCTGGAAGCTGATCGACGCCGGGCACTTCCCGCACCAGGAGCGCCCGACCGAGTTCAACGATGTTCTTCTGCCGTGGCTGAGTGACTGACAATGCCCGAGCGCGACCGCGACCCGTCCGGACGTCCGCGTAACGCACGCCCGAGGGACGCGTACGGCCGTCCTCTCCCCCACGGTTCCGAAGGCGTACCGACGATGCCGGACGAGTTGGAGCTCGGTCCGGAGGAGTCCATCTCCGCAGCGCAGAACCTCTTGGACGCCGACCGCCCTTTCCACGCCCACGAAGTGCTGGAGGCGTACTGGAAGGCGTGCCCGGAAGAGGAACGCCCACTGTGGCGGGGGCTCGCGCAACTCGCCGTAGGCATCACTCACGTGCGCCGGGGCAACGAGAAGGGTTCCCAGGCCCTCTTCAGCCGTGCGTGCGCGGTGCTGGAGGCGTACCGGGGACCCCGCCATGGCTTGGACGTACCGGCGATCATCGAAGGTGTACGGGAGCGCCGGGAGTTCCGCCTGCGCTGACCGTCAGCCGGCGCACTTCTGCGTGTAGGCGGGTTCGGTGGCGTTCTGGCCCGCCTGGGCGTCCGGGGCGACCTCGTCCGCGGTCAGCGCGTAGCCGGTGTCGGAGTCGTGCTCGCGCGCCGCGAAGATCACGCCGAACACCCGGCCGTCCTCGGCGAGCAGCGGGCCGCCGGAGTTGCCCTGCTCCACCTTGCCGCGCAGCGCGTAGATCTCGCGGGTGACCTGGGAGCCACCGTAGATGTCGGGCCCGTTGGCCCGCTGGCGGGCGCTGACCTTGGCGGCCCGGACGGTGTAGGGGCGGTTCTTGGGGAAGCCCGCCACGACCGCGGCGTCGCCGCGCTTGGCCTCGCGGTCGAACTGCAGTGCCTGCGCCCGCAGCCCCGGCACGTAGATGACCGCGATGTCGCGTTTGGCGTTGTAGAGCACGACCCTGCCGCGGAGCTCGCGGGACGCCACCTGGATCGACAGCGAACCGCGCGTGCCCGCCACCACGTGGGCGTTGGTCATGATCCGCTCGGGTGCGAAGACGAAGCCCGTGCCCTCGATGCGCTTGCCGCACTCCGGGGCGGTGCCGATGATCTTGGCGATGCTGTAGCGGGCGCCGCGCAGGGCGGGCGAGGTCTCCACGGACTTGTCGGGCGGACCCACGTCGACCAGCGGCTCGCCGCCCAGGCCGTTGAAGACCTTGGGGAACTCGGTGCCGTCCACGAACTTGTCGAACGACTCCGCCCACTGGTCGGCGGCGTACGGCATGAGGTTATCCACAGCGTCGAGCACGGCGGAGTTGTGAACCTGCTTGGCTACCACTCGGATGGGCGACTGATCGAGGAGGACGATCCCGATGAACCAGGCGACCAGCAGCAGCGACATCACGCTGACCACCGCGCCTCCCGCGGCGTCCACGACGCGGGCGTTGCTGCCGGTGACGCGGTTGCGCAGCACGGCCCCGGCGGAGGAGGCGAGCAGCTGCCCGAAAGTGGCGGCGAGGAAGGCGATGACGATCGCCAGCAGCGCCTGCTGGGCCGCCCCCTCCACCACCCACTTGACGAGCGGCGGGGCGATGACGACCCCCAGGATCCCGCCGCCGACGAAGCCCACGAAGCTCAGCAGGCCCACGATGAAGCCCTGCCGGTACCCCGAGACCGCGAAGAGCACGATCAACACGAGCAAGATCAGATCGAGTACGTGGTCGCCCAACACCGCTTCAAAGTACAGGGAGATCGGGGGTTTTCCAGTCCCCTGGAGGAAGGAGATGACCTCCCGGCGCGTCACCGTACAGGGTGATTCATCCTCTCGCCGCCAGGTTCAGGACGTCCGGCGGCAGATCCTCGACCCGACCGGAGTCCCAGGGCACCGCCCAGCCGCCGGCCTCCAGGAGGTTGTTCAGCAGGCCCGCGGTGAACCCCCAGACGAGCATGTCGCGCACCCGGAAGGCGGGGCCGACGAAGCCGCCCGGAGCGCGCAGCGCCACCCGGTTCGCCGGGTCGACCAGCTCCCCGATCGGGACGCGCGCCACCGCGGCCACCTCGCCGGGGTGGCCCGGGGAGACGTCCGACGGGTCGTGCCACCAGCCCGCGACGGGCGTCACCCGGAAGTTGCTCCGCGACAGGTACAGCTCCGGCAGGGCGTCCAGGACGGTCACCCCGTCGGGGTCGACGCCGGTCTCCTCCTCGGCCTCCCGCAGGGCGGCCGCGATCGGGCCGTCGTCCTCGGGGTCGATCGCGCCGCCGGGGAAGGCCGGCTGGCCCGCGTGCTTCCTCAGGGTCGCGGCGCGCTCGATCAGCAGGATGTCCGGGCCTTCCGGGCCCTCCCCGAAGAGCACCAGCACCGCCGCGGGGCGGGCGTGCGGCGCGGGACGCAGGAAGGCGGGCACCTCCAGCCTCGGTGCCCGCTCGCGGAAGAGGTCGAGCCATGAGGGGATCACGTTCGGGGCAACATCCCCCAGCCCGGAATTATTCACGCAAAGGACCTGTCTCTGAGCAGCTTGGCGGCGATCTTGGGATCGGTGGGTCCTTCACCATACGCCGGGCAGTCCGGCGCCACCGGGCAGACGCCGCAGGCGGGCCGCCTGGCGTGGCAGCGCCGCCGCCCGTGCCAGATCAGCCGGTGCGACAGCATGGTCCAGTCGCGCTTCTCGAACAGCTTCGCGATCTCCTGCTCGACCTTCTCCGGATCCTCCTCGGTCGTCCAGCCGAAGCGGCGCACCACCCGCCCGAAATGGGTGTCCACCGTCAGGCCCGGCACCCCGAAGGCGTTGCCGAGCACCACGTTCGCGGTCTTGCGGCCGACCCCTGGCAGCGTCACGAGGTCCTCCAGCCTGCCCGGCACCTCGCCTCCGAAGCGGTCGCGCAGCCCCGCGGACAGCCCGATGACCGACTTGGTCTTCGCCCGGAAGAAGCCGGTCGGCTTGATGATCGCCTCGACGTCCTCCGGGTCGGCCGCCGCCAGGTCCTCGGGCGTCGGATACCGGGCGAACAGCGCCGGGGTCGTCAGGTTGACCCGCGAGTCCGTCGTCTGCGCCGACAGAACGGTGGCCACCAGCAGCTGGAAGGAGTTCGTGAAGTTCAGCTCGCAGTGCGCGTCCGGATAGGTCTCCGCCAGCACCCGGTCCATCCGCCGCGCCCGCCGCACCAGTCCCAGCCTGGTCTCGGGCTTCCGCCGCCGGGCCCGCCCGGAAATCTCCGCCTTCGCAGCCATCCCCTCAGCCTAAAGGCTCATCCTCCGCGTCCTCCGCCTCTCCCGGCGGCGATCGTCCCGCCCGGCACCGGCGCCTTCACCGGGATGGCATCGGCGCGCCCCGAGACGACGTCCGCGCATCTCTCCCTGCGGGCGATCAGGTCCTCCACCTGCCGTGTGGCATCGGCGCGCCCCGGGGCGACGTCCGCGCATCGGGCGTGATCCGCGTCACTCGCGTCACGATACGCCGCTTGCCGGACATGTGATGACGAGTACAGAGAACGAGGAGTCGCCGGTGCCCCCCACGGACAGCGAGCTGGACGCGATACTCAAGGCGAGCCGACCCGTCACGGATGCGCGGCTCGCCGAGGACCCCCAGGTGAGCGCGCTACTCGCCGAGATCGGCCGGGAGCTCCCGACCCGGCATCGGTTGAGGTTGATCGGCGGTGGGCGCCGACAGCCCGTGAACGACGGGCGCCGACAGCCGGTGAGCGGCGACGGACACCAGCGGTCGGCGAGCGGCGGCGGTCGCTGGCGGCCGATGATCGCCAGTGCGGTCGCGGTGGCGGTCGCGATCACGATCCCGGTGGTGGTCGCCGACCGGCGGGACGAAAACCTGGACGTCCAGCGCCCGGTCGCCACGTCACCGGCGTCAACGCCGACCGGGCCCGAGTTGCGCACCGGACGGTTCGGGCCGCTGGAGGACGGTCCAGACCGCAGCGAGTGGCTGAATCTGGAGAGCCCCGAGCTCCCCGCCGCGATCGAGGAGTTCGGCCGAGGGTTCCCGCTTCCTCCCGGCGGGGATTGGACCTCTCTGCAGCGCCCCGGCCTCTGGCGGGGTCAGACGCAGGAGACCTCCCTCCGCCATGCCCTGGCCGCCCAGGCGAGGTGCCAATGGATGCGCTACTGGAAGGACAGCGGCCCCAGCGGCCGCGAGGCCGCCCGGAAGGTGCTCGTCGGGACGCGGAAGTGGAGCGTCTACGAAGACGGGATGTGGACGGACCAGAACAGATTCGACAGGATGCTCGGCCAGCTGGAGAAGGGTGACGGCGGCATCCTCCGAAAAGATCTCGACGAGCTCTGCGACGCCCGCTCCTACTTCGGAGAAGCCGAGTGAACGAGGCGTCTTTCGAGGAGCTGTACGCCGCTCACAGCCACCGGATCCTCGGTTTCTTCCTGCGCCGTGTTGAGCCTTCCGAGGACGCCGCCGACCTGGTGACCGAGGTCTTCACGATCGCGTGGCGCCGCATCGCGGCCGTCCCGGAAGGCGAAGCGGCCAAGCTCTGGCTCTACGGCGTCGCGAGAAAGGTTCTGGCGAACCACCTGCGCGGGTCCGTCCGGCGGCACCGGCTGGCCGAACGACTCCGCGAGCACCTGGCAACGGCCCGAGGCGACGACGGCGGGTCCCACGTACGCCAGGCCCTGTCCCGTCTCCCCGAGAAGGACAGGGAGATCCTCTCCCTCAGCGCCTGGGAAGGACTCAGCGCTCCTGAAATAGCGCAACTGCTCGGGCTCGGACCCGAAGCCGTCCGCAGCCGCCTGTCGCGAGCCCGGGCCAGGCTCCGCGACGAACTGTCCCCGCAGCGCACCCGCTGACCCCTCGCCCCGTCCCCCGTCCCCTCATCCCGCCCCCGCGGCACATCCGCCGACCCCTCGACCCGTCCCGCAGCACATCCGCCGACCCCTCACCTCGTCCCCGCGGCCTGCCCGGCAGCGCACTGGCCGAGCGCCCATCGAGACCGGAGAACCCCATGCGTGGCATCCCTCTGCTCTGCTCGCTTCTGATCTTGACGGCCGGATGCGCGGCATCTCCCGACGTGGCGCCCGCCGGGCGGCCCGCCGCCGAGGCCCCTTCTGCCGAGAGTGCTCCCGCCGAGCGTCCGGAGACCGCTCGCCGGGCCGCGGCGCAGACCAGGCTTCTCAAGATCACCGATCTGACGCCCCGGCCGGGGGAGAAGGTCGGCGTCGGCATGCCGATCATCGTCAGGTTCAGCCATCCGGTGCCGGACAAGAAGGCGGTCGAACGGGCCCTGTCCGTCACGTCGACGAAGTCGACGGTCGGCGCCTGGCACTGGACGAAGAACGCGCAAGGCCGGCAGCTCGCCATCTTCCGTCCGAAGCGCTGGTGGCCCGCCGACCAGAAGGTCGTCTTCAAAGCCGGCCTCCAAGGGGTGAAGGCCGGAAAGAACCTGGTCGGCGGGGCCGACGTGAGATCGACGTTCACGATCGGCGACGAACACGTGGTGAAGGCCAACGCCAAGACGCACCTCGCCGAGGCGTACCGCGACGGCGAGCTCGTCCGCCGATGGAAGGTGAGCATGGGCGGCGGCGGCGACCGGCGGGCGGACGGCATCGACTACTGGCAGACCTCCAGTGGCATCCACCTGGTCATGGATCACAGGAAAAGGGAGCGCATGCGGTCCGGCCCTCAGGACAAGGAGGACTGGGACACCTGGGTCGAGTACGCCACCCGCATCTCGGCCAGCGGCGAGTACGTCCATGCGAGCAACGGCGAGACCTGGTGTCTCGGCCGCCAGAACTGCAGCCACGGGTGCGTCCGTTCCAGCCGCGACGACGCCGCCTGGTTCTTCCGCTGGTCGTACCGGGGCGATCCCGTCGTGATCACCGGCACCGAGCGGAAACTGCCGTGGAACAACGGCTGGAGCTATCACCAGATGCCCTGGAAGCAGTGGCTGGCCGGAAGCGCGCTCAAAACCCCCGTCGTCACCTCCTGAAGAGCCGTACCACCCCGCGGACCGCCTTCGACCTGAAGAACAACGACACCCGGCAACCCGCTTCCGGCCGTTCTGGGGAGCCTCGGCGCCCAACGAATTCACCCCCAACCGTTTCAGCCTCGACACCCGGCAAATCCGCCCTCAGCCGTTTGGAGGAACCGGCACCCAGCGGATTTACCCTCGGCCGGCCGCTTTGAGGAACGACGGTGTCCGGCGGGCTCGCCTCCCATTCCGTTGTCCGTCCAGACGGTTTCCAGGCGGACCTGTCTTCAGCTGCTCTGAGGAACGATGGTGTCCGGCGAGCTCACCTTCAGTCGATTCCGCCGTCCGTCTGGAAGGCTTGCAGCCTGATCGCCCAAGGGAGCCGGTTCGAGCCGGTGTCGAGAGAGGAAGCCGATGAGACGCCGGACCGTGCTGGGGGCGCTTCTGACGCTGCCGTTCGCCGCGGCATGCAGCGACTCGGGCGGTGCCGACGGCCCGCAGGCGTCCCGGTCCTCCGGGTCAGCGGGGCCGGGGACGGGGACGCCGACCGTTCCGGTCGCGGATCTGAGCACGAGCGTCGCGGCCCTGCGGCGCCTGGAGAAGCGCTTCGGTGTTCGCCTCGGGTTCTGGGCGTCCGATCCGAGCACCGGCCTGGTCCTCGGGCATCGGCAGGACGAGCGGTTCGCGATGTGCTCGACGTTCAAGACCTACGCCGTCGCCGCGGTCCTGAAGGCCCATCCGCTGGACTCCGGCCTCCTCGACCGCAGGATCCGCTTCACCCGAGCCGACCTGGTCCCGCACTCGCCCGTCACCGAGACCCGCGTGGACACCGGTATGACGATCACCGAACTGTGCCGCGCCGCCCTCCTCCAGAGCGACAACACCGCCTCCAACGAGCTGCTCGACATCCTGGGCGGCCCCTCCGCGGTGACCTCCTTCGCCCGTTCCATCGGCGACCCGGCCACCCGCCTGGACCGCTACGAGCCCGAGCTCAACGAGGTCACCCCGGGCTCCCTCCTGGACACCACCACCCCGGCCGGCATGGCCGCCGGCTACCGGGCGCTTCTCCTGGGCGAGGCCCTGGCACCGCCCGAACGCGACCGGCTCACCCGGTGGATGAAGGCCAACCGCACCGGCCGGGACCGCATCCGCGCGGGCCTCCCCCGCGGCTGGACCGCCGCCGACAAGACCGGAACCGGCGCCTACGCCGCCGTCAACGACGTCGGCGTCGCCTGGTCCCCCGACGGCACCCCCCTGGTCATCGCCGCCTTCGCCGACAAACCCGCCAAGAACGGCTCCTACGAAGACCGGGTCCTCGCCGAAGCCACCGAGATCGCCGTCAAGGCCTTCACCTGATCCCGCCCACGGCCCTGACACGCCTCGTCATCCCCTGAAGGCGAGATCACCGTCCGCAGAAGCAGTCATCAATCCGGAAAGCAGTCGCTGACCGAAAGGCGGTCGCCGAACCGAAAGGCGGTCGCCAATCGGTAAGGCAGCCGCTGGCCGGAAGGCGGTCAACGACCTCAACGACCCGGAAGGCGATCACCACCCGAAAGGCAGTCACTGACCAAAGACCCAAAGGCAGTCACTGACCGAAGAGCGGTCACCGATCCTGCAAACGGACAACGACCGGAAGGCGGACAACGACCGGTAAGACAGTCACTGGTCGGAAGGCAGTCGCCGCCCGAAGGGCGATCGCTGACCGAAGAGCGGTCGCCGACTTTGCAGACGGACAACGACCGGAGGACGGACAACGACCGGAAGGCGGTCGTCGGCCGAAAAGGCCGAAGGATGCAGGAAGCTCCAAAGAGGCGGGGAGGCGTCAGCGCTTGCGGCGGACGACGGCGTGGGCGTACTGGTCGGGCCAGTGGGGGTCGGCGCCGAGGGCGAGGGCGGCGCGGTGGGGCCAGTAGGGGTCGCGGAGGAGTTCGCGGCCGAGGAGGACGGCGTCGGCCTGGCCGGAGGTGATGACGTTTTCGGCCTGGTCGGGGTGCACGATGAGGCCGACGGCGCCGGTGGGGAGGCCGGTGGCGTCGCGGACCTGGGCGGCGAAGGGCACCTGGTAGCCGAGGCCGGCGGGGATGCGGGCGTCGCGGGCCATGCCGCCGGTGGAGACGTCCATCAGGTCCACGCCGCGGGCCTGGAGTTCCTTGGCGAGGCGGACGGTGTCCTCGGCGGTCCAGCCTTCGCGGTCGTCCTCGGGGTTCTCGGTCAGCCAGTCGGTGGCCGAGGCGCGGAAGAAGACCGGCAGGTCCGCGGGCCACACCTCGCGGACGGCTTCGACGACCTCCAGGGGGAAGCGCAGGCGGTTCTCGAAGCTGCCGCCGTAGGCGTCGGTGCGGTGGTTGGCGAACGGGGAGAGGAAGGAGTGGATCAGGTAGCCGTGGGCGCCGTGCAGTTCGACCACCTGGAAGCCCGCGGCCGACGCGCGCGCGGCCGAGTCGGCGAAGTCGCGCACCAGCTGCCGGATCTCCGCCTCGGTGAGCTCGTGCGGAACGGGCAGGCCGGTGAAGGGTTCCGGGCTGGGCGCGACCGTCCGCCAGCCGCCTTCGCTCTCGGGCAGGGGCCCGTCGGTGAGCCAGGGCTTGTCGAGGGAGGCCTTGCGTCCGGCGTGGGCGAGCTGGATGGCGGGCACCGAGCCGTGGGCGCGGATCGCTTCGACGACGCGGGTGAACGCCTGCTGCTGGCGGTCGTTCCACAGGCCCAGGTCCCACGGGCTGATGCGTCCGTCGGGGCGGATCCCGGTGGCCTCGACCATGACCAGACCCGCTCCTCCGGCCGCCCGGGAGGCCAGGTGGGTGAGGTGGAAGTCCGTCGGCACCCCGGTCTCCGGCCCTTCGGACGCGGCGGAGTACATGCACATCGGGGACATCCAGATGCGGTTGGGGATCTCCAGGGACCGCAGGGTCAGGGGGCTGAACAGGACGCTCACGGCTACGCCTCCGCAGGGCCGGGGGATGGAAGCCGACCGTGCGGCCGACGCTTAGTACGATAAACACCGTACTACGTCATTTGTCAAACTACGACGATCGTCGTACTTTGGTGAAGAGTCACCCGTACGGAGGTTCCCCATGCCCGCGACCGCGCGGACCGCCGCGACCGTCCGCACGCTCCCCCACCCGGCCCCGGAGGAACTCCGCCTGGAGGGCGTCCTGCACGCGCTGGCCGATCCCATCCGGCTGCGCATCGTGCGCACCCTCGCCGAAAGGCGGCACGAGAACCTGGCGTGCTCCGCGTTCGAGCTCCCGGTGAGCAAGTCCACCTCCACCCACCACTTCCGGGTGCTGCGCGAATCCGGCGTCATCCGCCAGCACTACGAGGGCACCTCCTGCCTCAGCCGGCTGCGCCGCGACGACCTCGAAGACCGCTTCCCCGGCCTCCTCACCGCCGTCCTGCAAGCGCCCCCTTCTCCTTCCGGGAAGTGACCGCAGCCGTCACCCACAACGCGTCGCGCCCGCAGGCGCGCGGGGCGTCTGCGGGCGCGGGCGGCAGGTCTCAGGCGGCGGAGAAGACCTTGACGACCGCCTCGTTGAAGGACGGAAGGTCGTCGGGTTTGCGGCTGGTGACCAGGGTGTTGTTGCCCTTTTCGCAGATGACGACGGGCTCGTCGACCCAGGCGGCGCCGGCGTTGGACAGGTCGGTGTGGAGGCTCGGCCACGAGGTGAGGGTGCGGCCGCTGGCCTCGTGCGCCTCGATGAGCATCCAGGGCGCGTGGCAGATGGCCGCGACCGGCTTGCCGTCGCTGAAGAAGCGCCGGACGAAGCGGACGGCCTCGGGATCCGTGCGGAGCATGTCGGGGTTGGCGACGCCGCCGGGGAGCACCAGGGCGTCGTACTCGGCGACGTCGGCGGTGGACAGCGGCATGTCGACCCGTTGCCGGTCGCCCTTGTCCAGGTGCTGGAAGAGCTGCGCCTCGGCGCCCGCCTTGTCGACCGGTGCGATGAGCACCGGCCTGCCGCCCGCGGACTCCACCGCCCGCCACGGTTCCACCAGTTCCACCTGCTCGGCGCCCTCGGGGGCGACGAGGAAGGCGATCACCTTCCCGCGCAGTTCGTTGGCCATGAGCTACTTCCCTCCCAACAGGTCGAGGAGGTCGTCGGCGTGCTCCTCCTCCTCGGCCAGGATGTGTTCCATGAGCCGCCGGGTGGTGACGTCGCCGTCACTGAGCCAGCGGATGATCTCCTGGTAGGACTCGATGACGATCCGCTCGGCGACGAGGTTCTCCTTCAGCATCCCGCGCAGGTCGTCCTCGGAGAACGTCTCGTACGTGGTGTGCGAGCGCTCCGCCAGCGTCGCCGGGTCGAAGTCGGGGCTGCCGCCGAGCTGGCTGATCCGCTCCGCGGCGCGCATCGCGTGGTCGCGCTCCTGTTCGGCGTGCTCCTGGAACTCGGCCACCACCTGCGCGCGGTCGATGCCCACCGCCGCGATCGCGTGCTGGCTGTAGCGCATCCAGCAGACGATCTCGGTGGCCAGCACGTCGTTGAGCACCCCGATGACCTGCTCGGTGCTCCTGCCGTACGACTCGGTCACCGGACCGCTGTCCATCTTCTCCCTGGCCCGCTCCCGGATCGCCGACACGTCCAGGCTGAAGCTGCTCTTCGCCATGCGAAATCCCCCCGATGAAGCCATCGATTCCCGCATAGGAGAATCGTTACGGTTTTCCCCTACCCATCGTGATACTCACCCATGACGAGAAGTGAGGCGTCTCATCTCTCGTCGAGGCGCGAGAGGAACTCCTGCGCCTTGGTCTTGAGCCCTTCCCGCAGCACGCCCCAGCGGTCCTCGTCGCCGCCCAGGAGCGCCTTGAGGGTGTCCTTGATCTGGTCGGACGTGGCGTGCGGCGGGATCGGCGGGACGTCGGGGTCGGTGCGCACGTCCAGCAGCGCGGGCCTGTCCGCCGCCAGCACCCGGTCCCAGGCGGGGCCGATCTGCTCGGGCCGGTCGACGGTGACGGCCAGTAGCCCGAGGCTCTCGGCGAAGGCCGCGTAGTCCATGTCGGGGAGCGTCTGCGACTGCGGGAACTTCGGCGCCCCCTGCATCCCGCGCATCTCCCACGTGACCTGGTTGAGGTCGTTGTTGTGCAGCACCGCGACGACGAGTCGCGGGTCCGCCCACGTACGCCAGTAGTGCTTGACGGTCAGCAGCTCGGCCAGGCCGTTCATCTGCATCGCCCCGTCTCCGGCGAACGCGATGACCGGGTTCTCCGGCAGGCCGAACTTCGCGCCGATCGCGTACGGCACGCCCGCGCCCATCGTCGCCAGCGTCCCCGACAGCGAACCGCGCACCTTCCCCCGGAAGCGCAGGTTGCGGGCGTACCAGTTGGCCGCGGAACCCGAATCGGCCGTGACGATCGCGTTGTCGGGCAGCCGCGGCGACAGCTCGTGGAACAGCCGCATCGGGTTGACGGGGTCGGCGTCGACCATCGCCTCCCGCTGCATCGTCGCCCACCAGCGGGCGACCCCGGCCTCGACCTCCTCCCGCCACGACCGGTCGGTCTTGCGGGTCAGCAGCGGGATCAGCGCGCGCAGCGTGACCGCCGCGTCCCCGACCATGTTCACCTCGTACGGGTAGCGCATCCCGATCTGCTTGGGGTCGATGTCGATCTGCACCGCCCGCGCCTGGCCGTACTCCGGCAGGAACTGCGAGTACGGGAAGCTCGATCCGACCGTGAGAAGGGTGTCGCAGCCCGTCATCAGCTCGTGGCTCGGCCGCGTTCCCAGCAGCCCGATCGAGCCCGTCACGTACGGCAGCTCGTCGGAGAGGACGTCCTTGCCCAGCAGCGCCTTGGCGACACCGGCGCCGAGCAGGTCGGCGACCTGCCGCAGCTCCTCGGCCGCGCCGCGCGCCCCCGCCCCGGCCAGGACCGCCACTCTGCTCCCGGCGTTCAGGATGTCCGCGGCCCGCCGCAGCGCCCTCTCGTCCGGCGCGACGGACGGCCAGCTGACGCCGAGGCTGGACGGCACCATCTTGAACTCGTGCCCCGGCCGCACGTAGTCCAGGGTCTGCACGTCGGCCGGGATGATGACGGCCGTGGGCACCCGTTCGGCCATCGCGGTCCTGATCGCCCGGTCCAGCACGTTCGGCAGCTGCTCGGGCACCGTCACCATCTGGACGTAGGCGCCGGCCACGTCCTTGAACAGCGACAGCAGGTCGACCTCCTGCTGGTAGGAGCCGCCCATCGCGGTGCGGTCGGTCTGCCCGACGATCGCCACGACCGGCACGCGGTCGAGCCTGGCGTCGTACAGCCCGTTCAGCAGGTGGATCCCGCCCGGCCCGGACGTCGCCGCGCACACGCCCAGCCGTCCGGTGAACTTCGCGTACCCGACGGCCTCGAACGCGCACATCTCCTCGTGCCTGGCCTGCACGAACCTCGGACGGTCCCCCGCCCGCCCCCACGCGCCCAGCAGCCCGTTGATCCCGTCCCCCGGATAGGCGAAGACGTGCTCCACCCCCCACTCCCGGAGCCGCGACAGCAGGAAATCGGCGACTTTCATGAGTCCCCCGCCTTCCGACAACCCTCGCGTTCCGCCTACCCGCCCCCCGCGGCCCCACCCGCCACGGGCGGGCAAAGATCCCGTACGTCCCGTGCCGTGCCATGATGCGAGGAAAGGCGAACGCGGAACGAGGAACGGCTCCCCCATGCCCACCGACCTGCACGAGGTCATCGCCGACGTCTCCGAAGTCGGCGGCTACTTCCACCTCTTCACCGGTCACGGTGACGCCTCCTGGCTCCCGCTGTCCGAACTGTTCACCGACAAGGCCGTGCTGGGGGAACGGCTGGCCCGGACGACCGACCTCCTGGAGATCGACGAGCCCCGCGTCGCGGCGTCCCTCGTCCAGATGGGTTTCGCCTCCCGCCTGTGGTCTCCTTTCGTCGGCGCGGCCGTCCTGCACGGCCGCCTCCTGGAGTGGACCGTCGACGACCTCCGCTGGCAGGCCGTCGCCACCGGCCCCCTTCCCCTCCGTCTGCCCTCGCCGAAGGTACGTCCGGACGCCGACGATCCCGCCGCGGTCATCCACAGGGACGTCACCGCCCTCCTGGAGTCCCTGGCCGTCGCCCTTCAGAGCCTGGTCAAGATCTCCACCCGCCTCCTGTGGGACAACGCGGCGTCGGCCCTCGCCGGAACCACCGGGGTCCTCGCCCTGGAGCGCCCCGAACACGCAGCCGACGCCATCACCCTCGCCCTCGGCATCCTGTCCCGGCCCCCTTTCGAGGCCGCCCACCGGCTCACCGAACCCGCCCCCGGCAGGCCGTCCTTCACCCGCGCCGCCTGCTGCCTCTACTACCGCGTCCCCGGCAGCGGCAAATGCGGCGACTGCGCACTCCGCCCCCGACCCGCACGTCCATGAATCCGCGGACGCCTGCCCCAGGCAGGCGACCAGGAGCCGAGACATGCGCACATCAGCCGCCGACGATGGCTGCCCCAGGCAGGTGGCCAGGGCATGCGCAGGTCCATGGCCGCCGACGAAACCCGCCGCCCTTGGTGGCGGAGCGTCCTCTTCGAACTCCGCCGCTTCCGCGGGCCCTCGCCGAAGCCCCCTTGGCCCTCCTCGCAGATGCAGGGCTTCAGCGCGCTTGCTCCTGGCATCTGCGGCCGGTACGTTCGGCGGATGGCAGAATTCCGGATCAGTGAGGCGGCCGAGCTGCTCGGGGTCAGTCCGGACACGGTGCGCCGCTGGGTGGACGGCGGGCGGCTGCCCGCCGGGCGGGACGCCAACGGGCACCGGCTGATCAACGGCCGGGACCTCGCGGCGTTCGCACGGGCGCAGGTGGAGTCCGGCGGCGACGAGGAGCGGTCCTCGGCGCGCAACCGTTTCCGCGGCATCGTGACCGAGGTCCGCAAGGACACGGTCATGGCCCAGGTGGAGCTCGCCGCCGGCCCGTTCCGCGTCGTGTCGCTGATGAGCAGGCAGGCCGCCGACGAACTGGGCCTCGAACCGGGAGTGCTGGCCGTGGCGGTGATCAAGTCCACGAACGTGGTCGTGGAGGTCCCCCGATGAGGCGCGCTCCCGCCACAAGGGACGGCGCGCGGTAGGCCATGCGGACCCGGGTGCCCTGGATGCTGGGCCTTCCCGCCGCGGTGGGGCTGGCCTTTCTCGTTCTGCCGCTGGCCGGGCTGCTGGTGCGGGCGCCCTGGTCGACCCTGCCCGCGCGGCTCGCCGAGCCGCAGGTGCTGGAGGCGCTGCGGCTCTCCTTGGGGACGGCCACGGTGGCGACCGCGGTCTGCCTGCTGCTGGGGGTGCCGCTCGCCTGGGTTCTGGCCCGCGCCGTGTTCCCCGGCCGCCGTCTCGTCCGTGCGCTGATCACCGTTCCGCTCGTGCTGCCTCCGGTCGTCGGCGGCGTGGCGCTCCTGCTCGTCCTGGGCCGCAACGGGCTGATCGGCCGTCATCTGGACGCCTGGTTCGGGCTCACCTTTCCCTTCACCACGGCCGGCGTCGTCCTCGCCCAGATCTTCGTCGCCCTTCCCTTTCTGGTGATCAGCGTCGAGGGGGCGCTGCGCGCCTCCGATCCCCGGTACGAAGAGGCGGCCGCCACCCTCGGCGGCTCCCGCTGGACCGTCTTCCGCCGGGTCACCCTGCCCTTGGTCGCCCCGGGCGTCCTCGCGGGAGCCGTCCTCTGCTGGGCCCGCGCTCTGGGGGAGTTCGGGGCCACCATCACCTTCGCCGGGAACTTCCCCGGCCGCACCCAGACCATGCCCCTGGCCGTCTACCTGGCCCTGGAGACGGATCCCGAAGCCGCCCTGGTCCTCAGCCTGGTCCTGCTCGCCGTCTCCCTCACCGTCCTGGCCGCCCTCCGCGACCGCTGGCTTCCCTGACCCGGGCCGAGGAAGGAACACGACGCGATGGCTGCGGACAGAAAGACGGCGCCCGAAGACGGAGCGGCCGCGGGCAGGAGGGCGTCGGTCCCGGGAGGCGGGGAGAGCACGGGGCTGACCGCCAGGTTGGAGGTGCGGCGGGACGGGTTCCGGGTGGACGTCGAGTTCGCGGTGGGTGCCGGGGAGGTCGTGGGGCTGCTCGGGCCGAACGGCGCGGGGAAGACGACGGTGCTGCGGGCGCTGGCCGGGCTGGTCGGGCTGGAGGCGGGCCGGATCGAGCTGGATGGCGAACGTCTGGAGCGGCGGCCCGTGGAGAAGCGGCCGGTGGGGGTGGTGTTCCAGGATTACCTCCTGTTCCCGCACCTGTCGGTGGTGGAGAACGTCGCGTTCGGGCCGCGCTGCGGGGGGACGCCGGCGCGGGAGGCGAGGCGGGCCGCGGCGGGGTGGCTGGCGCGGGTGGGGATGGACGGCCACGGGAAGGCGAAGCCGCGGGAGCTGTCGGGCGGTCAGGCGCAGCGGGTCGCCTTGGCGCGGGCGCTGGCCGTCGAGCCGAAGCTGCTCCTCCTGGACGAGCCGCTCGCCGCGCTGGACGCGCGGACGCGGCTCGAGATCCGCTCGGGCCTGCGGCGGCACCTGGCGGACTTCGCGGGGGCGGCGCTTCTGGTCACCCACGACCCCCTGGACGCGATGGTGCTCTGCGACCGGCTGATCGTGATCGAGTCCGGCCGGATCGTCCAGGAGGGCGCTCCCTCCGAGGTCGCCCGCCACCCCAGAACCGACTATGTCGCCCGCCTCGTCGGCCTCAACCTCTACCGGGGCACCGCCTGCGGCCACCACGTCACCCTGGCCGCGACCGCCCGGACCGGCGAACCCGGCCTGGAACTGAAAGCGACCGCCGCCGCCGAGGGAGAGGTGTTCGTCGTCTTCCCTCCCACGGCCGTCACGCTCCACCGTGAACGCCCGGCCGATGCCGCCGGCGTCCTGTGGCGTGCCGTGGTCGAAGGTGTGGAGCAGCAGGGCGATCGTGTGCGGGTCCAGCTGGACGGCCCGCTGCGCGTCCTGGCGGACGTCGCTCCGGTGGAGGTCGCGCAGCTGGCGCTGGAGCCCGGCGCCGAGGTCTGGAGCTCGGTGGAGGGCGCGGAGGTCCGCGTCTACCCCGTCTGACCTCACCGGACCGCGCGGACCGTTGTGTGACAGCCGTAACGTCCCGTTACCGGCCGATGTCACATGGCGGTAACGAGAAGTTCCTACCTTGCTGAACGTGACTTCCACCAGCGTGAAGACCGTCTGCGCGTACTGCGGGGTGGGCTGCGGGCTGCTGCTCGAAGTCCAGGACGGCAAGGTCGTCAGGGCCTCGGGGGACAGGACGCATCCGGCGAACTCCGGCAGGCTGTGCACCAAGGGCGCGACCACCGCCGAGATGCTCGCCGCGCCGGGACGGCTGTCGACCGCCCTGCGGCGCACCGACGGCGGCCACGCGCCGCTGGACGTCGACGCCGCGATCGCCGAGACCGCCCGCCGCTTCCGCGCCGTCCTGGACGAGCACGGCCCGGACGCGCTGGCCTTCTACGTCTCCGGCCAGATGTCGCTGGAGGCGCAGTACCTGGTCAACAAGCTGGCCAAGGGGTTCGTCCGCACCAACCAGATCGAGTCGAACTCGCGCCTGTGCATGGCCAGCGCGGGCACGGGCTACAAGCTCTCGCTGGGCGCGGACGGGCCGCCCGGCTCCTATCGGGATTTCGAGCACGCCGACGCGTTCCTCGTCATCGGCTCGAACATGGCCGACTGCCATCCGATCCTCTTCCTCCGCATGATGGAGCGGGTCAAGGCGGGCGCGAAACTGATCGTCGTCGACCCCCGCCGCACCGCCACCGCCGCCAAGGCCGACCTGTTCCTGCAGGTCAAGCCCGGCACGGATCTCGCCCTCCTGAACGGCATCCTCCACCAGCTCGTGGACGACCGCCGGATCGACGAAGAGTTCATCGCCGCGCACACCGAGGGCTGGGAGGCGATGCCGGACTTCCTGGCCGATTACACCCCCGAGGCCGTCGAGAAGATCACCGGTGTCCCCGAGCGCGACCTCCGCGAAGCCGCCCGCATCATCGGCGAGGCCGACGAGTGGACGTCCTGCTGGACGATGGGCCTCAACCAGTCCACGCACGGCACCTGGAACACCAACGCCCTGATCAACCTGCACCTGGCCACCGGCGCGATCTGCCGCCCCGGCAGCGGCCCGTTCTCCCTCACCGGCCAGCCGAACGCCATGGGCGGCCGCGAGATGGGCTACATGGGCCCCGGGCTGCCCGGCCAGCGCAGCGTCCTGTCCGAGGCCGACCGCCGCTTCACCGAGGCCGTGTGGGACCTGCCCGAGGACACCCTCCGCACGGACGTCGGCAAGGGCACGATCGAGATGTTCGAGCGGCTCGCCGAAGGCGAGATCAAGGCCTGCTGGATCATCTGCACCAACCCGGTGGCCTCCGTCGCCAACCGCAGGACGGTCATCGAGGGCCTGGAGACCGCCGAGTTCGTCGTCGTCCAGGACGTCTTCGCCGACACCGAGACCAACGCGTACGCCGACGTCGTCCTGCCCGCCGCCCTGTGGACGGAGGGCGACGGAGTGATGATCAACTCGGAGCGGAACCTGACGCTGACCCGCAAGGCCGTCGAACCGCCCGGCCAGGCCCTGCCCGACTGGCAGATCATCGCCCGCGTCGCCTGCGAGATGGGCTACGCGGACGCCTTCTCCTACGGGAGCGCGGAGGAGGTCTTCGAGGAGATCAAACTCTTCTACAACCCCGTCTCGGGCTGGGACCTGCGCGGCGTCACCTACGACCGGCTGAGGAGCACGCCCGTCCAGTGGCCCGCCGCGCCGGACGGGGAGGACCGCAACCCCGTCCGCTACCTTGACGGCGACGGCCTGCGGTTCGCCACCCCCAGCGGCAGAGCGGTCTTCTTCCCCCGCCCCCACACGGACCCCGCGGAGCTCCCGGACGACGACTACCCGTTCGTCCTCAACACCGGCCGCCTCCAGCACCAGTGGCACACCCTCACCAAGACGGGCAAGGTCGACAAGCTCAACAAGCTCGACCCCGGCCCGTTCCTGGAGGTCAACCCCGCGGACGCGGCGGCGCTCGGCGTCCTGGCGGGCGACCAGGTGGAGATCGGCTCCCGCAGAGGCCGCGCCGTCCTGCCCGCCGTGGTCTCCGACCGCGTGCTCCCGGGCACCTGCTTCGCGCCCTTCCACTGGAACGACCTGTTCGGCGAGTACCTGAGCGTCAACGCCGTCACCAGCGACGCCGTCGACCCCCTGTCCTTCCAGCCCGAGCTGAAGGTCTGCGCCGTCTCCCTCACCAGGGTCGCCGTTCCCGCCCCGCCGGAGACCCCCGCCCCCGCCATGCCGAACGTCCTCGACCTGGCGGATCCGGCCCCGCCCGTGCTGAGCGAGCGGGAGAAGCGCTACCTGAGCGGCTTCCTCGCCGGCCTGAAGTCGGTGCCTCCCGCGCCCGGCGAGCTGCCCGTCCTTCCGCCGGACGCGCCTTTCGCCCCCGACCACACCCTGTGGATCAACGGCATGCTCGCCGGAATCTACTCACGGACGCAGCCCGCGGCCCCCGTCCCCGCCACTTCCACCGCCCCCGAAACTCTCATCTTGTGGGCCTCCCAGACGGGAAACGCCGAGGAGTTCGCCGTCGCGGCCGCTGAGAGACTCGCTGAGACGAGCAAACGAGCACTCCTGGTCAACATGGACGAGACGACCCCTCAGGCCCTGGTAGCGGCCTCTGAGGTCCTGATGATCACCAGTACCTTCGGAGACGGCGACGCCCCCGACAACGGAACGGGCTTCTGGGAGTCCCTGACGGCCCGCGACGCACCCCGCCTGGACGGCGTCCGCTACTCCGTCCTCGCCTTCGGCGACTCCAGTTACGACGACTTCTGCGGCCACGGACGCCGCCTGGACGCCCGCCTGGACGAGCTGGGCGCCGTCCGGATCGCCCCCCGCGTCGACTGCGAACCCGATGACGGGCCGCCCGCCCAGCAGTGGCTGGAGCAGGTCGTCCAGGCGCTGGTGGAAGGCCCCGCGAAAAAGCCGAGTCCTCCCGCCCCGTCCAGACCCAAGAACACCCCCGTGACGGTCCACCTCACGGGCAACCAGCTGCTCAGCCGCCCCGGCGCGACCAAGGAAGTCCGCGAATTCACCTTCGATCTCACCGGTACGGGCCTCACCTACGACGTGGGCGACGCCCTGAGCGTCCGGCCCAGGAACTGCCCGGACGTCGTGGAAGAGTGGCTGAAGCTCACCCGCGTGGACCCGGCCACCGACCTGTCCGAGCACGACCTCACCCGGATCACCCCCGACCTGCTGCGCTTCCTCGCCGACCGTACGGGCGACCGCCTGCTGCGCAAGCTGCTGCGCCCGGACAACAAGAACGAGCTCGCCCAGTGGTGCTGGGGCCGTCAGGCGGTGGACGTGGTGGCGGAATTCCCTGTCGAGGCGTCCTCCGAGGAGTGGCTCGCGGTGCTGAAGCGGCTCGGCCCGCGCAGTTATTCGATCTCCTCCAGCCCGCTGACGAACCCTGACGAGCTCCGCCTGACCGTCTCGGTGGTGCGGTTCGAGAACCCGCACGGCAGGACGCGCAAGGGCGTGGCCTCCACCTTCCTCGCCGACTCCGCTCCGGGCACCCCCGTCCCGGTGACCGTCCAGCGCTCCCCGCACTTCCGGCCGCCCGCGGACCCGTCCACCCCGATGATCATGGTCGGGCCGGGCACCGGCGTCGCGCCCTTCCTCGGTTTCCTGGACGAACGCCGCGCCCAGGGCGCCCGCGGGAGGAACTGGCTCTTCTTCGGCGAGCAGCGCGAGGCCACCGACTACTACCACCGGGAGAAGCTGGAGGCCCTCCGCGATGACGGCTTCCTCACCCGGCTCGACCTCGCCTTCTCCCGCGACCAGAGGGCCAAGGTCTACGTCCAGGACCGCATGCGCGAGCACGGGGCCCGCCTGTGGGACTGGCTGCAGGCGGGCGCCCACTTCTACGTCTGCGGCGACGCGGCGCGGATGGCCAAGGACGTCGAGCGCGCCCTGGTCGAGATCGCCACCCGCCACGGCGGCCTCGACACCGAAGCTGCTGTCCAGTTTGTCAAGAAAATGGCGTCAAACAAGCGATACGTACGCGATGTGTACTGATGTTACGCCTTAGTAAACTGATTCCCGGGACGCCGACGTCGAAGCGCGTCACGTCCTGGGTAAAGTCAGGCTCGGCGCGCCATGGCCCCACGTTCACCAGCTCGGTGCGAGGTGCGTCACACTGGGCATATAAGTGTTCGGGAGGAGAAAAGGCGTGTCAGATCGCGACATCGAAGTACTCAACAAGGCCCCGCTCTTCGAGGCGCTCGACGACCAGGCGACCAAGGCGCTGCGCGCGCATGTCAGCGAGGTGCGGCTGGCCCGCGGCCAGAGCCTGTTCCATGAGGGCGACACCGGCGACCGGCTGTACGTCGTGCTCGAAGGCAAGATCAAGCTGACCCGCATGGCCCCGGACGGCCGGGAGAACCTGCTCAGCGTCCTGGGCCCGGGTGAGATGTTCGGAGAGCTGTCCCTCTTCGACCCCAGGCCCCGGACGGCCGGCGCGATCGCCGTGACCGAGTGCCGCCTGGCCGGTCTGGGCCACGACGAGCTGCGCCCGTTCCTCACCGCGCACCCCGAGGTCGGCGTCGCCCTCCTCCAGGCGCTGTCGGAGCGGCTGCGCAAGACCAACGAGGTGATGGCCGACCTGGTCTTCACCGACGTCCCCGGCCGCGTCGCCAAGGCGCTGCTGGACCTGGCCGAGCGCTTCGGCCAGCCCGGGGACAACGGCCTCCACGTCCACCACGACCTCACCCAGGAGGAACTCGCCCAGCTCGTCGGCGCCTCCCGCGAGACGGTCAACAAGGCGCTGGCCGACTTCGCCGCCCGCGGCTGGCTGCGCATCGAGGCCCGCGCCGTGGTCATCCTCGACATCGAGCGCCTGCGCAAGCGCTCCAAGTAACCCCCGGGCTCCAGACCCCCGACGGCCGCCCGGCCAGCGACGCCCCCTGCCGCTGGCCCGGCCCGTCGCGCCCCTCGTCCTCCCCTGAGACGTCCCCCGCCCCATGCCCCCGTGACCGCTTCCCGGCCCGCTCAGGAACGGGAGCGGAGGTACTCGATCTGCGCCTGGACCGACCATTCGGCGGCGGGCCAGAGCGCCTTGTCGACATCGGCGTAGACGATCTCGACGACCTCGCGAGGGGTCTCGGCGCCGGCGTCCAGGGCGTCCTGGACCTGCTGGAGGCGGGCCCGGCGGTGGGCGAGGTAGGTGTCCAGCGCCTTGACCGGGTCCTCCAGGAGGGGTCCGTGGCCGGGCAGGATGCGGGCCACGCCGTTCTCCTCCGAATGGGCGCGCAGCTTGTCCAGGGAGTCCAGGTAGTCGCCCAGGTCGCTGACGATCGTGGTGCCGTAGCCCAGGACGGTGTCGCCGGTGAGGACGGCCTGGTCGCCGGGGAGCCAGAAGGACAGCGAGTCGTCGGTGTGGCCGGGGGTGGCCCAGACCCGGATCTCCAGGCCGCCGACCTCGATGACGTCGCCCTCGCGCAGGCCCTCGCCGCCGTAGCGGTACAGCGGGTCCAAGGCGCGGACGGGCGCCTTGGCCAGCCGTCCGAACTTCCGGGCCCCCGCGGCGTGGTCGTGGTGGCCGTGCGTGAGCAGGACCTGGCCGACCTCCATTCCGCGCTCCCGGACGGTCCGCAGCACCTTGCGCAGGTGCAGGGTGTCCCGGGGACCGGGGTCGACGACGACGGCACGGCGCGCGCCGGGCTCGGCGAGGATCCAGGTGTTGGTCCCCTCCAGGGTCATCGGGGAGGGGTTGGGGGCGAGCACGGCCGAGGCCCGCTCCGTCCCCCCGATGCGCACCGGGGGGAGTTTGCGGGCCGCCAGCCGCCCGGGCAGCCCGCCGTACGACCCCATCGTCATCAGGGCCGTGGCGGGATCGGCCAGGAACCGCCTCGCCATCTTGAGTTCATGCAGCGAAATACCCATCAGGCCCCATACCGGTGCTCGGCTTCCTCTGGGAGCACAAGATACGGAATCCCGTCGACGATCTTGGCGGTGGGCTGGTGCGCGGTGAACTTCCGCTGGTGGGCGAGCACTTCGGCGACCGAGCCGAACGTCGCGAGATCGTTGAGCATCGCCGTCGTCGGCGGGAGCATCGCCATCTCCCCCGCCTTCACCTGGTCCAGCGCGTCCTGGGGCCGGATCCACACCACGGTGTCGGCCTCGGTGCTGACGTCCAGCGCCCGCTGCCCCTCGGGCAGGGCCGCGACGAAGAACCGGGTGTCGTAGCGCTTGAGCTCGACGGTCGGCGTGATCCAGTGCCCCCACGGGCGCAGGAGGTCGGCCCGCAGGACGAGGCCGCGGGCCTCCAGGAAGCCCGCCAGCGAATGGCTGCGGTCCAGCAGCCCCAGCCGGTCGG
Organism: Actinocorallia libanotica; assembly: GCF_039525175.1. Taxonomy (NCBI): domain Bacteria; kingdom Bacillati; phylum Actinomycetota; class Actinomycetes; order Streptosporangiales; family Thermomonosporaceae; genus Actinocorallia; species Actinocorallia libanotica. The sequence continues at coordinate 233,671 of NZ_BAAAHH010000002.1, forward strand.
CCTCGAACGGCGCGGTGTCCTTGACGATCTCGTCCGGGGAGGGGCCCGCCAGCAGGACGTGCGCCTCCTCGAACGTCTCCCGGACCGCCGCGCACACCAGCTCCCGCGCCAGCCCGGCGTCGGCCCCGAAGACCTCGCCCCAGGCCTCCCAGTCGGCGCCGGGCTGGTCGTACTCGGAGTCCCTGGGGTCCACCCCGCCGCCGGGGAAGACGTACACCCCCGGCGCGAACGCCATGGAGGAGACCCGGCGGATCATGAAGACCTCGAGCCGCCCGCCCCGGTCCCGCAGCAGCATCACGGTGGAGGCGTGCTTGAGGGCCGGGGGCTGCCTGCGGCCGGCTTCGAAGTCCTGGATCCGTTCCAGGAACTCGTCGGGAAGTCTGAGTCCGTTCATCCGGACAATGTGTGTGCAATGCACCTGATAAGTCAAGGAAACCCGTGATCACCGGACCTCGGCGAGCAGCTCCACCTCGACCGGCGAGTCCAGCGGCAGGACCGCGACGCCCACGGCGCTGCGCGCGTGCGTCCCGGCCTCGCCGAACGCCCTGCCCAGCAGCTCGCTGGCCCCGTTGACCACCGCGGGCTGGGCGGTGAAGTCCGGGGCGCTGGCCACGAACCCCACGACCTTGACGATCCGCACCACGTCGTCGAGGTCCACCTGGGTGGCCAGCGCCGCGATCGCGTTCAGCGCGCAGAGCCCGGCCAGCTCGACCGCCTGCTCCAGGCTCACCTCCGCGCCGACCTTGCCGACCGCGGGCAGCTCGCCGTTCACGAACGGAAGCTGCCCCGAGGTGTGGACGTACCGCCCGCTCCGGACGGCCGGAACGTAGGCCGCCACCGGCTTGGCCACCTCGGGCAGCTCCAGGCCGAGCTCCCGCAGCCGCGCCGCGACCGCGCTCATGCCAGCGGCCGCTTGAAGTAGGCGACGAGCGAGTCGCCGCCCTGCGGTCCGGGGACCACCTGGACCAGCTCCCAGCCGTCCTGGCCCCAGTTGTCGAGAATCTGCTTGGTCGCGTGAATCAGCAGCGGTGCTGTCGCGTACTCCCACTTGGTCATGGACCAAGCGTAGAAGATCCGGGGCCTACAGTTCCCGAGGCCTGTGGACGACGGCCGGGTCGGCCTCGGCGACGGGGGCCCCGGCGGCCTCCTCCACCTCGGGCACGGTCGGCAGGTTCCCGATCGCCTCCTCCAGCGCCGGGGGCTCCTCGATCTCCTCCCCCGCAGCCGCGGCCGCGGCCTCGGGCTCCGCCGAGCCGCCCGCGGCCTTGTCGAAGAAGCGCAGCAGCTCCACCGGCAGCGGCATGATCAGCGTGCTGTTCTTCTCCGCCGCCACGTCGGTGACGGTCTGCAGCAGCCGCAGCTGGAGCGAGGCGGGGTCCTTCGACAGCTCGTGGGCGGCAGCGGCCAGCCGCTTGGACGACTGGTACTCGCCGTCGGCGGTGATGATGCGGGCGCGGCGCTCCCGCTCGGCCTCGGCCTGGCGGGCCATCGAGCGCTTCATGCCCTCCGGCAGCGACACGTCCTTGATCTCGACGCGCTCGATCCGCACGCCCCACGGGCCCTCGGTCATCTCGTCGATGATCGCCCGCAGCTCGGTGTTGATCTTGTCGCGCTCGGCGAGCAGGTCCTGCATCTCCGCCTTGCCGATCACCGACCGCAGCGAGGTCTGCGCGACCTGGGAGACGGCGTACACGTAGTTCTGGACGTTCACGATCGCCTTGCCGGGGTCGATGACCCGGAAGTAGACGACCGCGTCCACCCGCACGGACACGTTGTCGGAGGTGATGCCGTCCTGGCCCGGCACCCCCATCGCCACGGTCTGCATGTTGACCTTCTGCATCCGGTCGACGATGGGGATGATCAGCGTGAGGCCGGGAGAGCGCACGAGCGCGGGCCCCTGCGGCCCCTGCCGCTGGATCTGGCCGAACCGGAAGACCAGGCCGCGCTCCCACTCCTGGACCACCCGGACTCCCGTCGCGGCCGCGACCAGCAGCAGGAAGAGGAGGATTGCCAGCAGGATGACGAGTGCTTCCATGACGTCCCTCTCGTCGGCGACTATGCCTCATATCAGACAGTGATAGGCGGTGTCCCGGTTCCACACTAGGCCGCGAAAACCGCGTCGGGAATCACTTACCTCCACCCGAGAGCTCTTTGCAGGGCGAACGATAGTCTCGAAGTGTGAGCGCGAAAGATACCGATTGGGACGGCGTACGGCTCCACGTTGTCACGGGCAAGGGCGGTACCGGGAAGACCACGGTGGCCGCGGCCCTGGCACTCGCACTCGCCGCGGGCGGCAAGAAGGTGCTGCTCGTGGAGGTCGAGGGGAGGCAGGGCATCGCCCAGCTCTTCGACGTGCCCCCGCTGCCCTACGAGGAACGCAAGGTCGCCGTGGCCCCCGACGGCGGCGAGGTCTTCGCCCTGGCCATCGACACCGAAGAGGCGCTCATCGAGTACCTCGAGATGTTCTACAACCTCCGGCGCGCCGGGAAGGCGCTGACGAAGCTCGGCGTCATCGACTTCGTCACCACCATCGCCCCCGGCCTGCGCGACGTGATCCTCACCGGGAAGGTGAGCGAGTCGGTGCGCCGCCGTGAGAAGAACGGGCGGTTCAAGTACGACGCCGTCGTCATGGACGCCCCGCCCACCGGACGCATCAGCCAGTTCCTCAACGTCAGCGACGAGGTGTCGAACCTGGCCAAGGTCGGCCCCGTGCGCAACCACGGCGACCTCGTGATGAGCGTCATCCGCTCCCCCCAGACCGCCGTGCACTTCGTGACGCTGCTGGAGGAGATGCCCGTCCAGGAGACGCTGGACGGCATCCGCGACCTGCAGGAGACCGGGATCGGCGTCGGCGCCGTCATCGTCAACATGGAGCGTCCGGCGGTCCTGTCGGCCGAGGGGCTGGCCGCGGCCGGCCGCGGCGAGCTCGACCAGGACGAGGTCGTCCGCGGCCTCAAGGCGTCCGGGCTGGAGCAGCACGCCGGGGAGTACGCCCAGGCGCTCGCCGCGGAGGCCGCCGAGCACGCCCTGCGCACCGCCCTGGAGCAGCGGGAGAAGGCCCGCATCGGCCACGAGCCCCGCTACGACCTGCCGTTCCTGCCCGACGGCATGGACCTCGCCGGACTGTACGACCTCGCCCAAGCCCTGCGCGACCAAGGAGCGGCGTGAAGAACCTCGACATCGACGCGCTGATCGACGACCGGCGCACCCGGATCATCGTGTGCTGCGGCGCCGGCGGCGTCGGCAAGACCACCACCGCCGCGTCCCTGGGCCTGCGCGCCGCCGACCGGGGCCGCGACGTCGTCGTCCTGACCGTCGACCCGGCACGGCGGCTCGCCCAGTCGATGGGGCTGAGCGAGCTGGACAACAGCCCGCGCAGGATCGAGGGCGTCCAAGGCGACGGCGAGCTGCACGCCATGATGCTCGACATGAAGCGCACCTTCGACGAGATCATCGAGGCGCACTCCGACCCGGACCGGGCCAAGCAGATCCTGGCCAACCCCTTCTACCAGTCCCTGTCGTCGTCCTTCTCCGGGACGCAGGAGTACATGGCGATGGAGAAGCTGGGCCAGCTGCACCGCTCGAACGCCTGGGACCTCATCATCGTGGACACCCCGCCGTCGCGGAACGCCCTGGACTTCCTGGACGCCCCCGAGCGCATGGGCCGCTTCCTCGACGGGCGCTTCATCAAGCTGCTGCTCGCCCCCGCCAAGGCGGGCGGAAGGCTGGGCATGAAGGTCTTCTCCGCCGGCTTCAGCATGGTCACCAACGCCATCACCAAGGTGCTGGGCGGCCAGCTCCTGAAGGACGTCTCGACGTTCGTGACCGCCTTCGACACCGTCTTCGGCGGGTTCCGCGAGCGCGCGGAGAAGACGTACGAGCTGCTGAAGTCGCCCGGTACGGCGTTCCTGGTGGTCGCCGCGCCGGAGCCGGACGCGCTGCGCGAGGCCTCCTACTTCGTCGACCGCCTCAAGTCCGAGCGGATGCCGCTGGCCGGCCTGGTCGTCAACCGGATGGCCCAGTCGAACGCGAGCGGCCTGTCGTCCGCCCGGAGCATGGCCGCCGCCGAGACGCTGGACGAGCGCGGCGACCACCCGCTCACCGCCTCGCTGCTGCGCCTGCACGCCGAGCGGATGCAGCTCGCCGCCCGCCAGGAGCGGCTGCGCGACCACTTCGCCTCGGCCAACCCGACCGTTCCGGTGACCACGGTCCCGGCTCAGGCCGAGGACGTGCACGACATCGACGGTCTGCGTCTGGTGGGCGATTCGCTGGCCGCATCCGGCCAGCCGAAGGCATGACATTTAAGACACGACACCCCCGGGTACGGATTCCGTACCCGGGGGTGGTCATGTTCATCGGTCAGCTGGCGACCAGCTCGTCCTCGTCGGACGAGCGCTCGTACTCTTCCTTGGCCGTCTCCAGTAGCTCTCGCCACGAGGTGACGCCTGGCTTGCGGCGCAGCAGTGCCCGCCGCTCGCGCTCGGTCATGCCGCCCCAGACACCGAACTCGATCTTGTTGTCCAGTGCGTCGGCCAGGCACTCCGTCCGGACCGGGCAACCCCTGCAGATGAGCTTGGCGCGATTCTGAGCCGCGCCCTGAACGAACAGCGCGTCCGGGTCCGCGTTACGGCAGGCGGCACGGGCGGTCCAATCAGTGATCCACATCTTGGCCCCACTCCCCTAGGGTCTTGTGTAGTTGTGTGCGCTCCTTGGCCAGACGGGCGCGGACGTCAGGCCGCCAAACAAAAGCCGTGGGGAGAAACTTACGGAAGCCGGGGGAGTTTAAACAGTCCCCAGAGGGCCCATTCTCGATATAGCCCACAGAGGCCATGGCGGACATGGTGACTAGTCACTGCTACAGTGCACAGTTTGCCGCGTAGCGTGAGCCTACGCTGGGTACCTAGATCAACATGCTCGAATCGGGGGATCGGCGGGAAACCAGACTGCGCAGGGCCGGTCGGCTGGCGACCATGAGCGCCTTCGCGGGATGCCTGCTGGCGATGCTGGCGCTGCCCGGCCTGGCGGCCGTGGGAATGGGCGCCAAGAAGATGGCCTCGGACTTCGAGAACATGGACGTCCAGCAGATCACCCGCGCCCCCTCGGTCCGGTCCACCGTGTACTCCGCGGACGGGCACGAGGTGGCCACGTTCTTCAGCGAGTACCGCGAGCCCGTACGGCTCGACCAGGTGGCGCCCATCATGCGGAAGACGATCCTCGCGGTCGAGGACGCCCGCTTCTACGAGCACGGGGCCCTGGACGTGAAGGGCACCCTCCGCGCGTTCATGCGCAACACCTCCTCCGGCGAGGTGCGTGAAGGCGGCTCGTCCCTGACGCAGCAGTACGCCAAGAACCTGCTCCTGGCCAACGCGCGCACGGACGAGGAACGCCGGCACGTCACCGCGCCGACCGTCTTCCGCAAGATCCGCGAGCTGCGGCACGCGCTCCACCTCGAACAGACGATGTCCAAGGACCGCATCTTCGAGGGCTACCTGAACATCGCCTACTTCGGCGCGGGCGCGTACGGCGTGCAGGCGGCGGCTCAGAGGTACTTCGGCAAACCCGCGTCGCAACTGTCGCTGGCCGAGTCCGCGCTGCTGGCCGGCATCACCAAGAACCCGTACGCGTACGACCCTCTCCTCCATCCGCAGGCGGCGAGGGAGCGGCGCGACACCGTGCTGTCCCGGATGACCGAGCTGAAACTCATCACGGAGGCGCAGAAGCAGGAGCTCTCCGCGGCTCCCCTGAAGCTCAAACCTCAGCCCATACGCGGCGGCTGCAGCACCAGCAAGGCGCCCTTCTACTGCATGTACGTCCACAGCGAGCTCATCAAGCTGCTGTCCAAGGGCGACCCCAAGAGGGCGAAGGAAGCCGGCGAGATGCTCCAGAGGGGCGGCTACCAGGTCCGGACGACCCTTGACTGGGACAGCCAGAAGGGTGTCCAGCAGGCGGTCAACGCGCACACCTCACCTGACTCGGCCAAAGTGGCGGCCCAGGCCATCGTCGAGGTCGGTACGGGACATCTGAAGACGCTGGCCACCTCCAAGCGGTTCGGCTTCAAGCCGCCCAACACGACACTGAACCTCGCGGCGGACATGGCGCACGGCGGCGGAGTCGGCGTGTCCGCGGGCTCCACCTTCAAGATCTTCACCCTCATGGCGGCGCTGGAGAAGGGGATGCCGGTCAAGACGAGCTTCCACGCGCCCGGCTCGACGCAGGTCAGCGGCTACCGCGACTGCCAGGGCAAGCTCCTGCCGCCGTGGGAGGTGAAGAACTCCCACGAGAGCGAGTCCGGCAAGTTCGACCTGCGTACGGGCACGGCCAAGTCGGTGAACACCTTCTACGCCAAACTCCAGCACGAGATAGGCATCTGCAGCGCGGTGAAGATGGCGCACCGCTTCGGCATGAAGCGCGCCGACGGCAAGCCGCTGCAGGAAGTGCCGTCGCAGGTGCTGGGCAGCAACGAAATCGACATGGTGCACCTGGCCGCGGCGTACGCGGGCATCGCCAACCACGGCGCCTACTGCCCGCCCGTAGCGCTCCTGGAGGTGACGGACCCGAACGGAAAGCAGCTCGCGCTGCCCAAGAACGAGTGCAAGCAGGTCGTCTCGCGGCAGACCGCGGACACCACGTACGACATCATGCGTTCCGTCTTCGAGGAGAAAGGCACCGCCGCCCAGGTCAGCAAGCCGTCCGGAAGTGTCGCCGGGAAGACGGGCACGTGTGAGAACTTCTCGTGCGCGGTGTTCGCCGGCATCTCCCGCAACCTCTCCTCCGCCGTCGCCTACTGGGACTACCGAGGCGGCTTCAAGTACCCCGTCTACGGCGTCTACGGCGCTGGAACGCCCGCGAGCATCTGGTCCTCCGCCCTCAGCGCGGCGCACCAGACGTACCGGCCGCTCGTAGCGGTGCCCCGACTGAACGGCACGACGCTGGGCACGGCGATGACGGCGCTCCAGCAGACCGGACTCAACGGCGCGGTGTCCGCGAAACCCGTCGCGTCCAAACTGCCGAAAGGCAGCGTCGCGTACGTCGCGCCCAGCACGCAGAGTGAGCAGGGTGGAACGGTGACGATCTTCCTCAGCAATGGCCCTTCGGGGTGAGGAGCCCTTATCGGACGGCTATGCCGTTCGGTACGGGTACCTTAGGCTCCGTGCTGTCTTCCTCCATCTCTCGGAAAGCGTCCGTCCCGACACTGCTGAGGCTGATCGCGGCCAGCGTGATAGCCGGTGTCCTGGTCGCCTTGGTGGCCCTTCCGGGTGTGGGAAGCGTGAGTCTCACCGCGCGTGACACCGCCGACGGGTTCATGGACATGGATGTCGTCGACATCACACGCGACCCCGCCCAGCGCACCGTCGTGTACGGCTCCGACGGCAAGGTGATAGCGGCGTTCTTCGACGAATACCGCGAGAACACCACCCTCGACAAGGTGACGCCCATCATGCACAAGGCGATCATCGCGATCGAGGACGCGCGGTTCTACCAGCACGGTCCGCTCGACCTCAAGGGGACCATCCGCGCGCTGTCGAAGAACGCCTCCTCCGGCGGCACCGTCGAGGGCGGTTCGACGCTGACCCAGCAGCTCGCCAAGAACATGCTGGCCAACAACGCGACGACCGAAGAGGGCTTCAAGGAGGCGACGGCCCCCACCATCTCCCGCAAGCTCCGCGAACTCCGGCTGGCCGTCCACCTGGAGCAGACGCTCTCCAAGAACGAGATCCTGCGGGACTACCTGAACATCGCCTACTTCGGCGCGGGCGCGTACGGCATCGAGGCCGCGGCCAAGCGGTACTTCAGCAAGAGCGCCGCGGACCTCACCCTGGCGGAGGCCGCGACGCTCGCGGGCCTCACCAAGAACCCCTACGCGTTCGACCCCACCCAGTCCCCGGACGCGGCGCTCGCCCGGCGCAACACCGTCCTGGACCGGATGCTCGAACTGCGCGTCATCTCCGCCGAAGAGGCGCAGGCCGCCAAGGCCACCAAGCTGGGGCTGAAGGAGTACAAGCCGAAGGGCGGCTGCGAGAGCAGCCGGTTCCCGTACTTCTGCGCGTACGTCTACTACGAGATGATCGGCTTCTTCATGGGCGAGGAGGAGCCCAAGTCCGAAGAGGAGCGCCAGTCCCGCTTCGAGGCGGCGCGCAAGCAGCTCCTGCGCGGCGGCTACCAGATCTACACGACGCTCGACCCGCAGGTGCAGAAGGCCACCGACGCCGCCGTCAAGTACGCGACGACGCCCAAGAGCACGCGCGTGAACGTCAACGCCGCCGTACAGCCCGGCACCGGCAAGATCCTGGCCATCTCCACCAGCAAGAAGTACGGCAACGCCCGCGGTGAGACGACCATCAACCTCCCGGCGGACGCCGCGCACGGCGGAAGCATCTACGGCGTGGACGCAGGCTCGACCTTCAAGACGTTCACCCTCCTCGAAGCGCTCCGCCAGGGCCTTCCCATCTCGACCTCCTACACCTCCCCGGCGACCACGACGATCCACGGGTACGAGGCCTGCCCCTACCCGCCGTCGGAGAACGGCATGGCGGGCGGCGGCAGCTGGACGCTGAGCAACGCCAGCGACTCCGAGGCCGGCACGTTCAACATGAAGAACGCCACCTGGCTGTCGGTCAACACCTACTACGCCCAGCTGGAGAAGACGGTCGGCGTCTGCAACGCCGTCAAGATGGCCGAGAAGTTCGGGATGAAGCGCACCAACGGAACGCCGCTGGAGCCCACCCCGTCCCAGGTGCTCGGCGTCAACCCGATCGACGTCGTCCACCTCTCGGCGGCGTACGCGGGCATCGCGGCGCGCGGCAAGTACTGCGAGCCGAACGTCGTCACCAGCGTCGTCGACGCCAAGGGCGCCAAGGTCGAGATCCCCGCCGCCAAGTGCGAGCAGGTCGTCGACCCCCAGGTCGCCGACGCCGCCACCATGATCCTCCAGGGCGTGCTGTCGGGCCACGGCACCGGCGCGGGCCTGGGCATCGGCCGCCCCGCCGCCGCCAAGACCGGCACCTGCGAGAACTACGCCTGCGCGGTGTTCGCCGGCTACACCCCCGACCTCGCCGTCGCCACCGCCTACTGGGACTACCGCAGCGGTGTGCAGTACCCCGTGTCCGGCGTCTACGGCGCGACGATCCCCGGCCCGGTGTGGCAGCGGACGATGACCGCGGCGCTGGCGGGCAGGCCCGTCCAGCAGTTCCAGCAGCCGACGCGGGACTTCGGCGACGTCAAGAACAAGAAGGTGCCGAACGTGGTCGGCAGGCACGTGGACGAGGGGGCGAGCCTCCTCGGCCAGGCCGGATTCAAGGTGCGGGTCAAGCACGTCCGCTCGGACGCGCCGCCCCCCACCATCGTCCGGATGTCGCCGACCGGCTCCGCGCCCGAGGGGTCCACCATCACGCTCTTCATGAGCGACGGCCCCGGCAGGCGTCCCCGCCGCTAGCCCTCCGGCGGTCCGCCTCCGCGGCTCCACGGCCCTCGGGCCCGGTACGAGAAAGGCCCCTCCCGACGCGGGAGGGGCCTTCTTTCACGTTCTGCCGGGTCAGGCCAGCTGCCTCTTGACCTCGGCGGCGACCCTGCCGCCCTCGGCGCGTCCGGCGACCTTCGGGTTGACGACCTTCATGACGGCGCCCATGCCCCGCGGCCCCTCCGCGCCGGACTCGGCGATCGCGGCGCGGACGAGCTCGGCCAGCTCCTCGTCCGTCAGCTGCTTGGGCAGGTACTCCTCCAGGACGGCGTGCTCCTCGCGCTCGGCCTGCGCCTGCGCGGGCCGGCCGCCGTTCTCGAACGCCTCGGCGGCCTCGCGGCGCTTCTTGGCCTCCCGCGTCAGCACCTTGACGACGTCGTCGTCACCGAGCTCCCGAACGGACTTCCCGGACTTCTCCTCGTTCGTCACGGCAGCCAGCGCCATCCGCAGCGTCCGCTTGCGCACCTCGTCATGAGCCTTCAGGGCCGCGGTGAGGTCGGCTTCCAGCTTCTCCTTCAACATGCCCCCATCATGCCCGGCATGGGCGGACAGATCACTTCGTTTAGCCCGGGCAGGTCCGGCGGTCTGGCAGCATGGGGAGAATGCGGAAGCTTCTCGCGATCCCTCTGGGCCTCTTCGGCGCCGGCACTGTCACCTTCGCCTACGCCTCGGTCATCGAGCGCAACTGGTTCCATCTGCGCCGCTCTGAGGTGCCCGTGCTGAAGCCCGGCAGTCAACCCGTGAAGATCCTCCACATCTCGGACACGCACCTGACGCCGTCCCGCACCCGCATGATCCACTGGGTCCGCGCCCTGGACACCCTCGAACCCGACCTGGTCGTCAACACCGGAGACTCGATCTCCCACCGCGACGCCATCGGCCCGTTCCTGGAGCTGCTGGGCCCCCTCCTGGACCGCCCCGGCGTCTTCGTCTACGGCTCCAACGACTACTTCTCCCCCACGTTCAAGAACCCGGCCCGCTACATCTGGCGCACCTCCAAGTCCGACTACTCCCGCAGCAACCGCGCTCCCGACCTCCCCTACAAGGAGCTCGGCGCCGCCCTGAAGTCCGCCGGCTGGCTCGACCTCAACAACCGCATGGGCCGCCTCAAGATCGCCGGCCTGGACATCGAGTTCGCCGGCGTCGGCGACTCCCACGTCAACCTGGACGACTACGACAAGATCGCCGGTCCGGTCGACCCCCGCGCCGACCTCACCATCGGCGTCATGCACAGCCCCGAGCCCCGCAACCTCGACCGCTTCGCCGCCGACGGCTACCAGCTCCTCCTCGCCGGCCACACCCACGGCGGCCAGGTCTGCGCCCCCTTCTACGGCGCCCTCGCCACCAACTGCGGCATCGAACGCGAACGCGTCAAGGGCCTCCACCGCCACCAGGACTCCTGGCTCCACGTCAGCGCGGGCCTGGGCACCTCCCCCACGGCCCCCTTCCGCTTCTGCTGCCCCCCGGAGGCCACCCTCCTCACCCTCACGCCCCGACTCTCCTGACCTGGGGCTCCCGGGGTTTCCCTTAACCGATTCCCGGTCACCCCCCAATGTCCTGTAGACTCTCCGAGGTGCCAGAGACCGGCAGGTCTTTGATACACCGGGGTGTAGCGCAGCTTGGCAGCGCGCTTCGTTCGGGACGAAGAGGCCGTGGGTTCAAATCCCGCCACCCCGACCAGTCCAGGGCCGTGATCCAGATGTGGATCACGGCCCTGAGTGCTTTCCGGATGTTCTCCGGCTGATCACGAAGTCCAGGCCGTCCGAACAAGCCGATCCCAACGGCCCGGGCCCTTCTCTCCTCCGCTCCTCCCGCACCCCGACTTTCCGGAACCGGTGTCCTCCCCCGTCCGAGAACCTTGGTTCTTCCCCATGCCGGTATCCCCGTTCGTACGCGAGGCTCCCCGGGCCTGGCGGCCCGTGATGCTCCACTGCGCCGGCCCCTGGGGATCAGGGCGGGGTGGTCAGTGCGGCTCGGCCGGGGAGTGGTCCTCGATGGTCCGGGCGAGGACGCGGATGAGGTCGTTCTCCGCTTCGGTGCGCCAGACGAGGGCGTAGGTGAGGGGCGTCATGTCGGGGAGCGGCAGGAACCGGATGTGGCGCATCGCCCAGTAGCCGGTGACGTGGGCGGGAAAGGGATGGATGATCTCGCCGGTGCCCACGAGGTGGATGATCTCGTCGGCGTGCCCGACGGATTGGACGCGGTCGATCGTCCGTCCGCGCGGGGTGCGGAAGGGGAGGTAGCCGTCCTCCCACAGTTCGGGCATGCCGGGCACACCCGCATGGGCGAAGTCGGCGAGCGCCTCGACGGGGATCGATGCGAGCCCGGCCAGTTCGTGGGAGGCGGAGACGGCGAGCACGCGGGGGTCGGTGAACAGGACCGGGCCGACGGTGAGGTCCGGCTCCTCGACCGGCAGCCAGGTGATGAGCGCATCGACGTCGCCGGCGCGGAGCGTGCCGAAGGGGTCGGCGAACGAGGTGTGCCGCAGGATGAGTTCGTAGTCCGGGTGACGTGCCCGGAAGGCGTCCCAGATGCGGTTCAGGCCTGGACCGTTGAACGGCATCATGCCGACCGTCAAGCGGTCCGTGATGCCCCGCGCCGATCGGCGGGCCCGCTCCAGGCTGTCCCGCAGACCCGCGTAGATGGGCAGGAGGTCGTGCCTGAGCGAGACGCCCAGCGCGGTGAGCCGGACCTGACGGCGGTTGGACCGGTCGAACAGGACGCCGCCGATCCGGCGTTCCTGCTGTGCGACGGCCTGGCTGACCCGGGCCTGGGAGAGGTGAAGCCGGGCCGCGGTGCGGCCGAAGTGCAGCTCTTCGGCGAGGGTCAGGAAGATCTCGATGTCCCGGAGTTCCACTCCATCCTCTTTACCATAAGCGCGAGTAATCAGATCATGCGACAACGCGGCATTGATGATCTCATGGCCCTGCCAGAGGGTTGGATCATGACCGAACACGCCCGAGGAAACCGGCCTTCGTCCACGGCCGCCACCGCGACCCCGTCCAGGTGGGCGAGAGCGCCAAGGCGATCGCCGGCCATGGCGGCGATCCGAAAGCGCCCCGCGTAGCCGAGTCCGAATACGGCGCGCTGAAGCAGGCCGGAACCCGTCGACGGCTTCGGGACATCGGTCAGTTTTCAAGAAGCACCAGCCGGACCTCCGCTTCTACGGTGGATCACCGGCGACCTGATCAACTCTCTGTGGGGAATCAACATGAAGGCACACGTCAGCTCGATCCTTCTCGGTGTCCGTGACATGGACAGGGCCAAGCGGTTCTACACCGATCTCGGGTGGGAGATCCAGAACGACTTCGGCGTCTCGGTGTTCTTCACCTCCGACGGCGCCTCACCGGTCGGCTTCTACAGCCGTGAGGGCCTGGCCGCTCAGGTCGGCACCGACCAGGACGGCAGCGGTTTCAGCGGGCTGGTCCTGACCTACGTCGTCCGCAGCGAGGCCCGGGTCGACGAGGTCATGGCGGAAGCCGAGAAGGCCGGCGCCACGATCCTCAAGCCCGCGGGCGCCCTGCCGTGGGGCGGCTACGGCGGCACCTTCGCCGACCCGGACGGCTACATCTGGAGCCTCGGCTACAGCGACCGGGGAACCGACCAGCCCTACGCGGAGTAGCCGCGGTCGTCGCCTCACCGGCGTCCGAACAGCGGGCCGCCCCGCCCGCACCGCGTATCTCGCAAGCAGAACTCCGCACGGCGACGCGATCGCCGTGCGGAGGCATCACCCCCCACCCTCACCCCCCTTGAAGGAAAGATCATGCAGAAACGCCTCATGACCTGTCTGTACTGGTTTCTCGCCTCCCAATTCATGCTGGGCGCCGTGACCAAGTACTGGCCGGGCGACACGATCTTCAGCTCCGCCTACTCGGTGAAGTTCATCGAGTGGGGATACCCGTCCTGGATGCGCTTCGTGGTCGGCGCCCTCGAAGGCATCGCCGCCATCCTGCTCGTGATCCCCGATCGACGGACACGCTTCCTGGGCTCCACGATGTTGATGTTCGTCCTCACCGGCGCGGCCACCACCCACATCATCAACCACGACCCGGCGGCCGAGAGCTGGGCGGCACCGACCCACCTCGTCATCATGGGCATCCTCGCGCTGGCCAACTGGCCCACCGACTGGCGAGACCTCCTGCGCGCCCCCGCCGTCCGGTCGGGGATCGCCGCACCGGCGACATCGGCGAGCGTGCCGAAGTCCGTGCCCGCCGCGTGACGCTGCCCATCTCAATGCCAGGCGGACCTCACATGGTCTCACCCGGCCTGGCCGCCGAACGGGAGGGAAGCTCACGCGATCATCTCTGAGCCGGCGTTTGCGGCCGCTGTACAGCCGCGATTCCGGGACGAAGAGGCCGCGGGTTCGAATACCGCCGCCCCGACCGGTCCAGGGCCGTGATCCAGATGCGGATCACGGCCCTCAGTGTTTTCCGGGTGTTCTCCGAGGCCGGTTCCAGGGCTTCGTCAGTTCCTCGGAACTCGTGGTCGTACCGGCGGTTGAAGGTCCGCGGCAGCACGCGGTCAGCCGATGTCGAGGCGGGCGGTGGTGCGGAGGAGGCCGGGGGCGAAGCGGCTGATGAGGCGGGCCGCTTTGGACTCGAAGGTGACGGGGACGACGGCGCGGTCTTGGGTTACGGCGCGCAGGATTTCCTCGGCGACCTTTTCCGGGGGGAAGCCGCGCCTGGCGTACAGGCCGGAGACTCGTTTCTGTTTGGCCGCCTGCTGGGCGTTGTCGAGGCCGGAGAAGGTGGTGGTCTTGGTGATGTTGGTGTTGACGATGCCGGGGCAGATCGCGGAGACGCCGATGCCGAAGCCGGACATCTCGGCGCGCAGGCAGTCGGAGAGCATGAGGACGGCCGCTTTGCTGGTGGCGTAGGCGGTGAGCATCTTCGACGGTAGGTACGCGGCGGCGGAGGCGAGGTTGACTATGTGGCCGCCTTCGCCGCGTTCGGCCATCAGGGTGCCGAAGGCGCGGCAGCCGTGGATGACGCCCCACAGGTTGACGTCGAGGACGCGCTGCCACTCCTGCTCGGTGGTCTCCAGGAAGGTGCCGGAGTGCCCTATGCCCGCGTTGTTGACGACGATGTCGGGTACGCCGCGCTCGGCGGCCACTTCGGCGGCGAAGGCGTCGACTGCGGGGCCGTCGGAGACGTCCACCTTCCAGGAGCGGGCGTTCGCTCCCAGCAGCCGGGACAGTTCGGCGGTGCGTTCTACGGCGTCGAGGTCGAGGTCGCACAGGGCGAGGTCGGCGCCCTGTTCGGCGAACGCGAGGGCGGTGGCCCTGCCGATGCCGCTGCCCGCCCCGGTGACGACGGCGAGCTTTCCGGAGAAGGGCTTCCGCGGGGACCGGGCGGCGGAGGCCGCCGGAGTGGGGCGGCCCTCCTGGTGGGCGACGAATTCCCTGACCATACGGGCCACGGTGGGTCCTTTCTCCAGAAGCGCCGACCAGTGGGTGGCGCGAAGGGTGCGGCGCCGGAGGTCCGGGACCCATCGGTCGAGGTCCTCGGCGAGCGCCCCGCTCACGTAGTGGTCCTGTTGGAGGCCGATGAGCTGCACGGGAACGGTGGTGGGGCGGAGCCGGGGGCGCAGGAGACGGGGCAGCATGTTGGCGCGGTAGAGGTCGATTCCGCGTACGGCGTCGTCGGCCAGTGTCGGCTGCGGGTGGCCGGGCCGGGGGCTCACGCCTTCCACGACGCGCAGCACGGTGCCCCAGCGTGCGGCGAGACCGTGCCGCCACGTGGCCGGGGCGATGGCGGGGAGGTGGAAGGCGACGATGTACCAGGAATGCGCGAGCTGGCCCAGCAATTGGCGGACGCTGCGCGGTGCGGGCCGGGTGAGTCGGCGGCGGATCCAGTGCCCGACGTGGTCCAGGCACGGTCCGGAGATCGAGGTGTACGAGGCGATCCGGCGGGCCGCGTCGGGGCGGGTGACCGCCTCCCAGGACTGGATGGACCCCCAGTCGTGGGCGACCACGTGGACGGGGCGGTCGGGGCTGACCGCGTCGGCCACGGCGAACAGGTCGGCGGCGAGCAGTTCCAGCCGGTAGTCGCGGCGTTCGGCCGGCCGTCCCGAGGCGCCCGCGCCGCGCACGTCGTAGCGCACGACGTGGTGGTCGGCGGCGAGCGACGCGGCGACGTCGTCCCAGACCTGGTGGGTGTCGGGGTAGCCGTGCACGAGCAGGACCGTGGGGAGGTTCGGATCGCCCTGCTCGTACACGGCCAGGGGGACACCGGCGCCGGTGATCATGCGCGGATTCGTCGGTTCGGTGGTCATCGTCCCTCTTCCCAGCGCCGCACGTGCGGCAGGTCGTCGTCGAGCCAGTAGGCGTCGTCCTCGGTCACGACCAGCAGTTCCTCGAACTTCACGCCCACGTCGCGGAATCCGATGTGCGGTTCGACCGCCCACAGCCCCGGGGTGGGCGCGTGCCGGGAGAGGCGGCCGCCGGCCCACAACGGGAAGCGGCCGTGCAGAGGCTCGCTGACGAGCTCCCGTCCCAGGGTCTGCAGGGTGCGCGCGCCGAAGCCGAAGACGGTCACGCCGGCGGGCAGGCGGGACTCCATCCGCGTCACCTGGTGGCCGATGACCCGGCCGGGATAGCGCCTGTGCCGGTTGTCGTAGCCGTGTCGGACGATGAGCGCGTCCACGGAGGCGTACACCTCGGCGAGGGGCTTGCGCGCCTTCACTTCCCGGACGATCAGCTCGCGGTACTCGCGCAGGTCGAAGGCGATCTTCTCCCAGATCGGATTGTCGCCGATCTTTCCGGCGTAGCCGATGTCGGCGGTGTAGCCGTCGACGACGGGGGCGCAGTCCAGGACGTACGGCATGCCCTCCTCCAGCCGGCGGCCGGTGGGGAAGAACTGCAGCGGAGTCCGGAAGTGCCGGAACGCGGACCGGTCGCCGAACCAGGCGAACGGCACGTGGAAGAAGTCCTGGACGCCTTCGGACACCAGCTCGCGCCGGAGCCGGGCCGCCGCCTGGCGTTCGGTGATGCCCGGCCCCAGCCAGTCGCCGACCCGCTGGGCGCAGGCGTAGGAGAGCTGCTGCAGTTCACGGAACCGGTCGAGGTCGCGTTCGTCGAACGGGAAAGACGGAGCACGCGAAGTATTCGTCCTGCGTGCGGATGCGGTGCTCATGTTTTGGCCTTCTGTCGTGGGGGGCTACAGATCCAGTTCCAGCCGGGAGCCCGCGGGGGCGCGGGAGACGCACACGCGCATCTGCCCGTCCGCCCTTTCCTGTTCGGTGAGCCTGCCGTCGCGGTGTTCGACGGTCCCGGAGGACACCCGCACCGTGCAGACGCCGCAGAAGCCCTGGCGGCAGGAGTACGGGGTCGCCGGATCCCGCTCCAGCAGGACGTGCAGGGCGGACTGGTCGGCGGGCACCGTCAGGACCTCGCCGCTGCGGCGCAGGGCCAGTTCGAAGGGTTCACCGTCGACGACCGGCGCCGCCCCGAACCGCTCGAAGTGCAGGGCTTTGGCGCCGCTGCCGTCGAAAGCCGCCCGCACGGAGTCGATCATGGGGCCCGGTCCGCAGCAGTACACGGCGGCTCCCTCCGGGGCACGGCCGAGCAGCGCGGCGCCGTCGGGCATGCCGTGCTCGTCGTCGGGCAGGATCTCCACCCGTTCGCCGCCGAGTTCCCGGAGTTCGTCACCGAACGGCATCGAGGCGCGGGAGCGGCCGGTGTGCACCAGGCGCCAGTCCAGGCCCCGGCGCGCGGCTTCTCGGACCATGGGCAGGATCGGTGTGATGCCGATGCCTCCGGCGACGAACATCACCGAGGGCTCAGCCGCGAAGGGGAAGGCGTTGCGGGGTTCCTTGACGGTGACGTGCGCGCCCACCTGCAAGGCCTCGTGTACCTCGACCGAACCGCCTCCTCCACCATCTATACGGCGAACGGCGATGCGGTAGGCGTACCGGTCGTCCGGGTCCCCGCACAGGGAGTACTGCCGCTTCCGGCCGGAGGGCAGCAGCAGGTCGAGGTGGGCGCCGGCCTGCCAGCGGGGCAGCGGCGAGCCGTCCAGGGCCGCCAACCGCAACGCGATGACGTCCTCGGCCGGGGACTCGCGGGCCGTGACCGTGAGCTCCACGCCGGTGGGCGTCGAGGGGCGCGGGCGCCGGGCGGGCCGGTCGGAGCTGGGGAGGAGCGCCATGTAACGGTCGGCGAAGGTACTCAGAACCCGCATCAGGCGGTCGTTCCGTGGCCTTCCGTACAGGTCGGGCGGTATGGCGGCGGGGTGCTGGCTCATCCGAGGGGGTCCTGTACGTCGGTCAGTGCGCGGCGGCGCGGGCGGCGGGCGAGGAGGCGAGATAGGCGATCGCCTGACGGGTCGAGCCCTCCTGCGAGGGGTGGTAACCCGGGCTGAGGTACCGCGACGCGGAGCGGGCCAGCCTGTCGAGCCGCGGCAGCACTCCGCGCCGGGCCGCGGCGGCGTAACCGCGCCAGGTGGGCTTGGCCCCGGCGGGGAGCGTGGGGTCCGCGGCCATCAGGAACCGGGCGCCGCGGATCCACAGGTGGACCAAAACCGGTCCGACGATGAACAGGCTGCGGACGCGCCGCAGGTAGCCGGGATCGAGATGCCGCAGGAGGTCGTACGCCACGCTGCGGTGCTCGACCTCCTCCGCGCCGTGCCAGCGCAGCAGGTCGAGCATGACCGGCTCGGCCCCGGAGCGCTCCAGGCCGTCGGCGTTGAGCACGAAGTCCCCGAGGAACGCGGTGAAGTGCTCCACCGCCGCGATGATCGCGACCCGCTCGACGAGATGCTCCCGGCGGCCCGCCGGCGACAGCGCCGGCCGCTCTCCCAGGATCCGCCGGAAGACGAACTCGCTCTGCGCGACGTACGGGCGCGGGTCCAGGCCCTGGGCCAGCAGATGGTCCAGGACCCCCTGGTGCGCCTCCGCGTGGACCGCCTCCTGGCCGACGAAGCCGAGCACCTCCTCGCGGAGCCGCTCGTCCGTGATCAGCGGCAGCGCCTCCCGGAAGGTGCGCACGAACCAGCGCTCCCCCTCGGGCAGAAGCAGGTGGAGGACGTTGATGACGTGGGTCGCCATCGGCTGGCCGGGGAGCCAGTGCAGGGGCAGGGCCGCCCAGTCGAACCGGACGTCCCGGGCCTGGAGGACCAGGTCGTCGTGCTCTTCGCGGGTGCTCACGGGCGTACTCCTCCATGACGAAGAGGGGTGGGGGGAGCCGCTCGCGGCGGCACCTTATTGATGGCTACTCAATAGTAGGAACTATTGACGCCACACTCAATAGAATGAGCCATGGCAAAACGCGCTTCCGGCGCCCGCGCGCCGCGGATGCCCCCCGCCGACCGGCGGATCCAGATCCTCGAAGCGGCACGCCGCAGACTGGAGACCACCCCCCTCGACGACATGTCGGTCGAGTCCGTCGCCCGCGAGGCCGGGGTCTCACCCGGGCTGCTCTTCCACTACTTCGGCTCGCAGCGGGGGTTCCGGCAGGCCGTCCTCGAGGCGGCGGCCGCCGAGCTCCTGGCCCACGTCCGCCCTGATCCGGCGCTGAGCCCCGCCGAGCAGCTCCACACCGCGATCACGACGTTCGTCACCTACGTCGCCCGGTACCCGTCCCTCTACCGGGCCGTCACCCGTCTGGGCTCAGGCGCCGGCGTGAGCTCCCTTCACCGCTCCAGCCGATCCACTCTGGCGGGATGGCTCAGCGCCGCCCTGGGGACGGCGGGCGCACCGGCCACCCCGGCGGTCACACTGGCCATCGCGGGATGGCTGGCGTACGGGGAGGAGATCGTCCTGTCCTGGCTGGACGACCCCTCGATGGAGCAGGAGGCGCTGGTCGAACTGTGCGAGCGCGGCTTCTACCAATTGATCAGAGTCGCCCTGAACGACGACGACCAGTGGCAGTGCCTCCTCCACGCCATCACCACCGCGAACCCCGGCGCGCCCTCAGGCGCCTGACACGGCGCCTCGCGCGCGATCGGCACCGATCCCGCCTTCCGGAGCCGGGTGAGCGACCCGACCCGGGCACGGTCAGGCCGCTCTCAAACGGAACTCGGGAACGGTCAGGCCGGGCAGGTGCGGTCGGCGGCGGGGAGGGTTCCGGTGCGGAGGTAGTCGATGATCGAACTGTCGACGCAGGTGTTGCCGTAGTAGCCGAAGACGCCGTGGGTGGAGGCGTCCAGGGTGATCAGGCGGGAGCTGGGCCAGCGGGCGTGCAGGGCCTGCGCGCCGGCCAAGGTGGTGCGGGTGTCGCCGCGGGCGTTGACGATCAGGGCGGGGGCGTCGGCGGTGATACGGGTGGGCGCATCTCCCGCACCGACGAGCAGACGTTGTTCGGACCGCGACCCGAATAGGCGGACGCCCTGGCGTGCCCTGCCGGGGTGTCCGGGCCGCCCGCCGGGCTTCGCCCCAGACCCCCTGAAGTGCTGCGTTTCCCCGGTTTCCGGGGTGCCGAAGGGTCCGGGAGACCCAGGGTTACGGTGAGAGGGTCGAGGGGGCGGAATGTCACTTGCACGATTTCAGCCGTACGGCACGGTGCGACAGCTGGCCACGACCGACCCGCGCGATCTGGCCGCCGCGTCGAAGGCCCTCTTCGGCTGGAACGGCGGGCAGCGGGTGTCCCGGCTGCATGGGGCGGCCATCGCGGCGGCGCGTGAGCGGGTCAGGCCCGGCCGGGAGCGGATGCGGGCGCTGGTCGCCGGGCCCGGCGGGCGGCTGGCCTGGCGCCGGGTGCCCGCGCCCCCGCCGCCGGGTCCGCTGGGCGCCACGGTCCATCCGATCGCCATGGCCACCTGCGATCTGGACCGGCCACTGGTGCTCGGCCGCACGCCGTTCCCGCTGCCGCTGCAGCTCGGTCATGAGTGCGTGGCCGAGGTGGTCGCCGTCGGCTCGCAGGTGCGTACCGTGCGGGTGGGCGACCGGGTGGTGGTCCCCTTCGAGATCAACTGCGGGGAGTGCGGCGCCTGCCGGGCCGGACTGACCGGGAGCTGCCGCGCCGTGCCACCCGTGTCGATGTACGGTTTCGGGCTGGTCGGCGGGCACTGGGGCGGCGCCTACGCCGACCTGGTCGGGGTCCCGTTCGCCGACGCCATGCTCGTCCCGCTGCCCGAGGGCGTGGATCCGGCCGCGGCGGCCAGTCTGGCCGACACCGTCTGCGACGGCTTCCGGCATGTGGCCCCGCACCTGCCGCGGCTGCTGGAACGCGACCCGGACGCCGAGGTCCTGATCATCGGCGCGCTTCCCGCCCGTTACCCCTTCAGCGTCAGCACCGCCCTGTACGCCGGGTTGACGGCCCGGGCCCTGGGCGCCCGCCGGGTCACCTTCTGCGACGCCCGCGGTCAGGTGCGCGAGGAGGCCGCCGGGCTGGGCTTGGAGGCGATCCGTCCCGCCGAGCTGCGCCGCCGCGACCTGGCGCCGCTGGTGGTGGACATCAGCGGATCCCCGCGGGGCGTGCGGACCGCGCTGGCCAAGACGGCGCCCGACGGCGTGTGCAGCAGCGTGGGATCCCTGCACCACGCGGCCCGGATCCCGATCAGCCTGTCCTTCATCCGGAACGTGACCCTGCACCTCGGCCGGGCCCACACCCGCACCCTCATCCCCCAGGTGCTCGAACTCGTCACCGCCGGGACGCTGCGGCCCGAGACCGTGACCACCCGCCTGGCCGACCTCGACGACGCTCCCGAGGTCCTCGGCGACCACATGACCGGCGACGCCACCAAGACCGTCCTCACCACCGGCTGAGGACCGCTTCGCGGCACAAACGGTCCGGCGCCCTGCGGTGTCCGCCCGGTGTCGTCCCCCGCGACCCGCCTCCGGGCCGCGGTGCGGCGGGTCAGGCGGTGTTGCGGGCCTGGGGGACGGGGCGCCAGGCGTCGGCCAGGTCGGCCAGGGGGATGCCGAGGACCTCGCTGAGCTGGACGATCGTGCCGAAGCCGGGGGTGGGGAGGCGGCCGGTCTCGATCTTGCGGAGGGTTTCGGGGGAGATGCCCGCCGCCAGGGCCACCTCGGCGGGGCGGCGGTCTCCCCGGGCGGCGCGGAGGGCGAGGCCGAGGCGGCGGCCTGCGTCGATCTGTTCGGGGGCGAGCGGAAGCCGGACCATGCGCCCAACGGTAGGGCCGCGTCCCTGCCGGGGGCAACCGTCATGGTATAAAAATGCTGGTATAAAAATACCGATCATGACGCCCGAGAAGCGAGGACCACCGGTGATCGAGATCAAGTCGCCCGACCAGATCGCGCGGATGGGCGTGACGGGCCGGTTCGTCGGCGAGCTGCTCGCGGAGCTCGGCGGGATCGCCGAGGTGGGCGTCGACCTGATGGACCTGGAGCACCACGCCCGGCGGCGGATCGCCGAGCGCGGCGCGCAGTCCTGCTACTGGGACTACGCGCCCTCGTTCGGGCGGGGGCCCTTTCGCAACGTGGTGTGCCTGTCGGTCAACGACGCCGTCCTGCACGGACTGCCGCACCCCTACAAGCTGCGCGACGGCGACCTGCTCAGCATGGACATGGCGCTGAGCATCGACGGCTGGTCCGCCGACTCCGCGTACTCCGTCGTCGTCGGCACCCCCTCCGAAGACGACCTGCGGCTGATCCGCGCCACCGAGGAGGCCCTCGAAGCCGCCATCGCCACCGCCGTCCCGGGCAACCGCCTGGGAGACGTCTCCGCCGCCATCGGCGCGGTCGCCGCCTCCTACGGCTACCCGGTCAACCTGGAGTTCGGCGGCCACGGCATCGGCCGCACCATGCACGAGGACCTGCACATCCCCAACGACGGCCGGCCCGGCCGCGGCTACAAGCTCCGCCCCGGCCTGACCCTGGCGATCGAGCCCTGGTTCGCCGCCACGACCGACAGGATCGTCTACGACCCCGACGGCTGGACGATCCGCTCCGCCGACGGCTCCCGCACCGCCCACTCCGAGCACACGGTCGCCATCACCGAGGACGGCCCCCTGGTCCTCACCCGCCGGTGACCCCGGTCCCAGCAGGCATCCCGCCGGCGCACGCCGTCGTCGGCCGAACCATGACATTTCGGGAGTTCCCAACATCCACCCGCCGGTCGCCTCGCGCGTGGGAAGATCACCAAAACTTGCCGGTCATACCCGAAGGGTGACGCAATGGTCTTTCTTGTACTCATTATCGGAGTGGCGGTCCTCTGCGTCGGCCTGACGGTGGCGGCGGTCGTCGGCATGATTCTCACCAGGCGCCCCCGGTAGCCTCTGCCGCCCCGCCCCGGGTACGAGCAGCGCCGCGACGGCCACCACCTTCCCGGCGAAGGCGTGGTGGGCGGACTCTGATCCGTCCCGCCCGGCGGAGGCCGCACCCCGCGGCCGGTTCGATCCCCCTTCCGAAACGAGGGACCGGAGGCCGGGAGGGGAGCGGTGCGTTGTCCGACAGGGGCCGTACTGTTCCGTTCTGCAGGCAGGATGAGGCCACGGCCGAGGTCGGGTCGAGGCGAGCGTCCGGGGCGCGGAGACGGCGGTCTCCGCCGGTTCGGCGGGACGGTGGGGATGAGGTCAACAAAAGATCGCGAACGGGTTATAGTTCGGGGACGAATGCGGCCCCATGGCCATCACCTTGCGATGGGATGTGCCCGTGCATCTGCGTGACGAGGCCGAGGCCGTACTGCGGGCCTGGGACGTCCTGGAGCGGGAGCGCGGGGGCGAGCCCGTCGTCGACTTCGACTGCGCGCCCGTGGCGGCGGAGGTCGAGGCGGCTCCGGACCGGCTGTGGGTGTACCGGCGGTTGCGGGAGCTGCGCGGGCGGGCGTCCGGGGCGCTGGCCGTACGGCTGGACGGGGATCTGGCCTATCTCGGGGCACTTCTGGGACAGCGCCGGTCGTTGGACGAGTACGTCCGGGCCACGCAGGGCTGCGCGGCGGCAGGGTGGCCGGAGGAGTACGTCGTCGAACGGGGTGAGGTGGCTCGGGCGGCGCTGGAGTCCCTGGATGTGTCCTGGGGTCCGGACACCGTGGCGGAACTGGAGCACCTCGAAGGGCCGCTGCCCGTCGAGGCCGCGGGCGAGGCCATCCGGCGGGCCGCCGAGCGGTACGAGCCGGCCGTCCGCGCCCTCACGGGCGCCACGGCCTCCTACCGGCTGGCCATCGAGGCGGTCGAGGTGGACGCCTACTGGGCGTTCTGGCTCGACGGGGCGGGCGAGGACGTCCGGTTGCGGCTCAACCTCACCAACGCCCGGTTCACCGAGGCGGGGGCGCGGCGGTTCGCGCTCCACGAGGTGCTCGGGCACGGGCTGCAGAGCGTCGGCATCGGCGCGCACGGCGCCGACGCGCCCTGGCCGCGGCTGCTGTCCGTACACGTTCCCTACCAGGTGGCCCTGGAGGGGCTCGCCCAGGCGATGCCCCTGTTCGTCGCCGCCGACGACCCGGTCTTGACCGCCTGCGTCCGGTTGGACCACTATGTGCAGCTCGTCCGTTCTGAGCTCCACCTCGCCGTCAACGACGGCGCCGACCCGGTGACGTGCGCCGACCACGCCCGCGCCCGGGTCCCCTGGTGGCGCGACCGGGCCATCGCCGACCAGCTCACCGACCGCGGCGCCGACCCGTCCCTACGCTCCTACCTGTGGGCCTATCCGACCGGCCTCGACTGGTTCGCCGCCCTCGCCGAAGCCGACACCAAGGTGATCGAGAAGGTCTTCCATGCCCTATACCGAGCCCCGCTCACCCCAGCCGAACTCGCCGTCCTTCACCCCGCAGGACCGCCTTTCGGTGGCCCCGGACGTCCTGTTCGTCTACGGCCCGCTGCAGTTCCCTGAGATCCTCTTCGCCCTGCTCGGCAGGGTCCCGTCCCTCATCCCCGCCCAGGCGCCCGGCTGGCGGGCCACCGCCCTGCCCAACCACGTCTACCCGGGGCTGATCACCGCCATCGCCACCGCGCCCGGCTGCCTGATCACCGACCTCTCCCCGCAGGAATGGCGCCTCCTGGACGCCTTCGAGGACCCCCTCTACGACCTCCACCAGCTCACCCTGTCCAACGGCCGCCACGGCTGGGCCTACGTCTGCGGCCCCGAGACCGAGATCCTCCCCGCCCCGTGGTCCCCCGAGGAGTTCGGCCAGCGCCACCTCGCCACCTACGTCGACCGCTGCGCCGCCTGGCGCCGGCACTACGAGTCCCGCCAGGCCGGCTAGCCCGCCTCGGCGCGGCCCCCGTTCGAGGCAGAGACCGCCTCATGAACCCACGATCACCGGTATCCCGCCGGTAACCAGGGCCCTCGGTAGCGTTCGTGGACCGGCCGGACATAGGAGACTCCGGCCCTGGTGAGAGGCGGTTTCGCATGGACATCGTCATCTTCGGCGCGGGCGGCAGGGCCGGACGCAGAGCCGTCGCCGAGGCGCGCGGGCGCGGCCACCGCGTCACCGCCGTGGTGCGCGACCCCGCGCGCCACAGCGGCCCGGACGGCCTGCTGCCGATGGCGGGCGACGACCCGGACGGCCTGCGGCTGGTGGCCGGTGACGTCATGGACGCGGCGAGCGTCGAGCTCGCGGCCGCCGGCCATGACGCGGCCATCAGCGCCGCCGCGGACCTGGCCGTGCCCTCCCACGAGTTCTTCACCGCCTCGGCCCGCGCCCTGGCCTCCGGTCTGGTGAAGGCGGGCGTGCCCCGCCTGGTCGTGGTCGGCCTGTCCTCGGTCCTGCCCGGCGCGTCCGGCGCCCCCCTCATGGACGAGCCCGGCTATCCGAGCGAGTACCGGTCCTTCTGCCTCGGCCACGCGGCGGGCCTCGCCGAGCTGCGGACCGCCGACCTCGACTGGGCCTACGTCGCCCCCGCGGGCGACTTCGACCACGAAGGCACACCCGCCGGCCGGTACCGGATCGCCGAACACGGCGACATGGCCAGCCGCATCACCTACGCGGACTTCGCGATCGCCCTCGTCGACGAGATCGAGACCCCCCGCTCCCACCGGTCCGCCGCCAGCGTCCGGGAGGCCTGACGCCCGCTCCGCGTGATGCGGGGAGGGGACGGGTACGGGGGGAGGATGGGGAGGAAGGTGTTCCGGTGGGGGCGGGGCGCCGGGTCGCAGGCGTGGCGGCGGATGGAAGCGCAGTGGTGGCAGGTGCTCCAGTCGGCGCTGGCCGCGAGTGTGGCGTGGGTGATCGCGCTGCGGGTGGCGGGGCACCCGCAGCCGTTCTTCGCGCCGATCTCGGCGGTGGTGGCGCTGTCGTCGGCGCGGGGCGAGCGGGGGACGACCGCCGTGCGGCTGGTGCTGGGCGTGGTCGTGGGGATCCTCGTGGCGGACCTCGTCCTGATCGTGCTGGGGAGCACGCTGTGGACGCTGCCGCTCTCGGTGTTCCTCGCGATGATGACCGCCACCGCCCTCCACTCCGCCCGGGTCATGATGGTCCAGTCGGCTTCGTCCGCGGTGCTCACCCTGGTCTTCGCCAGCAGCGCGGCCGGCTGGCAGCGGCTCGTCGACGCGCTGATCGGCGCGGGCGTCGCGCTCCTGGTCGTGCAGCTCTTCTTCCCGCCCGACCCCGTCCGCCTGCTGCTGCGCTCGGTGAAGGCGGCGCTCACCGACCTGGCCGCCGGGCTGGAGACCGCGGCCCGCGCCCTGGACGACGACGACGAGGACGCCGCGCGGCAGGCGCAGGAACGCCTGTGGGAGGAGAACGACCAGCTCGCCGCCCTCGCCCAGGCGCGCCTCTTCAGCCGCCGGATCGCCCAGCGCGTCCCCCTCCGGCGCTCCCTGCGCCAGCGCGTCAGCTCCGAAGGGGAGAGCGCCCGCCTGCTCAACCTCCTCAACGCCAGCTGCGTCCTGCTCATCCGCGCCGCCCTCGCCCTGGCCGAACAGGACCGCGAACGCTTCGCCCCCGTCCTGCGCGACCTCGGCGAGGCGATCGGCGGCCTGGCCGACGACCCCGCCGACGAGGAGGTCCGCCGGACCGCCGCCGACCGCGCCCTCGACGCCGTCCGCCCGTTCGGCGAGATCGCCCCCACCTCCGACCCCTTCTTCGCCACCGCCGTCATGGCCGCGCGGATGGTCACCATGGACCTCCTCATGTTCACCGGCTCCGACCCCGGCGGCGCCCTCGCCGCAGTGCGCACCGGCAAGGACGACCCGGGCGTCCCGCCCCCGCCCCCCTTCACCTGAGCCCGGGCCCCGGACCGGGACCGAGACTGAGCCCGGGGCTCGGTCCAGGGTCCGGACCGGGGCTCGGACCGGGCCGAGGTTCAGACCGGGCCGGGGTTCAGACCAGACTGGGGCTCGGATCGGGCCGGGCTTCAGACCGGACCGGGGCTCAGACCAGACCGGGGCTCGGATCGGGCCGGGGTTCAGACCGAGGAGAGGGCGGTGCCGAGGGCGAAGCCGAGCATGGCGGCGAGCCCGGCGGGACGGCCGGCGCGTTCGGCCGCGGTGGGGATCATCGAGTCGATCAGCATGACGAGCGTCGCGCCCGCCGCGAACCCGTCGATCGCGCCGTTCCACGGCCCCGTCGTCACGTCGGCGACGAGATGGCCCACGACGGTGGACAGCGCGCAGACGGCGGCGACACCGAACCAGATCAGCCGGACGGTCCAGGGCGCATGCCCCGCGGCGCGCATCTCGTTCGCGGAACCGATCGCCTCGGGCAGGTTCGACACGAACACCGCGGTCAGCAGCCCGACGCTCACCCCCGTCCCGGTCGTCAGCCCGACCCCCAGCACGAGCTGCTCGGGTATCCCGTCGAGCACCGCCCCCAGCGCCAGCGCCGGCCCCGCCCCCGCGTCGGCGGGCCGCTTCCTCCCCATCCGCTCGATCACCCCGTCGAGCACGTAGTAGGCCAGCGCCCCCGCCGCCAGCCCGACCGCCATCGCGCCCGTCCCGCCGACCCGCGCCCCCTCCTGCGCCAGCTCGAACGCCACCGCCGAGATGAGCGCCCCCGCCCCGAACGCCAGCACCAGCCCGACCGTCCGCCGCGGCCACCTCCCCACCAGCCCCAGCAGCGCCCCGATGACCAGCGACGAAGCCGCGACCGCCCCCCAGAGCAGCGCCTCCCCCATGACTTCCCCCCGCTGGAACCGGTACCCGAAACGCCCGTCCCGGATTCCCCGGCTAACGAGGCACCCGACCGACCTCATCGACGATGCCCGCGCGCTCTCTGATCTCGTAGAAGGACTGGCCGATCGTCTTCTTCGCCGCCGGGATGGGCGTTATCTTTCCGTCCTCTCCTCGAGAGGCCCCGCCGTAACGCGGCCCCACGTCATCGCGGACGACCACGGACCCCACCCCTCTGCTGGCGTAGGTCAAGGGATCCACGAGGTATTCGTACCTGGAGCCGTATTCATTGACCCGGGCAATGGTCATGACCGGTCTGCCGAGCAGATCGGTATTCCCGGGCAGCACCTGGACACCGGGCACTTTGGCGATGGCGCGAAACGCCGCCGCGTGCAGACGTGGTGGTGTCAGCACGCCTTCGAAGAGCTCGGCGATCACGTGGAAGGCCTTCTGGTGCCGTCCGTCTTCGGTGAGCTCCGACAGTTCCATCTCCTTGTAGACGGGGTCCGTCAGCCGCTCTGCCGCGGCCCTCCTCTCCGCATAGAGCTTGTCCACCTTCTTGTAGGTCCGGACGAAGAGCTTGTCCGGGTCGGTGGAGAGCGTGCGCAGGTGGTCGTATTTCTGGAGCGGTGTTCGTTCATTCCGCCCGAGGTAAGGCCCGTCGATGATGGGTTTTCCGTCCCGGTCCTGTTGTGAGGATGCCTGCTGCCCGTCCATCCGTTTCCAGGTCTCGTGGAACTGGTCCATGTGACCATCACTGTCCTTGAGGTACTTCTTCTCGTAGAGCCATTGATGCGGCTGTGGACGGGTTTCCGGCCGCTGCTCGACGATCCGCGCCGCCTTCTCCAGGTAGTCGGCGGCGCTCATCGGCTGAAGAGACGACGTGAGCGTCTCCGGACCTGTTCCCGTCGGTTCCGTCGTGTTCAGGAAGAACAGCCCTCCGACCAGCGCTCCCGCCGTGGCGATCGAGGTGGCGAACACCCAGCGAAAGCGGCGGCGTGGAGCCGGGGCGTCTTCGGTGAGGAGACGGGCGCGGGCGCGGGCCTTGCTGAACGGGTCGTAGGGGGCCGCTTCGGGCCGAGCGTCGCGGAAGAGCTGGATCTCGTCGGTCATGGGGTGCCCTTCTCGCTCGTGCCGGTGGGGTCGACGCCGCCGAAGGCGCGGCGGATCTTGGCGCGGACGCGGTGGAGTTTGGAGCGGACGGTGCCTATGGGCATGCCGAGCGCGGTGGCGCACTCCTCGTAGGTGAGGTCGGCCCAGGCCACGAGGAGGAGCAGGTCGCGGTCGGCGGCGGACAGGGTGGTGAGCACCTTGGCCAAGCGGGGCTTGAGCTGGGCGGAGGTGACGCGGGCGGCGCTGCGGTCGTCGAACGACTCGGTTTCGGAGACGGGTGAGCGGGCCAGCAGGCGGTTGCGGCGGGTCTCGGCGCGGCGGTTCGCGCGGATGAGCCGGGAGGCGATGCCGTAAAGCCAGGGCCGGGCATCCTGGTGGGACAGGTCGTAGGTCGCGCGTTTGCGGAACGCCGTGAGGAAGGTGTCGGAGACGACGTCGTCGGCGAGGTCCGGGCCCAGCCGCCGGGAGACGTACCGGTGGATCGCGTCGGCGTGCCGGTCGAAGACCAGCGCGAACCGTTCGGGGTCCGCCAGCGACTCCGCTATCAGCGTCGCGTCGCGGGAGGAGGCCTCATCCTCCTCCTGCGACGCGAGCGCGGGGGGCACCGTCATGGGGGGTGATCCTCTCGCAGGGGGTGATCACCCGGTACTCGGTCGCCGCCCGGCGGGCGGTTCCCTTTTTCTTCAGCGGCACGTCCAGGCGGTGGTGCCGGTGGGGCCCGGGGTCGCCCGCCAGGACGGGGGGTGCTCCGGCCAGGTTCGCTCGACGGGGGTGCCGGTCGGCCGGGGGACGAGGATTGTGCACACGTCGGGCGGGATCGGCCGGCCTCGGTCGTACCAGCCGATCTTCGTCCAGGAGATCTGGTGGTACAGGGCCGCTCTGGCCTGCCAGGGCACGGTTCGTTCGGTGAGGACGCCGCCTTTCGGCAGGGTCGGGTCGGGGCTGTGCTCCGTTCGGAGGGGGAGCGTGATGTCGAACAGGGCCACCAGGTTGATGAGCGCCAGGGCGAGGACGGGGCGGCGGACGAGGGCGAAGACGGCGAGCAGGGCCGTGGCCGAGGCGGTGGCGAGGCCGAGTTCCAGGGAGTCGGGGTCGCGGGTCAGGAAGATGACCTCGGGGAAGTCGAAGGCGATGAACACCGCGTTGTCCAGCCGTTCTCCCGCGTACAGCGTGACGGTCTGGGCGGTGGCGGTCAGGACCACGACCGCGCCGAGGACGGCTCTGTGGTCGGTGAGGGCGCGGAGTCCGACGAGCGTGTAGGCGAGGGCGACGCAGCTCAGGTAGCGGCCGTAGGCGAAGTTGCCGACGCGGTTCTCGTCGGGGAGCGCGGCCATGGAGGCGTAGGCGATGCCGAAGGTGACGGCGCACAGGACCAGGGCCATGGGGTTGCGGCGCAGCGCCGCGGCGACCACCACGACCAGGCCCGCGCCCGCCAGGCCCCAGGTGGACGTGATGAGGTACCAGATCTGGCCCGCCGCGCCGGACAGCGCCCACGCCTGGCCGTCGAGGCCGAGGAGCCGGTCGAGGAGGTTGCCGCCGAGGTCGAGCGACCCGGACGGGTAGAGCTCCGCGAGCAGGAAGGCGTTGAGGCGGTCGACCGCCAGGTAGCCGAGAGCCGTGACGGCGAGGGCGGTGAGCGCGGGACGCCGCGCTTTCCGCACCGCGAGGAGCAGGGCCAGGACGTGGACGGCGAGGACGATCGCGCCTCGGGAGTGGACCGCGCAGGCGAAGCAGGCGAGGAGGCTCGCGGGCACCGCGGAGCCGCGGCCGCGGAGGAAGCGGTCGAGCGCGAGCAGCCAGGCCAGGACGACCACGGGGAGGACCGCGTCCGCCAGGGCGTGCCGACCGAAGACGACGACGGCGGGCAGCAGCGCGGCCGCCCAGGCCAGAGGCAGGCTCGCGTTCCCCAGCCGTTTGAGCGCCAGGTACGCCAGGGGGAAGGCCAGCGCTCCGGTCAGGGCGTTGACCAGCATGACGAGCCGGTACGCCAGGACGGGGTCGTCGGTCGCCCAGAAGACCGGGGTGAGCAGCAGCGGGTAGCCGCCCTGGTAGAAGGTGTGCCCGGACAGGTCGGCACCCGGTCCGCCGGCCAGCAGCCGCGCCGCGACGAGATATCCGGCCTCGTCGGGATGGGCCGTCGGGCCCAGCCGGTGCCACGCCAGCCCGAACCGGAACGCGGCCTGGACGAGCCACCCGAACGCCAGCAGCCGGAGAGTCCGGTTCGGTGATCCGTGCGTCGACGGACCGGCCGTCGGGCGGATTTCCGTGACGGACGACATGCGTTCCCCCCTGTTTTCGGGCGCGCGAAAGCCAGGAGATCGCGCGAAGTGCGGAATCAGGAAAGCCGAGAGATCACCAGGCGATGTCCGCGGGCGTCTCCTCGATCGAAGGAATGACGGCTTTGATCTTGCCGCCGTGGAAGAGCGTCGTGGCACCCGCCTGGAGGAGCAGTTCCGGGCCTGACGGGTGCTGCTTCACCAGGACGGGCCCGTCCACGGGATGGTCGACGACCGGTGTCAGCGGCTCTCTGAAGGAGAGTCCCTTTCCGCCGATGGGGCGTTCCGCGACGCTCAGCCGCGTGCCGGAGCCGTCCGGCCCGCTGAACACGACGACGACCTTCTTTCCGTCGGGACTGATCATCGCGTTGATCGGCCGGCGGACCGCACCGTCTTTCCGGATCCCCGATTCCTCCGTCCACCTCAGCAGCGTGGTGGTGTCGTCGGGATTCGCCGTCCGCATGAGCAGGAGTTCTCTCTGCGCTTCCCTCCCGGCCTCGGCGTCACGCAGCCGGAACATCGCCAGGCTGTGCCCGTCCGGCGAGTAGGCGAGGTTCAGCACCTTGCCCCCCGCATTCCAAGTCGTGGTGGCCCCCGCCCAGTGGTGCGCGAACAGCGGTACCCCTGGCACGCCGACGCCGCCCACGTAGCGTTCCGTGTCCCCCTCGATCACCTTCCGGCCGCAGCCCTCGAACGAGTAGGCGATCTCGTCGCCCTTCGGGGTGGTCGCCAGGTTCGCGGGCGTGCCGTCCACCGCCTCGAACGTGACAGTGCTCCCTCCCCAGCTGCTGAAACCGGCATCGGCCGAGATCTGGAGGCCGTAGACCGTGTACTTCGTGCATCCGGGCAGGGTGCCTGCGCCCAGGCGGGTCAGAAGGTAGAAGGAGCTGATCCCCTCCTTCCCGTCATCCGGGATGGCGGCGATGGACACGAAGCTCTCCCCGTTGCCCGCCTCGTTGACCTGCCGTAGCTCTCCCGTAGCGGTCGAACGGATCTCGAAGCGTGACTTCCGCTCCTTCGTCGCACCGTAGATCGCCACGTAGATCTCCGGTGCCGATCCGATGGCGAGGCTCGGCGAGCTCATGGGGATCGGCGCGTTGGACTCCCCGTCCGGCAGGACGAACGGCCCCAGCATGACGAGGGCGACGATGAGCGCCGCCCAGACGGGCACGAAACGTGGAATCCTCCGCCTCCGGGCAGCGGTGGGCAGCGGCCGAGGCCGGTCCTCCACCAGTCCCGCGGTCCCGTGGAGGGCCGCCTTGAGCCGGTCTTCGACGTTCATGAGGCGTCCCCCAGTTCTCGTTCGAGGGCGGACAGG
This sequence comes from Actinocorallia libanotica, assembly GCF_039525175.1. Lineage (NCBI taxonomy): Bacteria > Bacillati > Actinomycetota > Actinomycetes > Streptosporangiales > Thermomonosporaceae > Actinocorallia > Actinocorallia libanotica. The sequence continues at coordinate 265,781 of NZ_BAAAHH010000002.1, forward strand.
GCACGGGACATGGTGGAGCGGACGGTGGAGGGCCGGATCCGCAGCGTCGTGGCGATCTCCTCGTCCGGCAGGTCGGCGTAGAACCGCAGCACCAGCACCTCCCGCTGCCGCCGGGGCAGCCGGTGCAGGGCGCGCATCACTTCCCGATGGTCCTCGCCGAGCATCGCCTGCGACTCGGCCGACCAGGCCGGAGGCTCATACCTTTCGGCGTGCCGGCGGATGAGTTTCCGGCGCCGCAGCACCGACCGGCAGCCGTTGAGCACCGCAGAACGCACGTAGGCGAGGAGTTTCTGCTCGTCCCGCAGCACCGGCGCGTTCCGGTGGAGCCGGACGAACACGTCCTGGACGACGTCCTCGGCGGTCGCCTCGTCGCCGACGAGCATCATCGCCAGCCGGACCAGCCCCGTCTGGTGCTCGCGGTAGAACGCGGGCAGCGCGGGTGACGCCCCTGTGATCACCGCACTCCACCGGATGACGTGTTCGCTCTCCACATGAAGGAGACGCACACCCCATCAGGGTTGCTGCTTCACAAGAACGACTTTTCTCAGAGCCGCATCAGGGCCCGAGGTTCTCCAAAGCCAGACGGGCGGCGCGTTCCGGGACGCTCCGCACGGTCTCCGACACCTCCGAGACCCCGGTCAGGTAGTACTGAATCTCCAGCAGGAGTCTTCCCGAGCGCACCTGGACGAAGGACTCGGCGCTGGTGAACGTGCCGCTCACGCTGGTCTCCTTCGCGAACGCCTCGTCTCCCAGGCCCGTCAGGTCACGGGGAGCGGAGTCCACGGCGGTGACGACGGGATCGGAGCCGACGCCCGAAGAACCCGCGGCCTGACGCTTCAGAAGCGCGAAGGTGTCCTTCGCGAGTTCCTCCCCCGACTTGTCTCCCCGTGGCTCCAGGAGCCGTACCTTGATCTGGAGTCTGCCCTCCGTGGCGCTCCAGACGCAGGTGATGGAGTCATTCGGGCTGCCGGAGGAGGAGCCCACCAGCTCTTTCGACTGCTCAGAGGTGAGCAGCGTGCAGGGATCTCCGGGTACCGCGGTGATACTCGGGGAAGGCACGGCGACAGGAGATGACGGGGGCGCTTCTTCCCGCGGGGTCCCATCCGGCCGGAAGAGAAGGTACCCCGCGACGGCCAGCAGCAAGACGGCCAGCCCTCCGGCTCCGGCGGGCAGCAACCACCCTCGTTGCCGGGGAGACGGCATTCCCGGAACGGTCGGAGAGGCTCCGGGAAGGAACGGATGCCCGCCGGGAACGGCCGAAGGGGCACGGGCGGACGGAGTCACCCCCGCCACCGTCTCGAAGGCCCGCCGGATCTCCGCGGGCACCGGCCTCCGGTGCGGATGGCGGTCCATCATCGCCACGAGCACGGGCCCGAGCACCGGCCCGGCCAGCCGGGGCGGCGGCACGTCCTCGGTCAGGACGGCCCCGAGCATCGCCAGCGCGTCGGGCTTCTCGAACGGGCGGCGGCCCTCGACGAGCGCGTACAGGGTGGCGCCGAGCGACCACAGGTCCGACGAAGGCCCCGCCTCGTGCCCGTCCTGGAGCCGTTCGGGAGCCATGTAGCCGGGCGAGCCGATGATCCCCTCGGTCGAGGTCAGCCGGTGGTCGCCGGAGAGGGTGGCGATGCCGAAGTCGGTGAGGATCGCCCGGTCCCCGCTGAGCAGCACGTTCGCCGGTTTCACGTCGCGGTGCAGGATGCCGCGTTCGTGCGCCAGGCACAGCGCCTCCAGCAGCTGCAGGCCGATCCCGGCGACGCGCTCGGGCGGCAGCGGGCCCCGTTCGACCCGGACGTGCTCCAGGGACGGCCCGTTGATGAGGTCCATCACGATCCACGGCCGGTCGCCCGCCTGGAGCACGTCGTGCACCGTGATGATGGACGGGTGCGGCAGAGCGGCGGCGGCGCGCGCCTCCCGCAGGAGGCGTTCGCAGAAGTCGGCGCGCTGCCCGGCGTCGAGCCCGGACGGCAGCCGCACCTCCTTGACCGCGACGGTCCGGCCGAGGAACTCGTCGCGCGCCCGCCAGACGTCGGCCATGCCGCCCTGTCCGAGGCGGCTCTCCAGCCGGTACCGTCCGGCCAGCAGTGTCCCCTCAGCCACGGAGCATCGCCTCGGCCATCCAGTACGCGCCCTGGAGGGCGGCGTTCTTCACCCGTTCTTCGTCCTTCTCGTCGCTCTTGCTGCTGCGCCGCACCTCGATGGACCCCACCGCGTCACCCATCCGGAAGAACACGGTCATCCGGGTGAATCCCCCGCCTCTCGAGCTCAGGCTCTGGAACGCCTCCTTCTTCAGGAAGGCCTCCTCGCCCAGGCCGGGCACCGAGTCCGCCGACGCGAGGAACCCCACGCTCCTGCGCTCTCCGGAGAGCCTCCCGCGCGGGTCGTCGCTGAGCTCCACCTCGACCCGCAGGTCGAAGCGCAGCCCGCTCGGCAGCCCCGGATCGGAACTCCACATGCACACGCCCCGCTCGCCCGGCTTCCCTTCCTTCGGCAGGACGGCCAGCCGCTCCACCTGCTCGCCCGTCAGCAGCGCGCAGGGGTCGGGCAGGCTCGTGAAGTCCTTCGTCTTCCCCTGCGGCGGATCTGGTTTCACCAGGTTGACCGTGACGGGCACGACCACGAGGGCGAGCGCGGCCGCCATCAGCCCGAGCACCGGCGGACGGAAGCGCCACGGCTCACCGGCCTTCCGCTTCTTCGGAAGGAACGCTTTCAGCTCCCTGCGCAGCCGTGACGCACTGGGCCGTACCGTCGGATCCGGATGCAGCAGCGGCAGCAGCACTCCCCCGAGCCGGGGAGCCCGCACCGGAGGCAGGGCCTGCCCGTACCGGATCGCCTCCGCGGTGGGGAACGGCGACCTGCCTTCGAGCATCGTGGAGAGCGTCGCGGCGAGCCCCCACAGGTCGGAAGCGGGCGTCCGTTCGGCTTCGGGCGGCAGGTACGCCCCGTACGGGCGGCTCATCCCGAACCCCAGGAGCTTGATACGCCCGTCGGTGGACCGTACGACCGCCGGAGGCTGGACGCCTCCGTGCACCACGCCCAGCGCGTGTGCCGCGGTCAACGCGTCCAGCAGCTCCAGACCGAGTTCGGCGACCTGCTCCTCCGCGAGCACGCTCCCGGTCTCGAAGATCTCGACCGGTTCGGTGACGGCCCAGGCCCCGTCGTCCTCGGTGACGACGTCGTGGACGATGACGGCCGAGGGGTGCCTCAGCGCCGTCGCGACACGGACGGCGGGCAGTTCCTCCTCGGCGATCCGGCGCACCATGACGTCGCGCTGCAGCAGCTCGTCCACCGCCCGCCAGGCGGTCTGCGCCTCGTCCAGCGGCTGCATCAGCCGGTAGCGGCCCATCAGTGTCGTCATCGGGCTCATCCCGTCCGCTTCAGCGACTCGCCGACCCAGGCCGCCGTCTTCTCCGCGCAGGAGGCCAGCTCCCGGGTGACCTGGTCCTTCTCCGCCGCCGCGACGTCTTCCTCGCCGCACTCGATGGTGGCGACGAGGTTGCTGACGGCGACCGCCGCGTGTCCTATGGAGCGGGAGCCGTCCGTCCACTGCTCGTTGTAGGCGACGCCCTGCTCCCCCGCCTCCGGCAGGTCCCGCACCTGGGAGGCGGTCCTGCTCGACGAGCTTTCCCTGGTGACGTCCGCCTTCAGAGCGGCCAGGAACCCGCGGGCGGTCTCAGGGCCGCTGCCGAGGGGTCCCGGCTTGTAGGGCGAGAGCTCGATTTCGACGGATCGCCCGTCCCTTCCGGAGGGACTGAGCCGGCAGCGGGCGCCCAGCGACTGCCCCGAGGTCGTGCGGTCTTCCCGTTGGAATTTCGGCACGAGTTCTTCCGCCTGCTCGTCGGTGAGCAGATCGCAGGCGCGGGGAGACGTGCTGAACTTGCCGGGATCCGTGGCGGCCGTGAGCTTCTCGAAGGTCGGCGGGGTCTCCGGTTCGGTGATCAGCGCCGTGGCGGTCGCCGCCACCGACGCGATCACCACCGCGGAGCACGCGGCCAGCAGCGCGAACGTCCTCGGGCGCAGCGCCACCGCCTTGTCCCCGCCCGACGCGGGACGGGCGAGGCGTACGAGGTCGTCCTCGACTTCGACGGGACGCTGCGCGGGGTCCTTGGCCAGCAGCGCCAGCAGGACGGGGCCGAGGTCGCCGGCCTTCTCCGGCGGGCGCGGCTCGGCCGACAACACCGCGCTCAGCACTTCCATGGGGCTGTTTCCGGGGAAGGGCGGAACGCCCTCGACCGCGAGGTAGAGGGTGGCTCCGAGTGACCACAGGTCGGATGACGGCGCCGGATTCGTCGTCTTCTCGGGTGCGGCGAAACCCGGCGTGCCGATCGAGGAAGCGGCTTGGGAGCGGGCGGACACCCCTGTACCGAATCCGGTGAGCAGTCCCCGCCCTTCCGGAGTCAGCCAGACGTTCGCCGGCTGCACGTCTCCGTGCAGTACTCCCAGCGTGTGCGCGGCGTCGAGTGCGCCGGCCAGGTCCACGCCGAGCGCGGCCGTCTGCTGCGGGGAGAGCGTCCCGGGAAAGGCGTCGAGCGGCTGCCCGTGGATCGGCGGCGTGACGATCCAGGGCTTGTCCTCGTGCAGGACGGCGTCGAGGACGGGGACGATGGCCGGATGCCGGACGCGGCTCGCCGCCGCGGCCTCCCGGATGACGTGTTCGGCCAGCGTGCGGCGCTCGTCTTCGGCCAGTTCCGGCGGGAGAGGCACTTCGCGCAGGAACACCTGGCCGCCCGTCCGCTCGTCGTAGGCGAGGTGGAGGTACGCTCCCAGGCCGTGGAGGACGGCGTAGCGTCCGGCGATCTTCGCTTGCACGGTCAGCTCTTATCCAGTGCCTCGGCCACCCAGCGCGCCATCTGCAACGCGTTCTGGCGGATCTTCTGCTTGCCCTTCTCGTTCGTCACGTCCGCGTAGGTGACGTGGAAGACGAGATTGCTGACCCTGACGTACGCCTTGCTCATCTGCGCGCCCAGCCGCCCGTAGATGTCGTAGACGAAGGCCTCCTCGCCCAGGTCCGCCACCTTCTCGGCCTTGGAGGACGGTCCGGAGGTCATCTGCTCGCCGCCGATGTTGTCGTAGTGCCAGATGATCTTGTCGCTTCCGTCCTCCCTGGCGCGGAGCCAGAACAGGTAGAGGTCACGGGCCTGGCTCGGCGAGGTCCCCGACCAGGGGTCGCGGCCGTCGGTGTTCGTCTGGACCTCCACCGAGACGCCCGATCCCGGCGCGTCCCAGGAGCAGGCCGCGGTGATGGAGTCGCCGGACGGCCGGCCCTCGGCGCGGGGATAGTTCGGGATGATCTCCCGTATCCGCTCCACCGGGACCAGCGAGCAGAAGTCCACCGGCACGGTGAACCTCGCCTCGTTCTCGGGTGCGGCAGGTGTGGCGGGCGCGGCGGGCGCCGAGGACGTGACCGGCGCGGAGGACGTCGGCGTACCGCCCGCCACGACGGCCGGGGAGCGTTCGTCGGTCGCCACGACGACGGCGGCGACGAGCGCGAGCACCGCGGCCGTGACCACCGCGCCCGCCAGGAACGGCTGACGGCTCCGCCCGGGCCTGCGCAGCGGGGCGGGGACGGTGGGCGCCTCGGCCGGCGCCCGCGGCGGAGCGGCGGGAAGCCTGATCTCCCCCGTGGCCTCTCCGGCGGCGACCCGTTCCAGGGCGCGCCGGACCACGGACGGCTCGGGCCGGGCCAGGGGGTCGCGGGCGAGCGTGTGGACGAGCAGCGGCCCCAGCTCGCCGGCCCGCACGGGCGGGACGGGATCGCGGGTGAGCACCGCGGCCAGCACCGCGACGTGGCTGTCGCCGGGGAAGGGCGCGCGCCCCTCGACCAGCCGGTAGAGGGTGCCGGCCAGCGACCACAGGTCCGACTGCGGGCCCGCCTTCTCGCCGCGCAGCCGCTCGGGCGCGATGTGTCCGGGCGAGCCGACCAGCATGCCCGAACGGGTGATCGTCGCCTGGCCCTCGACGGTCGCGATGCCGAAGTCGGTGAGGACCGCCCGCCCGTCCGAGGTCAGGAAGATGTTCGCGGGCTTGATGTCGCGGTGCAGGATGCCCTCGGCGTGCGCGGCCTCCAGCGCGGCCAGCACTTCCGCGCCGATCCGCGCGACCTGCTCGACCGGCAGCGGCCCCTGCCGCTCCAGGACCCGGTCGAGGGAGGCGCCGTCCAGGATCTGCATGATGATCCACGGGCGGCCGTCCTCGACGAAGGCGTCGTGGACGGTGATGATGCCGGGGTGCCGCAGCCGCGCCGAGGCCTGGGCCTCGCGGACCGCGCGGGTGCAGGCCTCCGCGCGCCGGGCGTCGTCGTACTCGGCGTCGAACCGCAGCTCCTTGACCGCCACCTCGCGGCCGAGCGTCTCGTCCCTGGCCCGCCAGACGGTGCCCATGCCGCCGCTGCCCAGGGCCTCGAGCAGGAGGTAGCGGCCCGCCAGCCTTCTCTCGCCGTCCTCCGCGCTCATGCCGGGCATCCTATTCAAGATCACCCAAGATCATTACAACTTTCGTCAATAACGATGATCACCCCAAAAGGGTGATAACCCTGCGTTACGGGTAGGGATCCGGTACGAAGCGGCTATCCGGTGACGGGGGTGCGGACATGACTCAGCCCATCGTGGTGGGCGTGGACGGCTCGTCCGAAGCCCTCCAGGCCGTGGACTGGGCGGCCGACGAGGCGCGGTTCCGGCGGGCGCCGCTGCGGATCGTGCACATCGCCCTGCGCTGGGAGTACAGCGCGGGCGCGCCGCCCGAACCCGGCCTGGACGCCGCCCGGCCCGAGGCCGCGGCCCTGCGCGTCCTGGAGCTCGCCGAGGAGCGCGCCCGCGCACGCGCGCCCGACGTGGACGTCTCCACCCGCCTCGGCATCGGCCACGTGCCCCGCACCCTGCTGGACGAGGCGCACGACGCCGTCCTCCTGGCGGTCGCCTCCCGGGGGACCGGCGCGTTCAGCGGCATCATGCTCGGCTCGGTGAGCCGCCAGGTGGCCGAGCACGCCTCCTGCCCGGTGGTCGTGGTGCCCCACCACACCGACCCCGAACCCCGGTACGCCGAGATCGTCGTCGGGCTGGACGGCTCCGAGCCCGCCATGTACGCCGCCGAGTTCGCGCTGGAGGAGGCGGCCATGCGCCAGGTCGGGGTGCGCGCCCTCCACGTCTGGGAGCAGCACTCGGCCGCGCCGCGCGCCACCCGCCCCGCCTCCTACAGCGAGGTGTCCGTCGACCAGGAGGGCATGCGGATCCTCGTGGAGTCCCTGGCCCCCTGGAAGAGCAAGTTCCCGACCGTGCCCGTCGTCGAGCAGGTCGTCCAGGGCCGTACGCCCACCGAGGCGCTGTCGGCCGCGACCGTGCGCGCCGCCCTGCTGGTCGTGGGCGCCCGCGGCCACGGCGGGTTCTCCGGGCTGCGCCTGGGCTCGGTCAGCCACGCGGTGCTCCAGCAGGCCCGGGGCCCCGTGGCGATCGTCCACTCCTGAACGCCCTGTACGTCCTGTACGCCATGAACGCCGAGGGCCCCGTCCCGGTCGCACCGGGACGGGGCCGCGCGCCTGGCGGCCGGGATCAGCCGACCGGCATGGCGCTGCCGGTGCGCATGGTCTCCCGCTGCTCGTACATCTCCTCCACGTCCGTGCCGCGCCAGTGCTCCTCCATCCGCATGGCGGTACCCAGCGCGAAGAAGGTCGGCGCCCACTCCCCGATGAAGATCCCCCAGCGGTCGGCCCGATCGATCCCCGCGGCCTCCGCCTTCTTGGACAGCATCCAGGATGCGAAAGACAGCCCGATCGACGCGAATCCCGCGGTGAAGAGCATCTGCGAGGTGACACCCTTCTGGTGCATCATTTTGAGCATGCTACGAACCCCTTCATCGATCTTGGATGTGCCCTAGGCGTGCCCGACGCCCGCTCCCCGTAAGCCAGGCCACCCACCAAATCGACGCAAACCCAGAGAAGACCCGGAGCCGGTCACCTCACCCGGAAGCTTATGATCTTGGACTTCGCGGGTGCGTGGCTCCCGTTGCCCGGCCACACCAGCCGCAGCGCACCGCTCTTCTTCGGCCGGAAGACCTTGGTGAACCGGCCCGAGCCGTTGGTCCGCACCTTGGCCGCCAGCGTCCACTTCGCCTTGCCCGCGGGCCGGTAGTAGATCTGCACCGGCCGCCGGGCGAGCCCCTCGTAGCCGCCGGCCACCGCCACGCCCTGGAGCCCTCCGCCGACCTTCAGCTTCCCGCCCTTGCGCACGGCCTTGGGCTTGACCGACAGGGCGAGCCGGGTGGCGGCCCGGAAGGAGAACGTCCCGGTCGGCCCCTCGACGTTGTCCCCGGTCGCCTCGTCGATCGCCGACGACTCCACCCGCCAGGTCCCGGGCACCGCGTTGAAGGCGTCGAACTTGACGCGGCCGGTCCACACCCCGTCGTTCTCGGGGTCGGTGAGGTTGAGGTAGTTGTAGCCGATGCCGCGGTTGGCCTTCATCTCCACCAGCACGGTGTCGTCGAAGAAGTCGCGCGGTCCTTCGAAGTCCAGGGAGACGTCGAGCCAGGTGGCGCGATCGGCGCGGATCAGCGCGGGGCTCGGCGTGACGCGGATGGACGGGGCGCGGCGCTCCGCCGCGGGCTCGGCCTGCGCGGGGACGGCGCCCAGCGGGACGGCGATCACGGCGGCCAGGACCAGTGCGCACCCGGTTTCGCGCTTCATCGGTGACTCCAGCATCTGCAGCGGGGAACTTTCGTTTCCCGACTCAAGCGCCACGGCCGCCGCGAAGTTGGATCACCTGACACAGAGATCGACTTTTTCTCCCGGAGGCCCCCTTCCGTTGGGGAAGCGGGCACCGTGCCGCATCATGGACGGGTGACGCCGAAGCTGCTGGCGGTGAGCGACCTCCACGTCTCCTACAAGGAGAACCGGGAGATCACCGCGAAACTGACGCCGACGACGCCGGACGACTGGCTGATCGTCGCCGGGGACGTGGCCGACAAGGTCTCGGACATCGAATGGGCGCTCTCCCTCCTGGCGGAGAGGTTCGCGCGGGTCGTCTGGGTCCCCGGCAACCACGAGCTGTGGACGGTCCGGGACGGCGCGGACGGCCTGCGCGGAGTGGCGCGTTATGAGCACCTCGTCGAGCTGTGCAGACGGCTGGGAGTGCTCACCCCCGAAGACCCGTACCCGCTGTGGGAGGGGGAGGGAGGGCCCGTCCGCATCGCGCCCCTCTTCCTCCTGTACGACTACTCCTTCCTGCCTCCCGGCTGCACGACCCGGGAGGAAGGGCTCGCGTACGCGATGGAGACGGGCGTCGTCTGCACCGACGAGCGGCTGCTGCACCCCGACCCGTACCCGAGCCGCGAGGCGTGGTGCGCGGCCCGCGTGGCGCTCACCGAGCGGCGGCTGGCCGCCTGCGACACGGACGTCCCGCTCGTCCTGGTCAACCACTACCCGCTGGTCCGCGACCCCACGGACGTCCTGTGGTACCCGGAGTTCGCGCAGTGGTGCGGGACGACGGCCACCGCCGACTGGCACCGCCGCTTCAACGTCAAGGCGATGATCTACGGGCACCTGCACATCCCGCGCGAGACCCGCTACGACGGCGTGCGCTTCGAGGAGGTCTCGCTCGGCTACCCCCGGGAGTGGAAGAAGCGTCCGAAGCCCCCGCAGCTGCCTCGGGTCGTGCTCTAACGGCCCGCAGGACGGATCTCGGCGACCAGGGCGGTGGCGTTGTCCAGGCCGCCGAGGCGCTCGGCCCTGCCGACCAGCGCGGCGGCCAGCGCCGCGGCCGACTGGTGCAGGCCCGCCAGATCCACGAGGTCGCCGGCGAACCAGTCCTCCTCGCCGAGGGCCGCGCCGTCGCTGAGCAGCACGAGCATGTCGCCGGGCACCGTCTGCAGCTCCGCGAGGAAGGGCTGGTCGGCGTACCCGCCGAGGTTGCCCAGCAGGATGGAGCCGCCCATCGTCGCCGAAGGGTCGGTGAGCAGGGACTCGGCGAGCACCGTCTGGTCGGGGTTGAGGCGGAAGGCCGTCCGCCCGCCGAACGGCAGCATCCGCACCAGCCACGCCGGGCTGTCCCCCACCGACAGCAGCGCCGTCCTCCCGTCCGGGCGGATCGCCGCGAGCAGGGCCGTGGAGGCTCCCCTGCCCTGGCCGACCACGGCCGCCTCCGCCGCGTCCAGTGCCTCTTCCAGGTCGTACCCGGTGGTGAAGTACTCCTGCAGCGCGGTGACGGCCGCCCGTGCCGCGCGGGCCCCCGACCCGTCCCCGGGCCCCGTCACCCCGTCGCAGACGGCCAGCGCGACCACGTCGTCCACACTGCGGACGGCGGTGAACGCGTCCTCGTTGTCCCACTCGGGGTCGCCTTTGGCCTTCCGCGACCCCACCGCGGTCTCGGCGGCGAGCTGTACCGAGACGCCCTCGTCCCACGGGCGGGTCACCGCCGCCACCACGCCGCCCGGATCGTTGCCCGCCAGCAGCGCGCGCACCACCGCGTCCAAGCCGTGCGGAGCCCGTCCCGCGTGCAGTTCCAGCAGCATCAGGGTGTCCGTGAGATCGCGCGGCGCGCGTCCGACGGCGAGCTTGACGAGCCCGCAGATCACCGACCAGACGTCACGCGCCCGCGCGCCGGGCGTCTCCGGGACGGGCTCCTCCCCCATCCCGTACGGCGGAACGCACAGGATCTGCCAGCCCTGATCCGGCCCCCAGCGCAGCGAGCCCGGCCACAGGAAGCCGGGCCCCGTCCGCATGACGCTCTCCGAGAGCAGCGGCCACAACGAGGCGAGCTCGCCCATCAGCCGCTCCGGGGGCAGCCCCTCCGGATCGCCGAGGGCGGGCAGCGGTTCTTCGGGCCACTCGACGTTCACTTCGGCACGCACCGGCCCACCCCGCTCTCGGAACATCCGTGATCAAGCGCTGCTCATGCCGTCTCATAGTGGTACGGCGGACGGGCGCGGGCAAGGTCGACTTCAGGTCTGTTCTGTGAGCGCTCGCAATGCCGCGATGAGCCGGTCGACGTGTTCGTCCGTGGTGCCGAGGCCGATGCTCGCCCGCACCGCGGTGGCGTCCGGGTCGGTGCAGCCCTCCGCCCTTCCGGTGCCTCCGACGAGGTGGCGGACGAGCGGATGCGCGCAGAATTTCCCGTCACGGACGCCGATGCCGTGCTCGTTCGAGAGGTACTCCGCCACGGAACGCGCAGGATGCCCGGCCACGGTGAAGGAGACGATGCCGACACGCGGGTGGTCGGCCCCCCACAACGACAGTTCGCGCACCTCCGGAAGCTCCGCGAGGCCGGCGCGAAGCCTGCCGAGCAGCCGCTCCTCCTCGGCGACCAGGTCATCCCAGCCGGTGAGCGCCGTGCAGGCGGCGGCCAGGGCGATCGCTCCGAGCACGTTCGGCGTCCCCGCCTCGTGGCGCTGCTCGGCGTCCGAGGCCCATTCGACGCGGCCTCCCGAGCCGACCTTCCGGCTCGCCCCGCCGCCCTTCAGGTACGGGTCCGCGGCCCGCAGCCAGTCCGCACGGCCGGCGAGGACGCCCGCGCCGAACGGGGCGTACAGCTTGTGGCCCGACAGGGCGACGTAGTCGAGGTCGCTCGCGTCCAGCGGACGGTGCGGGGCGAGCTGGGCGGCGTCCACGGCGATCCGCGCGCCGTTGCGGTGCGCCACGTCGGCGAGCTCGTGGACGGGCCACAACTCACCCGTCACGTTCGAAGCCGCCGTGACGACGAGCAGGCGCGGCCCCTGCGGGCAGGCCTTCAACGCCGCGTCGGCCGCCCGCAGCGCCTCGATCGGACTCGCCGGGACGGGCAGCCGCACGGCACCACGCCACGGCAGCTGCGTGGCGTGGTGCTCGGACTCGAACACCACCACGGACGTCGGAGCGGGAAGCGCCCGCGCCAGCAGGTTGAACGAGTCGGTGGTGTTGCGGGTGAAGACGACGGCCTGCGGTCCGCCGAGGAACGCGCGGACGCTCTCCCGCGCCTCCTCGTAGGCCCGTGTCGTGACCTGCGAGGCGTATCCGGCGCCCCGGTGCACGCTGCTGTAGTACGGAAGCGCCCGTGTGACGGCCTCCTGCACGCTCTCCAGACACGGCGCCGAAGCGGCGTAGTCGAAGTTCGCGTACGGCAGGAGACCCGTCGGCACGGGCACCGGGCTGTCAGCGCCGACGACCTTCGGAATGCAGGTGAGAACGGACATGACCCAGCCTCCAGGGTTCCGGGGACCCCGGACCGTGTCAGGTGGGATCCGCGCTTGCCGGACACCCTTCGCGCCCGGCCGGGTCGTCACCCGGACCACCCCGCCGCGGAAGGAGGGTTGGCGGCCAGCAAGCCGGGGCTTGACGCTGGCACTCATGACCTGGGGGCGAATATAGCAAGTCTCAGCGGAGACCGGTGAACAGATCGTCCTCTTTTTCCGGGCCTTCTCCGCGGACCCGGATGAACGACTCCGCGCCGAAGACCAGCGGCTTCGCCTCCTCGGGAAGCATCAGCAGGAAGATGCTGTCGGTCTGGCTGGCGTGCGCCTGCAGCGCCTTGACCTTGGTGTCCGCGTACTCCGCGACGTCGACCGTCGTGGTGATGACCTCGTCGGAGACGCCGAAGTCCAGCGGCTCCGTCATGCCCATCTCCTCGGCCAGGCCGCTGGACTCGAGGTAGTCGAACATCGCCTGGAAACCCGACTGGGGGACGGCCGTGTAGTAGAGCTTGTCCGGGATACCGGTCCTCTCGGTGGCCGCGACCGCGATCCGGTGCGCCTGGATGTGGTCGGGGTGCCCGTAGCCGCCGTTCTCGTCATAGGTGACGACCACCTGCGGCCGGTACTTCTCCATCAGTTCCGCGAGCCTGCCCACGGCCGTGTCGAAATCGACGTTGGCGAAGGAGTCCGCGGCCTTGTTCGCCTCCCAGCCCTCCATTCCGGAATCGGCGTAGCCCAGCAGTTCCACATGCTCGATGCCGAGCAGCTCCGCGGACTTCTCCAGCTCCCCGAGCCGCAGGGCGCGGACCTCCGCGGGGTCGTGGCCCGGCTCTCCCGGCTTCACCCCGCCCGGGGCGTCGCCCTGCTCGCCGTTGGTGCAGGTCACCAGCACCGTGCGGATCCCGGCGGCGGCGGCCTTGGCGAGCACCCCGCCGGTACTGATCACTTCGTCGTCCGGGTGGGCGTGTACGGCCATCAACGTCAGCATGGGCTTCAGCGTACGTCGATCGGCTTCCAACCCGTCACCTTCTTCTGCCACACCTCGGTGCCCTTGTACCTGGCCGCGACGGTGCCGTCCTTCTTCGCGGTGAACAGACGCGAGTAGCGGCCCTTCGCGTTGGTCTTGACGACCGCTATCCGGACGCCTTTCTTCTTCCCCTTGGGCTTGAACCAGATCTCGATCGCCTGCCGCTTCAGAGGCGCGAACTCGCCCTTCTTCCCCAGTGCCGTCAACCGGCCCTGGACCTTGATCTTCGCGCCCTTGCGGACGGTGCCGGGCGTGGCCGCCACGTTCAGCCTGGCGGCGCGGCGGACCGTCAACGCGTTCTTGAACGCCCTGGACTGGAACTTGTAGTAGGCGTCCTTGGAGGTCCCGTCCGTGGCGGCGACCTCCAGCGTGTAGCGGCCGCCCCAGTCGCCCTTGTCGAGCTCGGCCGTTCCCCGCCAGACGCCGTCCCCCGCGGTCCCCGAGACCCGCTTCAGATCGCTGACCAGGGCGAACCCGCCGCCTCCCACCCGTTCGAGGGTGACATCGACATCGGTGATCCGCGTGCCGGTGACGGCGACCTTCACCTGCACCTTCGTCTTCTTGCCGGGCACGATGACGGGGTTCCCGTACGCCTTCCCGGCACGGACGGTCAGCGGTCCCGCCGCGTGGGCGGGCGCCGGAACGGACAGAGCGGTGGCGAGCACCGCCAGGACGAGGGGGGCGACGGTACGCATGCCGGGGAGTCTAAACGCTGATTTCTCCGCCCTTCCCCACCTCTCTGATCCACATCTGCAGCAGCAGCATCAGCTCCAGCCTGACCTCGGGGTCCTCGAAGTCGAAGCCGAGGACCTCCTGCAGCTGCCCCAGCCGGTACCGGACGGTCTGCGGATGCACGCACAGCCCGGCGGCGGCGCCGGTGGCGTTGAAGCCGTTCTTCAGGCACTCCAGCAGGGTGACGGCCAGCCGCAGCCCCTGCTTCTCCCCCGCCTCGGCCAGCGGGGCGAACCGGCGCGCGGCCACCAGTGAGGCCAGTTCGCGGCCCTCCTGCAGCAGCAGCTCGGGGAAGTGGTCCTCGGCCCGGACGAGGAAACCGGCTTTGCGGGTGGCGCGGCCCGCGACCACCCCGGACGTGATGAGCTCCAGGGTGCTGCGCGCCCACCGCAGCGACGTCCCGGCCCGGTCGGCCGACACGGACGGGCCCATCGCGCCGGTCCAGCCGGCGAGGTTGGCCGCCAGCTCGTCCACGCGTCCGGGGCCGTCGGGATCGGGCACCACCAGGCAGAGGACGCCCTGCTCGTGCCCGCTCAGCAGGTGCGGCGGCAGCCCGGCCGGGCCCTCGCCGCCCTGGCGGGGCAGCAGCACGACCACCGCGAGGCGCTGCGGCAGCGGCCACCCGGCCAGCGCCGACTGCTCCCTGAGCACCTCGGGAGCCGCCGGTGGATCGACGAGCAGCAGGCTGAGCAGCCGCCCCCGGCGCTGCTCCCGTTCGCCGGCCGCCTTCTCTCGCGCCCTGGCGTAGCCGTGCGCGGCGGCCGAGGCGAGCTCGTCGAGGAAGGCGAAGTTCGCCTCGGCGAGCAGCCTGACGAGCGTGTGGGACTTGCCGAGCCGCTCGGCCTCCACCGCCAGATGGCGCCAGGCGATCCGAGAGGTCACCCGCATCGCGTTCTGCAGGTGCTCCAGGCTCCGTCCTTCGACGGCCTCGCCGTAGCCGACGTCGAAATAGACCTGGTGGACGTCCTTCCAGGAGACCTCAGGGTCGGCGATCATCGCCACGAAATGGTTGATCGCGTACTCGACCGCCTGCGTCACGATCGCCTCGTAGACGGCGTCGCCGGGCCGGGCGTACTCCGGGACATGGCGCTGCACGCCCTGGACCATCATCTCGAGCAGGTCCGGAAGGTGCGGGCGTATCCATTCGGCCTCCTCCCTGGGCAGGTTCCGCCAGGGTTCGGCCACCAGCTCGTGGTTCTCCGTCAGCGTCACGCTCGCGACGGTAGAACCGCTGTGGCCGAGGGGCAACTCAGCGTCATGATGCCGCGGATCCAGCGCTTTGTCAGAAATTGATAAACACCCCGCCACCAGCGGTTCCACTCATCCGGCAACGAGGCGGGCGAGAGTTTTTCTCCCCTGTCCGCATACCTTCCGTCCACCGCCTGACGGACATTCCTTGGCAGGTTCCCACCCCCCATGGAGTGTCCGCATGAAACGTCTCTCCCTTCTGGCCGCCGCCGTGGTGGCCGCGTCCGCGCTGGTGGCACCGGGTTCGTCCGCCGCGGCCCCGGCCGGATGCACCGCCTCCGAAGGCGACATCTTCGCTCCCGCCGCGCCGCTCTCCGGAGCGAACGGCGAGCTCCTCGCCTGTCGCGAGGTGACGCTGCCGCACGTGCCCGGCAAGATCCCGATGAAGGCATACCAGGTGCGTTACGTCTCCTCCGACCTGCGGGGGAAGAAGGTGCCGGTGACGGGCTTCGTGGCGATCCCCACCGCCGCCTGGACCAAGAGCGCGCGCCGACCGACCGTCGCGTTCAACCCAGGCACGCTCGGATCGGGCCCTCAGTGCGCCTTCTCCAAGCAGATGACCGGCGCCTACCAGGACGCCTACGAGGGCGACCAGATCGCCGAGTTCCTCAAGGCCGGTTTCGCCGTGGCCGCCACCGACGGCATGGGCTACACCGACGGCGGCGTCCACACGTACATGATCGGCCAGAACGCCGGGCACTCCCTGCTGGACATCGTCCGCGCCTCGCGGCAGATCCCCGGCGGCACGCTGGACGCGCAGGGCCAGGTCGCCGTCTCCGGCTACTCCGAGGGCGGCGCCGCCTCGCTGTGGGCGGCGCAGGTCGCCTCCTCCTACGCGCCCGAGCTGAAGGTCGTCGGCGCCGCGGCGGGCGGTGTGCCGGGCGACCTGAAGATGACCGCGGCGAAGCTGAACGGCGGCCCCTTCGCCGGCTTCCTCGCCGACGCGGTCGTCGGCCTGCACGAGGCCTACCCGACGCTCCCGTTCGACGAGCTGATGAACGACACGGGCCGCAAGGCCGTCCAGGACGTCAAGGAGAACTGCCTGTTCGGCACGCTCGGCGCGTTCCTCGGCAAGAAGGTCGAGAGCTTCACCACCCAGAAGTACACCCTCGACCAGCTCTACCAGCTGAAGGACGCCGCCGGCCTCTCGTGGGGCCAGGCGGTCGAGGAGCAGAAGCTGGGCGTCGGCATCGGCGGCCGCTGGTCCGGCGCCAAGTGGAAGATCGACTTCCCGACGTTCCAGTACCGGGGCGCGCTGGAGGAGATCATCCCGGTGGAGACCCAGGAGGAGACGCGGCGGCTGTACTGCAAGGCGGGCATCCCCACCAGGTTCAAGAACAGCTACGCCGGTGAGCACCTGCTGACCGACGGCATGGCCAAGAAGGACGTCACCGACTGGATCGCCGACCGGTTCGCCGGCAAGTTGATGATCGGCAACTGCCCGCTCCTCTGACGGGCGCCGCGTCCACGGCCCCCGCCTCGCGCGCGACGAGGCGGGGGCCATCGCCTACTTGTGCACCTTCTTGGAGGTCGTCTTTTTCTTCTTCTTCTTGCCGGAGGAGTCGTCCTCCCACTCGTAGCCCGGAGTGTTCTTCTCGCAGAAGCTGTTGGCCACGACGGTGTCGGTGGCGTCATGTTCGCACCAGCGGTCCGACTTGTCGGAGCAGGCGGTGAGGCCGCTCGCGACCACCGCGAGCGCGGCAACGGAGAGAGCGAGCCTGCGCATTTCTTCACCTCTTCGGCATCGGGGTAACGCAGGGAACGTTAGTGTCCGCATGTCCCGATCCGCCAGGGACCGGACTCCCGATCCTGCCGAGCAGCCGGTCCGCTGTCACGAGGATCGCGCCGAGGAGGAAGAACAGTGTGGCGTAGGTGACAGCGTTCACCGCCACCCCGGCGTAGCCGAGTTCCACCACGTCCAGGAACGGATACGGGTAGCGCAGTGCCCCGGATGTGACGAAGAGCCCACGGACGATCGCGAAGGCGAAGTACCCCAGCGGGTAGATGAGCCAGAGAAGCGCGTGAACGTAGCGCAGGGACCCGTGCCTGGTGAACACCAGCCAGCCCAGCAGCCCCAGAAGAGGGGTCGCGACGTGCAGAACGGCGTTGCTGAAGGCGGCGTATCCGTGCTTGGGCCCGGCGGTGGGCGCCAGGACGACGTTGTAAACGAGCCCGGTGATGCAGATGAACAATATGGCCGAGGTGAGTACGGGAGCGGGCAACTCTCGTCTTCCACTCCATAGCCGCCATCCGGCGAGGGCCGCGACGATCCCCAGGTAGACGTTGCTCTGGTTCGTGAAATAGACGACCTGGTCCTTCTGCCCGTGGGCGATGAGGCTGGCCGTCTCCCCCAGCACGACCAGGACCGCCAGCAGGGACCAGAAGACCGCCGCGGGAAGGCGCTTGTGCATCGCGCCAGTCTAGGGACGGGCTGTGAGAGAACGCACAGGCCGCGGGGGTGACGGATCCGCCGGAGTCGTGGTTACGGTTACGTAAGCGTAAGTTTCTGGGAGGCTTCGATGACCGTCCTGACCCGCGTCCTGTCCACCCTCACCACCCCGCTGCTGCCCGAGGACTACCTGAGCCTGGTCAACCCCCTGTGGTCGACCAGCGAGCCGCACGGCAGGATCACGGCCGTCCGGCGGGAGACCGCCGACACCGCCACCCTGACCGTCCGGCCCGGCATCGGCCTGCGGGAGCACCGGCCCGGCCAGTGGATGCGCGTCGGCGTCGACATCGACGGAGTGCGGCACTGGCGCAGCTACTCCCTCTCCGGCGGGCCCGGCACCCTGCAGATCACCGTGAAGGCCCAGGGGCTGGTGTCGGACCACCTGGTCCACCGCACCCGGCCCGGCACGATCGTGGCCCTGGGCGAGCCCGAAGGCGACTTCGTCCTGCCGCCCGAGCAGGGCAGGCCGCTGTTCGTGACGGCCGGCAGCGGCATCACCCCCGTGATGGCCATGCTCCGCGCAGGAGTGCGCGACGCGGTGCTCGTCCACAGCGCGCCGTCGAAGCCGTCCGTCATCTTCGGGCCGGAGCTGCGCCGCATGGACGGCCTCCGGTTCATCGAACGGCACACCCGCAAGGAAGGACGGCTGGAGCCGTCCATGCTCGAAGCGCTCGTCCCCGACCTGGACGAGCGCCAGATCTACGCCTGCGGCCCCGAGGAGATGCTGCGGGCGCTCGAGGAGCACTTCCCGTCCGTCAAGACCGAGCGGTTCCGGCTCGTCTCAACGGTCGTCGGGGAGGGTGGCGAGGTCACCTTCACCCGCAGCGGCGTCACCGCCGAGACCTCTGGACCGATCCTCGACGCCGGAGAGGCAGCCGGGGCGCTGCTGCCCAGCGGCTGCCGCATGGGGATCTGCTTCAGCTGCGTCGGGAAGCTCACCTCGGGCAAGGTCCGCGACCTGCGCAACGGGCAGGTCCACGGCGATCCGGGCGACCTCGTGCAGACGTGCGTCTCCGCCCCCGCCGGTCCCTGCGACATCGACCTCTGACGAAAGGACGACGCCATGAGCACCGCCACCCTGCCCACCCGTCCGCTCACCCCGTCCACCGCCCACCTCACCCCCGAGGACATCGAGGCCATCGGCGCCGAGCTGGAGGCGATCCGCGAGGAGCTGCTGGCCTCCCGCGGGGAGAAGGACGCCCGCTACATCCGCAACGTCATCAAGCTGCAGCGCGGCCTGGAGCTCAGCGGCCGCGCCATCCTGTTCGCCGGCTGGTTCCCGCCCGCCTGGATCGCCGGGACGGCCGCGCTGTCGGCGTCCAAGATCCTGGAGAACATGGAGATCGGGCACAACGTCATGCACGGCCAGTGGGACTGGATGCGCGACCCGAAGATCCACTCCACCACCTGGGAGTGGGACAACACCTCGCCCGCCGAGCAGTGGAAGCACTCCCACAACTACGTCCACCACACCTACACCAACATCCTCGGCAAGGACCGCGACCTCGGCTACGCCGTCCTGCGCATGACGCCCGAGCAGCGCTGGTCGCCCTGGCGCCTGGGCCAGCCCGTCTACGCCGCCCTGCTGGCGATGTTCTTCGAGTACGGCGTCGCGCTGCACGACCTGGAGATCGAGAACGTCCGCAACGGCAGCAAGCCCCGCTCGGAGACCCGCGCCCAGCTCAGGGCCATCGGCCGCAAGGTGCGCAGGCAGGTCCTGAAGGACTACGTGGCCTTCCCCCTGCTGGCCCTGCCGACCGGCGCCGCCCTGCCCGTCCTCGCCGCGAACCTCACCGCCAACATCGTCCGCAACGTCTGGTCCAACCTGGTCATCTTCTGCGGCCACTTCCCCGACGGCGCCGAGGTCTTCCCGCCCAGCCGCCTGAAGACCGAGACGAAGGGCGAGTGGTACGTCCGCCAGATCCTCGGCTCCGCCAACATCTCCGGCGGCCCCCTCATGCACCTGGCCACCGGCAACCTCAGCCACCAGATCGAGCACCACGTCTACCCCGACCTGCCCAGCAACCGCTACGCCGAGGTCGCCCCCCGCGTCCGCGCCCTCTGCGAGAAGTACGACCTCCCCTACAACACCGACACCCTCCCCCGCCAGATCACCTCCACCTGGAAGAAGATCATCCGCCTCTCCCTCCCCTGACCGCCCCGCGCCTCAGCGGTGGTCGTTCTCCTTCAGCTCGACCACCCAGGCGCGGCGCTCGGCGATCTTGCCGTCGCGCATGACGAACACCTCCGCCATGGACATGCGCATCTCCCCGCCCTCGGCCCGCCGCACCGTCCCGGTGAGCTCCGCCATGACGACGTCGTCCTGCTCGACCATGCGCACGACCTCCAGGCGGGGCGGGTCGATGAGGCCGGGCGGGCCGTCGATGGCCCGGTCGTAGGCGTCCTTACCGGTCAGGTGGAAGGCGCCGAAGACCGTCCACTCGATGTCGTCGGTCAGGCACGACAGGATCCGCTCGTGATCGTTCCTCCGGAAACCGTCCAGGTAGGCGTTGACGGTCTCGGTGTTGCGCGACATGTCCGCTCCTCCGCTTCGGATGTCCTCTTCGGGCGCCGCCGCGGGCCCCTCACAGAGAGGTCGGAGCGGGCGGAGCGTTCTTGACATCCGTCCACCCGGGTTCCCGCGATGAGCGACGGACACACCGGCCGCCCGCGGCGACGGTACCGCCTCGGGTGGGGCCGTCGCCGCCGTGTCAGACCGTATTAGGGTGAGCGGCGTGGACGATGCCGACGAGGTGTTCGAGCTGCAGCGGCCCCGGCTGACCGCGCTCGCCTACCGGATGCTCGGGTCGCGGCAGGACGCCGAGGACCTCGTCCAGGACGCGTACTTCCGGTGGGCCCGGGCCGTGGACGTCGCGAACCCCGAGGCGTGGCTCACCAAGGTGGTGAGCAACCTCTGCCTGAACGAGCTGGGCTCCGCGCGGGTGCGGCGGGAGGCGTACACCGGGCCGTGGCTGCCCGAACCCGTCTTCACCGACGATGACCCCGTGGAGCTGCGGGACACCGTCTCCTACGCGCTGCTGACGCTGATGGAGCGGCTCACGTCGGCGGAGCGCGCAGTGTTCGTGCTCAAAGAGGCGTTCGGGTACTCGCACCAGGAGATCGCGGGGTTCCTCGACCTCACGGACGCCAACGCGCGGCAGCTGCACAGCCGGGCGCGGCGGCGGCTGGGGGACCGTGCGCGGTTCACGCCTTCGGCCGAGGAGCAGCAGCGGCTCGTGGAGCGGTTCCTGGAGGCGGCGCTCGAAGGGAACATGGCCGGGCTGACCTCGTTCTTCGCCGCCGACGTCACCGCCTGGGCGGACGGCGGCGGACGGGTGCGGGCGGCGCTGCGGCCGATCACCGGGCGGGAGAAGGTGCTGCGGTACCTCCGGGGGATCCTGCGGCGGCTGGAAGGCGCGGAGTTCGTCTTCACCGGGCTCAACGGGGAGTTCGCGCTGGCCGCCCTGCGGGACGGGGAGCTCTTCACGGTCACGGTCGTCGAGTTCGGCGCCGAAGGCATCACCGGGCTGTGGACGGTGATGAATCCCGAGAAACTTCGCTTGCTGGGCCGTCGGCTGTCACATTCCTGAGGACTGTCCGGTTCTCCTCTCAGCAAGCCGCCGAGAGGAGAACATGATGATCGTCGTGACCGGCGCGTCCGGAACCCTGGGCACCCCCCTGGTGCGGGAGCTGGTGCGCGAGGGCGCCGACGTCCACGGGCTCAGCCGCAGGCCGCGCGAGGACGACGGCGTCACCTGGCACGTGGGGGACCTCGCGACGGGGCCCGCCGTGCTGGGCGAGGCCGACACGATCGTGCACCTGGCCAGCGACCCGTTCAAGAAGGGCGCGGACCTCGTGCAGACGCGGGCGCTGCTGGAGGCCGCGCGGCCGGACGCCCGCCTCGTCTACGTCTCGATCGTCGGCATCGACCGGCACCCCTACGCCTACTACCGGACCAAGCTCGCCGCGGAACGGCTGATCGAGGGCTCCGGGCGTCCGTACACGATCCTGCGCGCCACCCAGTTCCACGACTTCGTCGCCTCCTTCTTCGACCTCATGAGCCGCGGACCCGCCCTCCTCGCGCCGACGGGCACCTCCTGCCAGCCCGTCGCCGTGGAGGAGGTCGCCGCGCGGCTCGCCGGGCTCACCCTCGACACGCCCGGCGGGCGCGCCCCCGATCTGGGCGGTCCGGAGGTGCTCGACGCGCGGCACATGGCCCGCGCCTACCTGGACGTCACCGGGAAGCGGCGCGCCCTGCTGCCGGTACGGATCCCCGGCAGGGTCGGCCGGGCATTCCGGGAGGGGCTGCACCTGGCGTCCGAGCCGGGCGGCAGCCGGACCTGGACGGAATTCCTCGCCGAGCGGCTTCAGTCTTCGGCGCGGCGATCGTAGAGTGATCATCTCGACTGCCGTGGGAGAGGCGGATGCCCGTGTTCCGCGCCATCAGCCGTACCGCCGCCGCCGGGACCGTCTCAGGGGTCCTGGTGGCGGGCTTCCTCATCGCCGAACCGGCGGCGGTGTCCGCCGCCAAGCCCCGCACGTGGCCGGTCAACTGCGTCTCGGACGACTCCCCCGAGGCCGCCGAACGGCTGGAGACGCGGCTGCGCAGGGCCGTCCAGGGCCGTTCCGGCACCATGTCGTTCGCCCTGTACGACCGGGAGCGGAAGATCGGCTGCTACTACGGCTCGGGACGGCGCTACGACTCGGCCAGCACGATCAAGGTCACCGTCGTCGCCGCGCTGCTGCGCACGGCCCAGCAGCAGAAGCGCGAGCTGACCTCGCGGGAGAGGTCCCTCGCCCGCGCGGCCATCACCCGCTCCGACAACAACGCCACGACCGTCCTGTTCCGGCAGCTCGGCCGCACCCGCGTCCAGCGCTTCCTGAACGCCGTCGGCATGCGCGCCACCCGCCTCGACCCCGGCGGCCACTGGGGCCTCACCCGCACCACCGCCGTCGACCAGCTCCGGCTGCTGCTCGCCCTGACCCGCCCGGGCGACGTCCTCACCGCGAAGTCCCGCCGCCACGTGCTGAACCTGATGTCCCAGGTGATCTCCAGCCAGCGCTGGGGCGCCCCCGCCGGCGCCTCCACCCAGGTGGACGTCCGCGTGAAGAACGGCTGGCTCCCCCGCTCCACCCACGGCTGGCGCGTCCACAGCCTGGGGATATTCGGCAACACCCGCCGCGACTACATGATGGCCTTCCTCACCCACGACAACCCCACCCTCGCCTACGGCATCACCACCATCGAACGCGCCGCCCGCGTCGTCCACACCACCCTCGTCCCCGAGGCCAGCGCCCGCCGCGTCCCCACCCCCATGCCCCCGGAGATCGGCGACGGCAGCGCCCCCTACTGACCGGCGGAGAACCGGCCGGAAACCGGCCGGGCCGCGGGGCCCGGCCTGGACCACACGCCGGACCGCCACGCCGAACACGCCGCCCCCACGGCCCGCGAGGCCTTCCTGCGCGACACCGAACCCGGCGTCTTCGACCGCCGCGTCCGGCGGGAGGTCCTCCGCGCGGGCCGCTCCGGCCCGCCTCCGGCCTTCAGCGGGGCCTGAGGCCTCCGGAGCCGCCGGAGGTGAGCGGCTCCGGCTCGGGCGGCTGGTGAGAAGGGCGGCTCTCCCGGCGGTCCTGGTCCCTTTGCGGACGCCTGGAATGGGGACGGCGTTCGGTTCCGGAGGGATGCGGGGCCCGCGCCGGGCATGCCGCGCGGCTTAAAGTGGAGGAGTGAGCGAGCCCAAGGCCGTCGGCCGGTCGGAGCAGACCCGGGAACTGATCGTGGAGACGGCGCTGCGGTTGTTCCGGGAACGCGGCTACGACGCGACGACCATGCGGGCGATCGCCAAGGAGGCCGGGGTCTCCGTCGGCAACGCCTACTACTACTTCGGCTCCAAGGAAGAGCTGATCCAGGCCTACTACGACGAGCTCCAGGCCTCGCACAACGCCGCCTGCGAAGCGGTCCTCGCCCGCGAGAAGGAGTTCTCCCGCCGCCTCCTGGGCGTCCTGCGCGCCCGGGTCGACACGATGGTCCCGTACCATGCGTTCGCCGGGAAGTTCTTCAAGCTCGCCGCCGAGCCCACCAGTCCGCTCAGCCCGTTCAGCTCCGAGTCGGGCCCCGCCCGCGAAGCCGCCGTCTCCCTCTACCGCGCCGTCGTCGACGGCTCCACCGACCTGCGCCTGGACCCCGACTTCCGCCAGGAGCTCCCCGAACTCCTCTGGCTCTACTCCATGGGCCTCGTCCTGTACTGGGTCCACGACGGCTCCCCCGGCTGCCGCAAGACCTACCTCCTCGTCGACCGCACCGTCCCCCTCGTCAACAAGATGGTCGGCATGTCCCGCCTCCCCGGCTTCCGCTCCGTCACCCGCGAACTCGTCGACATCATCCGCACCGTCCGCGCCTGACCGCCCACCCGACCGAAGCCCGTCCGCCTCCCGCCCCGCGAAGGCCCGGCCACCACCGGTCGCACAGGACGGCCGCCCGTTGCACAGGACAGACATCGGTTGCACAGGGCGGACACCGGTTGCACAGGACGGACGCCCGTTGCGCAAGGCGGACGCCCGTTGCGCAAGGCGGACGCCCGTTGCGCAAGGCGGACGCCCGTTGCGCAGGACAGACGCCCGTTGCGCAGGACAGACGCCCGTTGCGCAAGGCGGACGCCCGTTGCGCAGGACAGACGCCCGTTGCGCAGGACAGACGCCCGTTGCGCAGGACAGACGCCCGTTGCGCAAGGCGGACGCCCGTTGCGCAAGGCGGACGCCCGTTGCGCAAGGCGGACGCCCGTTGCACAGGGCAGACGCCCGTTGCACAGGACGGACGCCCGTTGCGCAAGGCGGACGCCGGTTGCGCAGGGCAGACGCCCGTTGCACAGAGCGGACGCCGGTTACGCAAGGCGGACACTGGTTGCGCAGGACAGACGCCCGTTGCGCAGGGCGGACGCCGGTTGCGCAGGGCGGACGTGCGTCGGGGAAGGTGCGGCGAAAGCCGTGCTCAGGATCGGCCGATCGGTCGCCGCGGGGGGCCGGTGCCCGCGGGGCGGACGGTCACAGGAGGCCGAGGGACTTGCGGGCGAAGGTGATCTCGGCTTCGGTCTGCTTGATGCGCTCCTCGACGACGAGGGAGCCGTGGCCCGCGTCGTAGCGGTAGACCTCGTGGGGGATGTCGCGGTCGGCCAGGCGCGCCAGGTAGTTGTCGATCTGGCGGATGGGGCAGCGCGGGTCGTTCTCGCCGGCGAGGATCAGGACGGGGACCTTCACCGCGTCGACGTAGGTGATGGGAGACGACTCGCGGTACTTGTCGGGGACCTCCGCGGGGGAGCCGCCGAACAGGGAGCGGTCGAAGGCCTGGAGCGCCTCCATCTCGTCCTCGTAGGCCGCCACGTAGTCGGCGACGGGGACCGCCGAGACGGCGACGGACCAGTCGTCGGGCTGGGTGCCGATGCCAAGGAGGGTGAGGTAGCCGCCCCAGGAGCCGCCCGCCAGGACCAGCTTCTCCGGGTCGGCGAGGCCCGTCTCGACCACCTTGTCGCGGACGGCCTTGATGTCCTCGAGCTCGATGAGGCCGACCTTCTCCTCCAGGGCGTCGCGCCAGGCCGAGCCGTAGCCGGTGGAGCCGCGGTAGTTGACCTGGACGACGGCGAACCCGTGGTCGACCCAGGCGGCGGTGCCCGGGTTGAAGGCGTCGACGTCCTGCGCGGTGGGGCCGCCGTGCACGTCGAAGACCGTCGGGAACGGGCCCTCTCCTTCGGGCTTGGAGACCAGCGCGTGGATCCGCCCGCCCGGCCCGTCGACCCACAGGTCCTCGACCGGGACGGACGGCGGGGCGGGCTCGCCGGGCGGGGTCAGCACCACCGCGCCGGTCGTGGAGCGGATCACCGGCGGCTCGGCCGCGCAGGTGAAGCTGTACTCGACGGTGCCGTCCGGGCGGGCGGTCGCCCCGCCGAGGCAGCCGCGCGGCGTGTCGATCCTCGCCAGCTCGCCGGTCGCCAGGTCGTAGCGGAACAGCTCGTCCCGCGCCTCGTGACCGTGCGACACCAGCAGGGCGCTCCCGTCGGGGAACCAGCTCGCGCCGACCTCGCCGGGCAGGTCGAAGACCAGCTCCTGCTCCTCGCCGGTCAGCGGGTTCCAGATGAGGAGCTCCTCCTTGCCGCGCCGCTCGTGGTCGACCAGCAGCCGCGGGTCGCCCTCGACGGGGGAGAAACCGGACGGCCCCACGCCCTTGCCGGGCCCGTCCCACAGCTCGGCGACGGTCGAGCCGTCCGGGCGCACGATCCGCAGCGCCGGGTGCCTGCTGTCGCCGTGCTCGCTGTGCCCGACCGCGATCAGTTCCTCATCGCGGGAGAGCCCGCCCAGGTAGGCGTTCTCCGCGTGCGCGTAGATCGTCACGGGCTCCCGCCCCGGGTCGATCAGGTGCACCGAGGTGCCGTGCTTCCCGCTCCGCCCGACGAGCACCCGCCCGCTGCGCCCCAGCGCGAGCCCCGCCGGGTAGGACGGCTCCAGCGGCGTCGCGGCCACCGCCTCCCCGCCCTCGAACGGCTGGCGCATCCACACCCCGAACTCGTCGCCGTCGGTGTCGGCGAACCACCACAGCTCCCGCCCGTACGGGTCGAGCCCGCCCATCAGCGTCCCGTTCGGCCGGCTCGTCGCCTGCCGCTGCTCCCCCGTCCCCCGGTCCCAGGTGTAGATCTCCCAGGTCCCGCTGGCGTTGGACCGGAAGACCGACCGCTCCGGCGCCTCCCGGGCCCACCCCGGCAGACTCACCCGCGCCGCCCGAAACCGCTGCTTCCACCGCTCGTCGCTCATGCTCCATGTCTATCCCACGGACCCCCGCCCCACGTCCCTTAAGCCACAGGCTGATCCCCCGCACCCGTTGTTCCACGTGAAACACCCTCCCCGTCCGGCGGCCACCCCACCTGCGCCCCGCGGGACGCACCGCCCCGCCCCCTGCCGCAGCGATCCCGCCTCACGAGACCCGCATGGTCCGTCTCACGAAGCCCGCATGGTCCCGCCTTACGAGGCCCGCATCTCGAAGCCCCCGCCGAAGACCGCCCCGATCACCACAGCGGTCCCGCCTCACGAGACCCGCCGCCCCGATCACTGGATGCGCGGAGGCCGCCGGGAAGACCCAACGGTCCCGCCTTACGAGACATGCCAACCCGCCCGCTGGATACGCGAGGGCCACTGGGAAGGCCAAGCGGTCCCGCCTCACGAGACCCGCCGCCCCGATCACTGGATGCGCGGAGGCCGCCGGGAAGGCCCAGCGGCCCCGCCTTATGAGGCACGCCGTTCCGCATCTCCGACGGAGGTCGGGACGCGGTCAGTGGAGGCGGCGGATCTCGCCGTAGGCGCGGTAGAAGCCGCCCCGGGCCGAGGAGCGGACGCCTTCGACGACGTAGCGGGCGCCGGGGACGCGGATCTCCTTGGGGAACTGCACGCGCCAGGAGGAGTCGTAGCCGGAGGAGACGACGCGGACGCGCAGGCGGGGGCCGTCCTCGAAGCACTCCAGGACGACGCCGTGGTCGGCGGAGGTGACGACGTCCAGGGTGGTGGTGGGCTCGACGGTGGCCAGGCTGCTGGCGGCCTTGATGTCGACGACCTCGGGAACGGTGCCCTGCTGGGCGGCGCGGATGGCGCCCTCGGCGGCGTCAATGCAGGCCAGAACGCCGTGGGTGGTGACGATGTAGAGCCGGTCGTCGAGGTACTGCATGGAGTACGCCGAGCCGCAGCCCGTGGCGAGCTTCCACAGCCTGGTGCCCGCCTGGTCGAAGCAGTAGATGGACGAGCTGTTGTCGCCCGCGAAGACGTAGCGCCCATCGGGCGCGGTGGCGCAGGAGAAGACGGGGGCGTCGCACTGGTAGACCGTGCTCCGCGCGCCGTTGGTCTTGGCGATGCGGTGCACCTGGTTGCCGCTGGTGCCCGCGTAGACCGCGGTGCGCTCCTGCCAGCCGAACAGCACGCTGCCCGTCAGCGGCGTGCTCCAGACGGGGGCTCCGTCCTTGGCGCGGAAGCGGCTGACACCCCACGAGTCGCCGTAGTAGATGTCGTCGGCATCGCACCGCACCATCCAGGCGGAGTTACCCTCGGTGTTGCGGGCCCACTGGAACTCGTCCTCGTGGTCGATCGCGGTGACCTGGCCGTTCTTGTCGGACACGCCGAGCATTCCGTCGCTGATGTCGAGCCAGTAGATGTCGACGTCCTCGGCGATCTCGTACGCGACGCGGGGCACCTTGCCGCTGAGGTCGTACACCTTGCCGTCGTCGCAGCCCGCGTAGATCCAGAAGTCGTCGGCGACGATGCACTTCACCCCGTCGGGCAGCCGGAACCGGGCGGAGACCGTGCCGTCGTGCAGGACGGTGAAGACGTCGCCGCGCTGGTTGCCGACCCAGCAGCGCTCCTCGTCCACGAAGATCCCGAACGCCGCCGAGCCGCTGTCGAACCGCCACAGGACGGGCGCCTGGCGGGCGGTGGAGCGGTGGCTGACGATCGGCCGCCGGGTCACCGACCGCGCCCGGCGCACCCCGCGCACGGCCGGCGCGTACCCCTTGCGGACCTTCTCGGCGACCTTCTTCGCCGCGGCGGCCACGGCCTTGGCCTCGGTGGGGAAGTCGGTGGTCTTGGCCGTGCCGGCGGCGCCGATCCGGCCGTAGGTGATCGTCACGCGCGTGCCGGACCGCACCACCTCGTAGAACTTGTGGGCGCCGCCACCGTCCTCCGAGAGCTCCAGGTAGTCCGTCTGCGTGCTCATCCGCTTCTCCTTGATCGAGGGGTGCCCCCAGCCTAGGAAGACCCACCGACATTCCCCGAACGGCGGCCCGCCACGGGGACGGGCCGCCCGGGGATCAACCGTCGCGCAGCCGCCGGATCTCGCCGTAGGCGCGGTAGAACCCGCCCCGGATCGCCGGACGCACCCCTTCGACGAGGTAGCGGGCGCCGACCTCGCGGATCTCCTGAGGGAACTGCACGTGCCAGGAGGGCTCATAGCCCGGCGAGGCGACCCGGACGTGCGGACGCGAGCCGTCCGCGAAGCATTCCAGGACGACGCCTTCGTCCGCGGACGTGGCGATCTCCAAAGCGACGCCGGAGTCGGCCCTGGCGGGCACCTGGGCCGCCTTCACGTCCACGGCCTGCGGAACCGCGCCGTCCTGAGCGGCGCCGACCGCCTCCCCTCCGACGTCCACGCAGGCCAGCGTGCCCATCGTGGTGGCGATGTAGAGCCGGCCGTCGAAGTACTGCATCGAATACGCCGAACCGCAGCCCGTGGCGAGTTTCCACAGGCGGGCGCCGGATGCGTCGAAGCAGTAGAGGGACGACCTGTTGTCGCCCGCGAAGACGAGGCGTCCGTCCGGTGCGGCGGCGCAGGAGAAGACCGGGGCATCGCACGGGAAGACCGTCTCCGGCTCTCCGGTGTCCTTGGCGAGCCGGTAGACCCTGTTCTTCTTGGTGCTGACGTAGAGCGTGTCGCGTTCCTGCCAGCCGAACAGGACCTCGCCCTGGAGGCGGACGTGCCAGAAGGACGCGCCGTCCCGGGCGTCGAGACGGCTCACGCCCCGCGAGTCGCCGTAGTAGAGGGAGTCCCCGTCGCAGCGCACCATCCACGCCTCGCGTCCCTCGCTCTCGTGGGACCACCGGGGTTCGCCCTCATGATCGACCACGGTGACCCGGCCGTTCTTCAGGGAGGCGCCGAGCGTGCCGTCGTCGATGTCGAGCCAGTAGACGCCGACGTCCTCCGCCAGCTCGTACGCGACGCGGGGCACCTTGCCGCCGAGGTCGTACACCTTGCCGTCGTCGCAGCCCGCGTAGATCCAGGGACCGTCGGCGACGACGCACTTCACCCCGGCGGGCAGCCGGACCCCGCCGGTCACCGTCCCGTCGTGGCCGAGCTCGAGCACGTCGCCCCACTGGTTGCCGACCCGGCAGCCCCGCTCGTCGACGAAGAGCCCGAACATGCGGGAACCGCCGCCGTACCGCCAGAGGACCGGTGCCTGCGGAAGGCCGCCGCCCGCGGGAGGCCGTACGCCCTTCACGGCCCGTGCGTACTTCTCGTAGAGGAGTTTGTCGTCGATCTTGCGGGAGGCGGCAGTGATCGCGTCCGCCTCGTTCGGGTACTCGGCCGTCGTGACCCGCCCGGCCTTCCCGACCTTCCCGTACCTGATCGTCACGCGGGCGCCGTCCCGCACCACCTCGTAGAACTTGGCGGGCCCTCCGTCTTTCCCCGGGTGCTCCAGGTACTCCGTCTGCCTGCTCAATCCCTTGATCTCCTCGATCTTGGCGGGAATTCTCCAGCCTAAGGAGATCCACTGACGTTCCGGGAGGGAACGGCGAAGGCCCGGCCCCCAAGAAGGGACCGGGCCGTACGGAGCCGTCATCGTGCGGGAAGAACGCGCCTCAGGTGAGCGCGTGCTGGGACCAGGTCTGAGCGCCGGTGCCATTGCAGGTGTAGATCTGGACGGGGGTGCCCGCGGTGAAGCTCGCGAGTCGGACGTCCAGGCACTTGCCGGAGGCGGAATTCAGGAAGGACCCCGCCGAGGGCTTGTCTCGGAGCCACTTCTGGGCGCCGGTGCCGTTGCAGGAGTACAGCTGGACCCGGGTACCGCTGAAGGTCAGCCCGCCCGCCACGTCCAGGCACTTGCCGGAAGGGGAGTTGACGAGGGTGCCGGCGGCCTCATCGACGCGCCAGGCCTGGCCCGGGGCGCCGGTGCAGTCCTCAAGTCGGACGGGAGTGCCGTCGGCGGTGCCGGAATCCTTCACTCCGAGGCAGTGCTCGCCGCCGTCGGGGCTGTAGGCGGTGTCCGTCGGGGCCGCGCCCGTGACGGTGAAGCCGCACCAGTCGCTCCAGGCCGACACTCCTTCGGAGTTTTCGGCGCGCATGCGGAACTCGTAAGAGCCCGGGGTGAAGGTCCCGGGGCTCACGGTGAAACCCCAGACCGAGCCGCTCGGCCAGGTCGCCTCCGTCCTGCGCAGGAACGGCTCCTCTCCCGGACGGGCGATCTCCAGGGTGGCCATCAGGCCGGGCTGGGGCGCGCTTCCCGCCGGGGAGGCCGAGAACTGCGGGCCGAACTGGCTTCCGACCGTCGGAGGGGTCGCGGTGAAGCACTGCTGGAACCCCGAGTACGCGGATTCGGAGATGCGCAGCGCCTCGGGCGTCTCCGGGGCCGCGGCCCAGGCGGCGGAGGGAACGCCGAAGACCGCCGCGGCGGTCGCGAACGCCGCGAACGCCGAACGCACCAGCTTCATACTGACTCCTGATCATCGTCATATTCGGTCAGCAGAAGTAGACATCGCCGTCATCCGGAAAACAGCCCTGAGGCGATTGACGTAAGGGTTTGTTCACATCTGCGCTCCGCCGTCTCGGCGCCCGCGGAAACGGCGACGGCCCGGCCCCCGTCGGAACGGGAGCCGGGCCGTGCGTACCCGTGGTGTCAGGAGGTGAACTCCGTGGCGACGAGCTCGGCGATCTGCGCGGTGTTCAGCGCGGCGCCCTTGCGCAGGTTGTCCCCGCACAGGAAGAGGTCGAGCGCCTTGGGGTCGTCCAGCGAGCGGCGGACCCGGCCGACCCAGGTGGGGTCGGTGCCGACGACGTCGTTCGGGGTCGGGAAGACGTGCGAGGCGGGGTCGTCGTGCAGGACGACGCCCGGCGCCGCGGCCAGCACGTCCTGGGCTGCCTTCTGGTCGACCTCCCGCTCGAAGACCGCGTGGACGGCCAGCGAGTGGGTGGTGACGACCGGCACCCGCACGCAGGTCGCGTTGACCCGCAGGCCGGGCAGGCCGAGGATCTTGCGGGACTCGTTGCGGACCTTGAGCTCTTCGGAGGACCAGCCGTCCTCCTTGAGGGAGCCCGCCCACGGCACCACGTTCAGCGCCAGCGGGGCCGGGAACGGCCCGCCCTCGCCGACGGCCTCGCGCACGTCGCCCGCGCGCTGGCCCAGCCCGTGGTCGCCGGCGACCTTCTCCAGCTGCGAGTACAGGACGTCGATGCCCTCCTGGCCGGCACCGGACGCCGCCTGGTAGGACGCGACGACCAGCTCGGCGAGCCCGTACTCGCGGTGCAGCGCCCCCAGCGCGACGATCATCGAGAGGGTGGTGCAGTTCGGGTTGGAGATGATGCCCTTCGGGCGGACCTTCGCGGCGGCCGGGTTGACCTCGGGCACGACCAGCGGGACGTCCGGGTCCATCCGGAAGGCGCCGGAGTTGTCGACGGCGACCGCGCCGCGCTCGGCGGCGATCGGCGCCCACTGCGCGGACACCTCGTCCGGCACGTCGAACATCGCGATGTCGACGCCGTCGAAGACCTCGGGCGACAACGCCTGGACGACGACCTCCTCACCGCGGACGGTCAGCTTCTTGCCGGCCGAGCGCGGCGAGGCGACGAGACGGATCTCGCCGTAGACGTCCGGGCGCTCGGACAGGATGCCGAGCATGACGGTGCCGACGGCGCCGGTCGCACCGACGACGGCGAGAGTGGGCTTGCGGCTCATCGCCCGGTACCTCCATATACGACTGCCTCGACCTGGTCGGCGTCGAGGTCGAAAGCTCTGTGAACGGCCTGGACTGCGGTGTCGACGTCGTCCTGGTCGACGATCACCGAGATGCGGATCTCCGAGGTGGAGATCATCTCGATGTTGACGCCGGCGTCCGCGATCGCCCCGAAGAGCGTGGCGGACACCCCCGGGTGCGCGCGCATTCCCGCGCCCACCAGGGAGATCTTGCCGATGCGGTCGTCGAACCGCAGCGACTCGAAACCGATGCCGTCCTGCACCTTGTTCAGCGCGGTCAGCGCGGCCTGGCCGTCCGAGGCCGGCAGGGTGAAGGAGATGTCGGTCTTGCCGGTCGAGGCGGCGGACACGTTCTGCACGACCATGTCCAGGTTGATCTCGGCCTCGGCCAGCAGCCGGAAGATCGCGGCGGCCTCGCCGACCTTGTCCGGCACCCCCACCACGGTGATCTTGGCCTGGCTCCGGTCGTGCGCGACGCCGGAGATGATCGCGTGTTCCACCTCGGTCTCCTCACTGCTCGCGACGACCCACGTGCCTTCCCTCTGGCTGAACGAGGACCGTACGTGGATCGGGATGTTGTAGCGGCGCGCGTACTCCACGCAGCGCAGATGCAGGATCTTCGCCCCGGACGCGGCCAGTTCCAGCATCTCCTCGTAGGAGATCCGCGGGATCTGCTGGGCGGCCGGGACGATGCGCGGGTCGGCGGTGAAGACGCCGTCGACGTCGGTGTAGATCTCGCAGACGTCGGCGTTCAGCGCCGCGGCCAGCGCCACCGCCGTGGTGTCGGACCCGCCGCGCCCCAGCGTGGTGATGTCCTTGGTGTCCTGCGACACCCCCTGGAACCCCGCGACGATGCAGATGGAGCCGTCCTCGAGCGCGCTCTTCAGGCGCCCGGGCGTCACGTCGATGATCTTCGCTTTACCGTGGGAGCTGTCCGTGATCACGCCGGCCTGCGAGCCGGTGAACGATTTAGCCTCGTGCCCCAGGTTGGCGATCGCCATGGCGAGCACCGCCATGGAGATCCGCTCACCCGCGGTGAGCAGCATGTCCAGCTCTCGCGCCGGGGGCAGCGGAGAGACCTCCTGGGCCAGATCGATCAACTCATCCGTCGTGTCACCCATCGCGGAAACGACGACCACCACGTCGTTCCCCGCCTGCTTCGTGGCAACGATGCGCTGGGCGACCCTCTTGACGCAATCGGCGTCGGCGACGGAGGAGCCGCCGTACTTCTGCACGACTAGAGCCACGGTAGGGCGCTCCTCAGTAGATCGGGGGTGTAACTTGACCCAACGAGTCTATCCAGGCCCCTCCGGGGGCTTTCATCTGGTTATCCCCCGCCCCCACCAGGGCATCCTCCCCGAACCGCGCCGCCCCGGAGGTCCGGTCACCGGCCCCGCGCCGTCCGGGAATTCCTCCGGCGGACGGCTCCCCGCCTCAAAAATCTACTTTTCGGTACCCGGTGGCATTTCCGCGCGCGCCGAGCTGCGAAGACGGTTCGATGTGCGGCGGGTCACCACCGGAGGGCCCGGCGCAATGGCCGGGATCGGGAAACCCGATGTTCTCGTGGGGCCTCGCAAGGTGACACGGACGGCCGATGGACCTGTTCCCGCCGTCGGCGCCCTTCCCCGGCCTGAACCGGTCCGGCGGCCTGAGCCGGCCCGGGAGCGGGGGACACCGGTCCCGCTTCCGTCGGGAATTCCTCCGGCGG
This sequence comes from Actinocorallia libanotica, assembly GCF_039525175.1. Lineage (NCBI taxonomy): Bacteria > Bacillati > Actinomycetota > Actinomycetes > Streptosporangiales > Thermomonosporaceae > Actinocorallia > Actinocorallia libanotica. The sequence continues at coordinate 299,581 of NZ_BAAAHH010000002.1, forward strand.
ACGGGCTGTCGGCTCGCAAATCTGCCGGAAACCAGAAATCTGCTCTCATGAGCGTGGAAACACATGATCGAGTGGATGTCGTCCCGCCCGAGGGCACCCCGTCCTGGCTGGAGCTGAGCGTGCCCGACCCCGGGCGCGCGCGGGCGTTCTACGGGACGCTGTTCGACTGGACCTTCGAGGACGACCTGTGCCTGCTGGACGGCCTGCCGGTCGCCGCGATCCGGGCTCTCGGCGAGGGCCGCGGCGAGGCGGAGTGGACGGTCTTCTTCGCCACCGACGACTGCGACGGCGCGGCCGGGCGGGTGAGCGCGGCCGGAGGACGGATCGTCCTGCCCCCGTACGAGGACGGAACGCGGGGCCGGGCGGCCGTGGTGACGGACGTGCTCGGTGCCCGCTTCGGGCTGTGGCAGGGCGCGGACCTCGTCGGAACCCGGCTCGTCAACGGCTACGGGACCTTCATCTTCAACGAGCTGCCCACCGCCGAGCGGGAGCGCGCCCTCGGCTTCTACCGGGAGGTCTTCGACTACCGGCCGTCCCGTCACAGCGACGTGGGCGACCTCGTGCGCCCCGACGGCCACACCGTCGCCTCCATCGTGGTCCCCCACCTTCTGGAGGAGCCGCCGGAACCGGCGGGCGAGGAGACCGAGCGCTACCTGGCGGAGATGAAGGGCTCCGTCGACCTGCCCCCTCTCGACGCCTGGGTGACCTACTTCGCCGTCGAGGACGTGCACGAGGTCCTGCGACACCTCACCGGCCTCGGCGGCTGGACCCACCCCCAGGGACCGCAGGAACTCCCCTGGGGATGCCTCGCCTCCGCCCGCGACCCCCTCGGCGCCGCCTTCCACCTCGTGGAACCCTGGGACCTCATCTGACGGGGCGGCGGAGCTCCCGGACCAGCTCCCCGAACACGGCACGGCTCAACGCCAGTCGTGAGACACCGGGGTGCTTGGAGTCCCGCACGGCCACCCCGGAAGGCGACCTCGCCACCTCAACACAGTCCCCACCGGTGGGCCCGCTGTGAGAGCTCTTACGCCAGCGAACAGCAGACAGTTCCGAGGTCTTCATCAGCCCTCCGAGCAGCTAGAGGTCGTGATGCCCTGAGCGGATTTCTCGTACCAGCCTGCCGAAGGCCGCCCGATCGAACGTCAGGTGCCGGGTTTTCGGGTTCTTAGAGTCCCGTACCGCCACCATGTCGGACATGCCCGCAAGCTCGACACACTCTCCGCCGGTGGGCCCGCTGTGAGAGCTCTTACGCCAGCGGACGTCAGGATTGATCTGATTCTTCACAGGCCCTCCCGCGTTACACGAAGAAGCTTCAAGGACTCTTCCATGGACAAAGCAGACGCCCTGATGAGGTTCAAGCTTAGCGCATACTTTCGAACAATCGAAGGGTGGTCCATCAGGCTTCCACCTGCGTAGTCCTCCGTATAAGCCGCAGTCGGCGCAGCATCGAATTCCATCATGGTGAATGCGCCCATGACTCCCAGATAAGCTCCGGCGGACGCAGGAACGATATGCAACATGATATTCGGCATCTCGGCCAGCTCAAGGAGGCGCTCCAACTGACCTTTCATCACCGCCGACCCTCCGATGTCTCTCCGGATACACCCCTCATCGAACACCGCAATGATCTGAGGCGGATTTTCCCCCACCAGGACCTTCTGCCTGTCCAGCCGCTTCGCCACGAGTTGCTCGACCTCATTCGGAGCCCGCCCCGACCTGAGAACCTCATAAGCGTATTCCGGAGTCTGGAAAAGACCGTGCACGACCATGGCGGCAAAAATATAAAGAGTCGAGGCGGTGGCTTCGCACTCCAGGAAGTCGGTGAATCCCGGAGGGAACATGCCGCCCGCTTTTGAGTCCGCAATATTCTGCCAGAGCCCAGTGAACACCTCAGTACCGAACAGCGTGTTCAGATCCTCGGAGAATTTCATCGATGGTACGTTCTTCGCCGCTTCCACCTGGCTGACGTAGGCGGGCGTGTAGCCGAGCCTTTCGGCGAGATCCTTCTTACCCAGACCGGCCTTGACACGGAAGGCTTTGAGAGTGATGGCGAACGCCCTGATCGCGGGATCCCGGGAGGGTTCGGACTGTGCGGTCATCGGCTGCCTTCCGACGGAGTACCGACGCGGCGGTTAATTCGATCTCGGGCTTGGTCAAACAGCGGTGCGTGTCCGGTTCGTTGCCCACCGTACTCCCTTCCGTGAGGCTGGTCGCAGGAAACGGAGTCGAACGGACGGGGAATTCGGACGTGGGCGAGCAGGAAATCGAAAGGCTTTCGGAGGATTACCCGGATTGTGGTGTCAGCCGCCTTTCGGGTCCGGGCCGGTGGTGGAAGGCCGCACGGCGTGAAGGCGGGCGATCGACCGAGGGCGAGCCGTCGCGAGGTGACCGGTGACGGCGGACGGTCTCACAGCGGAGCACGTCTTCCCCGCCGAGCTGGAACAGGTGCGGGCGGGACGCACCTGGCTGCGAGAAGTGCTGCCGGCGGCCTGCCCGCTGCGCGACGACTGCGTGCTGGTGCTCTCCGAACTCCTCGCGAACGCCGCCGAACACGGTGGCGGCGGGCTGGTGAGAGCGGTCGTCACGCACGGCGCAGGGCGGATCAGCGGCGTACTGGTACAGCGCGCGGCCCCCACGAGCACCTCCCCAGAGGTGTCGCTTCCCGTTCTCCTGGAGATCGAACGGCTGTTGAACGCCCCTGTGGAGCGCGTGACGGACGTGACGGACCTGGCGGAGTCCGGACGTGGCCTGTTCGTGGTGGCGGCGTTGTGCCCGGGTCCGGTGGAGTTCGAGCGGCGGACGGACCACACGGTGATCCGGTGGGAACTGGCGGGCTGCCCCTGCACGGCCGTCACGCCGAAGATCGGCACCGGACGGCGGGCACGGCCCTGAGCAACGCCTTCTGCGAGCCGACCGGAATCCCGCGCCCGCGATCCACTCCGTGCTCTCGTTCTCGTGAATCTCCGAGCTGGACAGCTGCTCCGATTGACATGCGGAGCATGCGGGAACACACTAACCGTACGACAGCTGTACGACAGAACGGAGAGATGGTGAGTTCGGAAGCAGCCCAGAAGCCGGGCGCCCGTCGACGCAAGCACCCTCGGGGGCAGGGTCCGGGCAAGCTCGCACAGGTCCGGCTCAGGCCGGATGAAATGGATACCCTGCGTGAGACGATGCGTACGCTGAACTTGGAGTCCACCTCGGACGCCCTTCGCGAGGGGCTGCGACTCCTGACCCGCGAAGCGACGGAACTTGCGGCGGCCGAAGAGATCCGCGCCTTCTATCCAGGGGCACAGGCGCCGCTTCCCGAAGGTGTGACACCGCCCAGTGACGCCGAACTCGAAGCCGTCGACGATCTGGAATGGTGAGCCCCGGCACAGCCCTGAGGGGAGAGGTATGGGCATGCGCTCTGCCTGCGCCGATCGGCCCTCATCCGGTCGTCGTTCTCACCGCCAACCGGATCGCCGCACCGCTCTCCGCGATGACGGTCGCAGTGATCACCGGAACCGCAGGCCCCTCGGTGACGCATGTACCCATCGGAAAGGAGGCCGGACTGACCAAATATGACGAGTCTTATGTCAACTGCACCGATCTGCACACGGTCGCAAAGTCCAGACTGCGCCGAAAGCTGGGGACGCTGGCACCCGGCGAACTGCGCAGCGTGGAGGCGTCGGTCCGGTTGGTCCTCGGTCTGCAGGGCTGAGACACCGGTTCGGCGGGAACACATCGGCGAGGCCCGTATCATCCTCGCTGCCAAAGGACGCCGGATCGCCTGGCGCACCGGCGGCGTCCGATCCTGACCGGGCTCGACCGCAACGCCGGAACCGGCGCCGTCCTCCTGTCCGCCACCACGGCGAACGGCGGGACCTGACATCTGTCATCTCGCCGGACCTGACATCTGACATATCAGGTCCGGGAGCTTTTCCTGTTCATCAACTCATTCCCGAAAAGCCCCACCCATTTCGATCACCATGTTCCGGTGATCGAACCGCCGAAGGGAACCGACCGCCCCGGACCGGGCCTCCGGACCGGGCCGCCTGGCCGGCATGAGCACATCGCCGTCCTCGACGGGGTGCGGGGCGTCGCCATCCTGCTCGTCGTCGCCGTCCATGTAGGCGACATCACCGGGGTCGTCGGGTACGAGCAACCGGGTTGGCGGATGCTGAACACCGGCAGCATCGGAGTGCCCTTCTTCTTCATCCTTTCGGGTTTCCTGCTCTACCGGCCGTTCGCGCGGGCCGCATTGGACGGCGCCGCGTTCCCCGACGTCGGCGGCTATTTCCGGCGGCGGGCGCTTCGCATTCTCCCCGCCTACTGGCTCATGCTCCCGGTGGGCTTCCTGACGTCCGAGTCGCCCGAGGCGGGCGACCCCCTCATCTGGCTGGAGTTCCTCACCCTGACCCATCCCTACGACCCCGGCCGCTGGTGGGAGGGCACGAGCCTCCTCATGGTCTGGAGCCTGTCCGTCGAGGTCTGCTTCTACCTGCTCCTGCCCCTCCTGGCCTGGGGGATGCACCGCTCGTGCCGGGGTTCGGCGCGACGGCTCCTGGCGGTGACGTCCGTTCTGGCCGCGGCGTCCGTCGCGTGGTCGGGAACGCTGAGGTACGCCGCCGACCTTTCGATCACCTTCTACAACGAGAACCTGCTTCCCCGGTCCTTCGTCCATTTCGCGCTGGGCATGGCCCTCGCCGTCATGGTCGAGCGCCCCGGTCCGGCCGCCGCGTGGATCGCGGCCTCCCCGGGCCTGTGCTGGACCGTCGCGCTCTGCGGCCTGGTCCTCATCTCGACGCCGCTGACCACACCGCTGTCAGGCCCGCAGAGCCCACACCAGTATCTGGTGGCCGCCCTCCTGACCCCGCTCGTCGCGCTGGCGGCCGTCGCGCCCGCGGCGCTCGCCTCCGAGAACCGGTTCGTCCGCGTCCTGCTCGGCAACCGGCTTCTCGCGGGATTCGGCCTGATCTCGTACGGGCTGTTCCTGTGGCACATGCCCGTCCTGATGGCCTGGTACCAGTTGACCGGACGTCCCATCTTCCTCGGCGACTTCTGGACCGTCTTCGCCGTGGACCTCCTGGTCTCCGCCGTGCTCAGCGTCCTCAGCCACGACCTGATCGAGCGGCCCTTCCAGCGTCTCGGCCGACGCGCGGGAAAGCCCGAACGGGCTTCGGACAAGTACAGGTGTGAGCAGATCCCTGGTGGAGAGGCGGTGCCGGATGGGCGAAGCGCTCGGTGAGCTCAGCGAGGCGCTACGCGGCGGACCGGAGGAGTTCACGGCCGTCTACGACCGGTACTTCCACGACGTCTACCGCTACGTCGCGGGCCGCGTCGACGTCCAGGCCGCCGACGATCTGGCGGCTGAGACGTTCCTCGTCGCGTTCCGCACCCGCGGGAAGTTCGACCCGGAGCGCGGTTCGCTCCGGCCATGGCTCTTCGGAGTCGCGACCAACCTCGTACGGCGGCACCGCAGAGACGAGCTGCGGCACTACCGGGCGCTGGCTCGAGCGGGGGCCGAGCCCGACACCGGGAGCCACGAGGGCCAGGTCGTCGCCGCGGTCTCAGCGCAGGCGCTGAGACCGCGGCTGGCGTACGCGCTCACCAAGCTGAACCGGGGCGAGCGGGACGTGTTCCTGCTGTACGCGCTCGGCCAGCTCGCCCATGAGGAGATCGCCGAAGCACTCGGAGTCTCGTACGGCACGGTCGGCTCCCGGCTCAGCCGCGGCCGCGCGAAGCTCCGCAACCTCCTGGAGGAGAAATGAGGGAAGCCGAACTGGTCGCGGAGCTGCTGGCCAAGCCCGCACCGTCCGCGGAGACCGTCGAAGCGGGCAGGCTTCGGCTCCGCCGGGAAGGCTCCGTCAGGCGACGGCCTGGCCGCGGGCTGCTGTTCGGCGGAGGGTTCACCGCGCTCGCCGCGGGTGGAGCGGCGGTGGCCGTCGTCGTGTCGGGCTTCGGCGGCCCCGTCTCCTTCGAGCAGCCCGAAGACGCGAAGGCGATCCTGCTGGCAGCGGCCGAACAGGCCGAGACGTCCTCCGTTGAAACGGGGAAGTACTGGCATGTCAGGACTTTCTCATTCCTCGGCCCTGACTACGACGAACCCGATCCCCACTTCACCGGTGAACGTGAGTCCTGGACCACCGTCGACGGTCGCGCGTGGACGAAGTCATCAAAGGATGCGCTCCGGAAGTCTCATACAGGCGGAAAATTCATGATTTGCAGCAAAGACATCACTTACCGCCAGCTCATCAGGCTTCCCACCGACCCTGACGCCCTGTACGCCCGAGTCCGCCGAATGGCACTGCACAACGGCGCCGGACCGGCCCTACCCCAGGAGCAGGCACTGTTCACCGCGTCCTGCATGCTGAGTCTGCTCGCCGACCAACCCGCCCCACCGCAGGTACGGGCCGCTGCCTTCCGCTCCCTGGCCGACCTTCCTGAGACCGAGTCACTGGGAACGCAGCGGGACCCGGCCGGCCGGGAAGGAGCCGTTCTGCGCATCGTCTACGGAGGCACCTGGCAGAAGCTGTTCATCGACCCGAAGACCAGCATCATCCTGGCAACGGAGCGCGTGGAGAAGAGAGAAGGCCAGCAACTGGTGCAGAAGGCCGTCTTCCACGAGGTCGGCTGGACGGACACGCCTCCGTCCTGATCGCGGGTCAGGTGCGGACGGGTTCCTGTGAGAGGTCGGGAGAGGCCGGGGCCGTCGTCTGCGCGACGAAGGCTCCGGCCAGCACCATCGCGCCGCCGAGGAGCTGCGGGGCGGAGAGGTGCTCGCCGAGGAGGACCCAGCCGAGGGCCACCGCGACGACGGCCTCCAGGCAGGCGACGACGCCGGCGACCTGGGCGGACAGCCCCCGCACCGACACGACGCCCGTGGCGTAGGCGAAGACCGTCGCGACCAGCACCAGGTACGCCCACAGCAGGAACGCGGGCACGGAACCGCCGCCCAGCTCGGCGGCGCCCTTCAGCACCGCGAAGTCCATCTCCCACGGACGGGCCAGCACGGTGAGGAGCGCCGCGCCGATGAGGAAGCCGTAGACGATCAGACCGAGAGGGTCGGGTTCGTCGTCACCGCCCCGGTCGGCGAGCAGGAAGTAGCCCGCCTGGCAGCCCGCCGCGCACAACGCGAACGCCAGCCCCAGCGCGTCGAAGCCGAGCCCCGCCCACACCTCGACCACGCAGGCGAGTCCGGTGACGGCCAGCACCACGCCCAGGGCCGCGCGCCACGTCACCGCACGGCCGCGCACGAACCGCACCCAGCCGAGGATGATCACCGGGGAGAGGTACTCCACCAGCAGCGCGACGCCCACCGGGATGCGCGACAGCGCCGCGAAGTAGAACGCCTGCACCCCCGCGATCCCCAGCAGCGCGAACCCGGCGAGCAGCGCGGGCCGCTCCCGCAGCAGCGCCCGGTGCCGCCAGGCCAGCGGCGACAGCACCAGCGCCGCTCCCGCGACCCGCAGCCACACCACGTGCGTCGGCGCCAGCCCCGCCGAGATCAACGGCTTGGCCGCGATGCCCGAACTCCCGAACGCCAGCGCCGAGACCAGGGCGAAACCCAACATGCTCTGCTTCGTGGCGTTCTCCGCTACCGCGACCATCCCCCCATGATGACAGGAACCAACCCGCGTTCACTCATGTCCCCGGGCGGGAGAACCCGACACCGAGCCCACGCGACAACCCGGCTGCCGCCCGCCCCGGCCGAAAGGCCCCCACGGACGCCGCCCCGCCCGGTGCGGACATCGGTTCGGGGTGGGGAATCTCAGCGGCGGAGGGACTTGCAGGGGTCGGGGGAGCCGGCCAGGACGGAGGCGAGCAGGTCGCGCAGGTGCTCCTTCTCCGTTTCGACCTGCCCGAAGAGGGCGTGGGCCTGGGCCCGGCCGCGGGCGCGCAGCTCCGCCTGCCCGCGCTCGCCCTCCTCGGTGAGGACGACGTGCTTGACCCGGCGGTCGGCGGGGTCGGGGCGGCGGGCGACCAGGCCGCGGCGCTCCAGGCCGTCGACGATGCCCGTCACGTTGGAGGGTTCGCAGGACAGCCACTCGGCCAGCTCGCGCATCGGCGTGGGCGCCGACAGGTTGGCCAGCACGAGGGCCTGCGCGGGGGGAAGCCCCAGTTCCGCCGCCGCCGCGTTGAAACCACCGCGCAGCCGCCCCGCCACATGGAAGATCAGCTCGCTCAGCTCGTCTGCGATGGGATCGGCTTCCGCACTCATATCCCCAGCATAAGGGCGACTTCATCAGCTCAACTGTTCAGGTCCTTAAGTAATAGGCTATGCTCCGGGAAAGCTTCAGGACCTTAACCATGGAATCTCTGAAGTATCGAGTGACCGAAGGAGTCGGCATGGTGGATCAGAACGGCGGGGCCCCACCCGCCCGCACACGTACGCGCGACCGCGCCCTCGCGGTGGCGGGGGCGGTCGTGGCGGCCGTCGTGGTCTGGGCGGTGGGCGAGCCGCTGTTCGGCCAGGAGCTGGTCGTCGAGCAGCCCGGTCAGGAGCCGCGCGATCTCGGAGCGGGCGCCTTCCTGGTCTTCTCGCTGCTCTCCGCGCTGCTGGGATGGGCGCTGCTGGCGGTCCTGGAACGGGTGACCCCGCACGCCGCGCGGATCTGGACGGCCGTCGCCGTGGTCGTGCTGGTGCTGTCGTTCCTGCCGGTGGCCGGCGTGGAGGCGTCCGGCGGGGCCAAGGCGGTGCTCGCGCTCGCGCACCTGGCGGTCGGCGCCGTCCTCATCCCCCTCTTCTGGCGGTCGACCCGGGAGACGGGCCGATGACGGCGGAAGAGGTCTTCGACAATCCCACCGGATGGGTGGCCAAGCACATCCGCACCTATGTCGAGAGCGGCGGGAGGAAAGGGCACGACTATCAGGGCTGGCCGACTCTGCTGCTCACCACGCGGGGGCACCGGTCGGGACTGCTGCGGCGGACGGCGCTGATCTACGGCCGGGACGGGGACCGCCACCTGCTGGTGGCGTCCAACGGCGGGGCCGCGGAGCACCCCGGCTGGTACCGGAACCTGAGCGTGGAGCCCGAGGTCGGGGTGCAGGTGCGGGAAGAGGAGTTCACCGCGCGGGCGCGCACCGCGTCAGCGGAGGAGAAGCCGGGGCTGTGGGAGGTGATGGTCGACGTCTTCCCCCAGTACGCGAAGTACCAGGAGAAAACCGCACGGGACATCCCCGTGGTCGTCCTCGAACGGGTGTGAGCCGCCACCGGGTCCTCGCACCCGGTGGCAGGCAGCGACACCTCTCGTCGAGAAGACGGGCTCAGGTGGTGACCAGCACCTCGTTGACGTTCTCCTCGGCCACCTGGAGGCGGACGCCGGAGACGACGGCGTGCAGGGCGCGCAGGGCGGCGCCGCCGTGGTTGCCCCAGTGGTTGAGGTAGCTGTACTGCCACCACCACAGGGCCTCCAGCGGACGTCCCGCCTGGTAGTGGCGCAGGCCGTGGACGAGGTCGGACGCGATGTCCACCAGGTCGTCGGACAGCCGGTAGGAGGTGAGCTCCGGGTCCTTGTAGGGGTCGAAGACCTCGGTGTACTCGTCCACGACGGCCAGGCGCTCGGCCAGGCCCTGGCGGACGACGTCCAGGTCGGGGTCCTCGCTCATCTCGGGCTCCCAGTTGTCGGGGAGCACCACGTCGGGGCTGGCGCCGAGCTGGGCACCGGCCAGCATGACCTGCGAGGTCTCCAGCAGGAGCAGGGAGACCGTCTGCTGGCCGCCCTCTCCGCGCGCGCAGCGTTCCAGGCCGGCCAGGTAGTTCTCCACGTGCACGACCAGCCGGCCTGCCAGCTCGGCCCAGTCCTTGGGGGTGTTCTCACTAGACATCGAGCAGTCTCCGTCCTTCGAAAGCGCGTCCCAGCGTGACTTCGTCGGCGTACTCAAGATCCCCGCCCACCGGCAGTCCACTGGCCAGGCGGGTGACCTTCAAGTTCATCGGCTTCACCAGCCGGGCCAGGTACGTCGCGGTGGCCTCGCCTTCGAGGTTGGGGTCGGTGGCGAGGATCAACTCGGTCACCTCTCCGTCGGCGAGCCTCTGCATCAGTTCCCTGACCCGCAGGTCTTCCGGACCTACCCCCTCAATCGGACTGATCGCACCTCCCAGCACGTGATACGTACCACGGAACTCACGGGTCTTCTCGATCGCGATGACGTCCTTGGACTCCTCGACCACGCAGATGACCGCCCGGTCACGCCGTACGTCCCGGCAGATCCGGCATTCGGCGTCCTCGGCGACGTTCCCGCAGATCCGGCAGAACCTGACCTTGTCCTTCACCTCGCGCAGCGCGTCGGCGAGCCGGTTCACGTCGGCGGGATCGGCGTTGAGCAGGTGGAACGCGATGCGCTGCGCTCCCTTGGGCCCGACGCCGGGCAGCCGGCCCAGCTCGTCGATCAGGTTCTGGACGACACCTTCATACATACTTAAAACCCCGGCAAGCCCGGCATTCCGGGCATCTGAGTGAGCGGTCCCATCTTCTCCTGCTGCAGCTCCGCCGCCGTGTGCGTCGCCTCGCGGATCGCCGCGACGACGAGGTCCCCCACGGTCTCGGCGGTCTCCGCCGGGTCGTCGGCGTCGATCAGCTTCGGATCGATGACGATCTCCACGACCTCGCCCTGCCCGTTGACAGTCGCCGTGACCAGGCCGCCGCCCGCGCTGCCCTTCACCTCCGCGCGCGCCAGCTCCTCCTGGGCGGCGAACAGCTGCTCCTGCATCTTCTGCGCCTGCTGCAGCAGGGCCTGGAAATCAAGCTGGCCACCGGGTTCCACTGGTCATCCCCTCCACGACTCGGACTTACGAGCCTACGGCGTCCGCCCGCAAAGCGATACGACCCCGGGGCCGTCAGGGATGGTCGATCTCCCTGATCACCCGGGCTCCGAGCTCCCGCTGGAGCAGCGCCAGACCGCTGACCGCCCCGTTCGCCGGGGGCCCGCCGCCCTCGACGTCCGCGTCCTCCTCGTCCATCGGCGCCTCGGGCGGCGGCGGGAGCGGCTCGGACGGCTGCGGCACCGGCGGTGCCTGCGGTGCCGACGGTGCGGCCGGAGCCTGCCGGGCGGGCGGAGCGGACGCCGCGGGCGGGGCGGCGGCCGGAGCCGGACGCTGGGGGCTCTGGCGCGGCTGCTCCCACGTCGGCGGCGCGGGCGGGGCGGCCGGACGCGCCGCGGCGGGGAGCGAGCCGCCCAGCACCGCGTCGATCCGCCAGTCCACGCCGAGCCCCTCGCGCAGCACCTCGGCGAGCACCCCCTCACGCCGCCCCATGGTGAAGTTCTTGCGCTTGCCGTCGTTCTCGAACGCGATCGTCAGGAGGTTGCCCTCCACGGACGCCGGCGCGACGCCCTCCATGATCGTCATCCAGGCGACGCGGCTCCTGCGCTGCACCGCCTCGAGGATCTGCGGCCAGCGCTGCCGAACGACGTTCACGTCGATCCCGCCCGCGGCGGACGGCGCGGGGGCCGCGGAAGCCGCCTCGACCGGAGCGCCCCACCCGTCGTCCGCCACCGGACGGGACGGGGCGGGACGGGCCTCCTGCCGGGGGGCCTGACCCGCCTGAGCAGGCCCGGAAGCGTGAGACGCCCCGGGCGCACGCCCTGGCTCGGACGTAGAAGCCGCCCCAGGCGCGTGCCCCGCCTCGGGAGCATGTCCCGCCGCAGGTGCGTGCCCCGATGCGGGCGCGCCTCCCGACCCTGGCGCATGCCCCATCGCGGGCGCGCCTCCTGCCCCGGGCGCGTGCCCGGTTCCAGACGTACTTCCTGCCGCGGACGCGCCTCCGGCCCCGGACACGTGTCCTGCCATGGGCGCGCCTCCCGCCGCGGACATGCCTCCCGCCGTAGGTGCGCCGCCCGCACCGGGCGCATGCCCGGGGCCGGACGCGCCTCCCGGCGCAGGCGTGCGTCCCGGCTCGGGTCCGCGGGGCGGAGATCCGGGCGTACGCGTCGCCGGTTCCGGGGTGAAGGAACGGAGTTCGGCGGCTTGGGGGGCCGCGGCGCGCGGGGCGGCCATCGGCGGGCCGCTGCGCTCCAGCCGGTCGATGCGGGCCAGCAGCGACGTCTCGTCGGTGTAGGCGCCAGGCAGCAGGATCCGGGCGCTGATCAGCTCCAGCAGGAGCCGGGGCGAGGTCGCCCCGCGCATCTCGGTGAGCCCGGTGTGCAGCAGGTCGGCGGCCCGCGCCAGGTCGGCGGGGCCCATCGCCGCGGCCTGCGCCGCCATGCGCTCCAACTCGTCCACGGGACCGTCGATCAGCCCGGTGCCAGCGGCCTCCGGGACGTTCGCCATGATCACCAGGTCGCGGAAGCGGCCGAGGAGGTCGGCGGTGAACCGGCGCGGGTCCTGGCCGCTCTCGATCACCCGGTCGATCGCCGCGAACACCGCGGCGCCGTCCCGCGCGCCGAACGCGTCGACGACCTCGTCCAGCAGCGTCGCGTCGGTGTACCCGAGCAGGGAGACGGCGCGCGTGTAGGTGATGCCGTCCTCGTCGGAGCCGGCGAGCAGCTGGTCCAGGATCGACAGCGAGTCGCGCGCGGACCCGGCGCCCGCCCGCACCACCAGCGGCAGCGCCGAGGTCTCGTACGGGACCTTCTCCGACTGGAGGATCTCCTCCAGCAGCTCCTGGAGCGTCTTGGGCGGGATCAGCCGGAACGGGTAGTGGTGGGTGCGCGACCGGATCGTCCCGATGACCTTCTCGGGCTCGGTCGTGGCGAACACGAACTTCAGGTGCGGCGGGGGCTCCTCGACGAGCTTCAGCAGGGCGTTGAAGCCCTCCCGGGTGACCATGTGGGCCTCGTCGATGATGTACACCTTGAACCGGGACGAGACCGGCGCGAAGAAGGCGCGCTCCCGCAGGTCGCGGGCGTCGTCCACACCGCCGTGGGACGCGGCGTCGATCTCGATCACGTCCAGGTGGCCGGCCCCGCCGGGTCCCAGCGCCGTGCACGACTCGCACACCCCGCACGGGTCGGGGGTGGGCCCCTGCTCGCAGTTCAGCGACCGGGCGAGGATGCGCGCGCTGGAGGTCTTCCCGCAGCCGCGCGGCCCGCTGAAGAGGTAGGCGTGGTTGACACGGCCGTTCCGGAGCGCCTGCTGCAGCGGCTCGGCGACGTGCTCCTGGCCCTTCAGCTCGCCGAAGGTGGCCGGTCGGTACTTGCGGTAGAGAGCAAGACTCATCACGGGCCCCGTCCGTCCTAGACGCAAAAGGACCCCCCGCGCACCCGCCAGAGCCTGCTTATCCTTGCTGCCTTCCGGCCCTGGGGAGGTTCACAAGATGACGCCACGCGAGGGGTCTGCCCAGAGTCTATGTCATCCGCTCCCCGGCCGCGTACAGTCCCAGCCATGTCCCACGTCTTTCACATCGCCACCCGCTCCGCCTGGGCCGGTGTGACCGAGAACACCCCCTACACGATGTCCACTCTGGACAGGACCCTGGCGGAAGAGGGCTTCATCCACTGCTCCGCCACCCAGGACCAGGTCGCCCGCGTCCTCACCCGCCACTACCAGGGCGTTCCCGACCTCCTCCTCCTGACGATCGACCCCCGCCACCTCGACATCCGCTTCGAGCCCGCCCCCGACTCCCCCGACGAGCTCTACCCCCACCTCTACGGCCCCCTCCCCAAGTCCGCCGTCATAGAGGTCCGTCCACTCCCCGACAACCGGTAGGCTGTCCCACGGAGGATTCGCCTAGTGGCCTAGGGCGCACGCTTGGAAAGCGTGTTGGGTGCAAGCCCTCACGAGTTCGAATCTCGTATCCTCCGCCAAGTGCCTCGCCGGGCACTGAAACGAAGGCCCCTCGCGGGAAACCGCTGACGGGGCCTTTGTTTGTTTCTCCCCGGCGCTCCCGGCCGCTCCTGGAGACCCCACCCCTGTCGATGATGTGGCATCCACGCTGGGCAGGGCTAATCGCTTGATACCGGAACACGCAGAAGCGTTTTCGTCGATCATGGAGCGATGGCGATAAGGGCAGACTTTGCCTCGGTACTGCAGCTGAAGCTGGTCGAGGCCGAGGCGGTCGACGCCAAGTTGCTCGCCGGTATCAAATCGGCCATTGCTCATCTGGCCAGCAGGACGGGTGGCCATCGGCGTGGTGGCCGGAAGCTGCTGGAGATTCTGGAGAGTTGTCGGCGACAGGCCGCAGAGGTCGGGGAGTGGCACGTCGTCCGGCTGATCCAAGACACGATCGACTACTCCGAGGGCAGGATCCTCAAGCCGGTCTTCGAAGAGAACTACCGGCTCTTCCAGGACGGAAAACGCTCGGAGACCAACCGGGACTTCGCGGCACGCAGTATGCAGAGCATGACCAGATGGGCAGCAGAGACGTCAGCGGAGTTCCTCACGGCGAGGCCGGACGCGTCGGTCGCGGATCTCGTCGAGCATTTCCAGGGGCTCGCGGCGGACGCGGAGGTGCTGGACGCGCCGCCGGACCGGCCCGGACGGTACCGGATACTGCGGGGGCGGGCCGAGTTGGTCGTGTGGCTCGAGCGGATCATGCGCGATCGCGTCGACGTGGAGGACGCCAGGGAGGCCGCCCGGCGGATCTCGCTGACACCCGAGGCGGTGGCGTTCCTGGCCGACGACTCCGAAGGGCGGATCCTGCTCAGGGCCGTCGAGCTGCAGCGTCGCGCTGCCGGACTGGTGGGCCTGCGTTCCGTCGTCGAGGACCCTCTGGCATCCGAGTCGGAACTTCAGGGCGCGTTGACGAGTCGGCACTGGATCTTCGGAGGCCGCTTCATCGGCCATGAACCGGCCTATCGGCGGCTGGTGCCGGGTAACGAGTACGACATTCCGCTCGTACGCGGTGACGGCACGCTGCATGTGGTCGAGATCAAACGGTCCGCGGGCCTGAAAGGCCCACTGGTGAAAGAGCACCGAGGTGCCTGGGTGGCCGCCGCTCCGGTGCACGATGCCGTCAGCCAAGCCATGGACTACCTGATGGGGCTCGACGAGCACAGGCTTCGGATCCGACGAGAAATCGGGCTTGAGACGCGGCGGGCGAATGCGATGGTGCTCATCGGCCACCCGCTTCGCCATCCCGAGATACCGGAGGAGGCGATCAATGAGGCGCTGCGCACGTTGAACTCGCACCTGAGTCGTATCGAGGTGCTCACGTACAAGGATCTGCTCGACAGTGCCGAAAGGTCGCTCGCTCTACCGGAGGGTGACACTCCGGCGGGGTGAACGCCGGAGTCCTCAGGGCGGTCCGAGGATCTGCCCGTCTTCGTCCGCATCTACCTCGACGGCCCCTGCTGCCGGCATCCTGCTCATCCCACAGCGACCCCTCGATCGGCCTCGCGCTATCCTCCCCAAGCCCAAAGAAGTCTTCGTCGAGTTCTTGACCAGCGGAATTGCCATGACCGGCCGAGGTCGAGATCGGCTGCCACCTACGCCCCGGAGGCCCTGTTGCGCAAGCTCTTCATCATGGCCGCGATTTCGCTTGTCGCTCTTGGCTGCTCTGCGGAAAAAGAGGCCCGGTCCGCGGCTCCGGCGAAGTCGCAGCCGTCGGCGGTGAAGAGCGAGGAGCTCGTGGAGGTGCAGCCGAAGACGAAAGCAGCGGTGCGAGAAGTCGCGCAGACCAACTTCGACGCCTACGCGACCGGTGATTATGGCGACTCCTACGACCTCTGGACCGAGTCCGCCAAGAAGTTCGTGACCCGCCAGAACTACGTCAAGGCGTACAAGCTCTGCCCGTCGATCGCCGAAGGCGTCCCCTTCAAGATCAGTTCCATTCAACTTGCTCCGGACCGCCTCAGCGCCAAGGTGCGCACGACACGGACCATGGGTATCAGCGTCGCCGCGTCCTACACCTATGTCTACGAGAACAGCGAATGGCGCTGGCAGCCGGATCAGAAGATCCTCGCGCCCTACAAGGCGGGCAGGACACCGCAGCAGCTCGCGGCGGCTTGGCAGAAGGATGGACGCTGCGCCAAGAAGTGATCGGCTGTCCCCGCTGCATCGCATCGGTCGTGCGAAGTGTTGGCCGGTGCGGTGCAGCGGGGCGGTGCGGGGTCAGTTCGAGGGGGTGCCGGCCGGAGCGGTGGCGGTGAGGGGGCCCGGTCGTACGACGGTCGCGTAGTAGCCCACGTTGTGGGCGAAGTCGCGGTGGACCGTGCGCAGGAGGGTTCGGTCGGTGGGGAGGCCCTGGCGGGGGTGGGAGATCATCACGCAGCGGGGGCAGGGGGTCTCGATCCGTATCACGGCGTCGCCGAGTCGCAGTTCGCGGCCCGTCCAGTCCTCGTCCGCTTCGGCGGGGCCGTCCACGACGAGGTTGGGGCGGAGTCTGCGGGTGTCGACCGGGTGGTCCAGGGCCGCGGCGAGTGCGTCGAGGGTGCCGGTGGTGACGAGGTGGACGGGGTAGGCGTCGAAGTAGCTGCCGGGGATCGTCTGGAATTCGGCGAGTTCGGGCGGGAGTTGTGAGATGTCGGGGAGGTCGACGGGGTCCGTGACGCCGAACAGGTCGGTCAGGTAGCCGACCACGTCCTCGGGGTAGACCCGCTGGTAGTGCTCGCGCCGGTCCTCGGGGAGGCGCGGCCACAGTGTCACGTCGAGGCCCAGGTACTCGGTCAGCGCCTCGTGCACGTCGCCGTCCTCGGAGGTGACCGTGCGCATTCCGGGCAGCCGCAGCTCGACCGGAGGTGAGGGCTCTCCGGGAGTGGCCGGACGTGTGTACCGCGCCTCGACGTCGAGGAGCGCGGGGAGCGAGCGCGCGTCGGCGATGCACTTCCGCTTCTCGTCCCGGACCGCCCAGCCCCGGTCGCCGACGAAGCCGTCGGCGGTCAGGTCGCAGGCTTCGAGGCGGATGCCCGCCATGCTCTTGACGGGGTAGTGCCAGATCTCCCGCACGGTCGCCGTGTCGATGTGCCCGCTCGCCATCACGCAGTTCCTCTCGGTGTTCGCCGGTCCCCCGTAGCCACTGCGCCGCACAGTACAGTTGACGGAGCGTCCAATTCGAGCCGAGGCCGGGACGCCATGGCGAGGAGAGCGGCGGAACCATGGAGCCCGTCTTCTCGCGGCGTTGTCACCTTGCACCACGGCCTCCCTCCGTCGCGCGGGGGAGGCGGGAGATGGGTCGCTTCGGCGATGTCCGGGACGGGGAGCCGGGGCGAGGATTCCGGCATGAACGCTTCTTTCTCTTTTGTCGTCGCGCCGGTTCTGGTGGTCGTCTACGGGGTCGTGCGGTTGCTGGACGGGATGGACGGGGAGCGGGGGCCCGGGCTCGCCTGGACGGTCGGCCATCTCGCGTTCTTCGGTGCGCTGTTTCTGTTCGTTCCGGTGCTCTGGGAGATGCGGCGACTGGCGGGGCGGGGGGTGTTCGCCACGGCGACGGCCGTCTGCGCCACCGTCGGTGTCGTGTGCGCCGTCGTGCAGATCGGGATCGACCTCGTCGTCGGGGCGCTGGCCGCGGACCATGACGACATGAGCCGGATGTTCGGTGAAGTGCAGGATGTGCCGGGGGTCGAGCTCGCCGTCTACGCGGTGGGGCCGGTGCTGTTCTTCTTCGGGCTGCTCGTGGCGGCCTGCCATCTGGCGGTGGTCCGCGCCGTGCCGGCCTGGCAGGCGGGGGCGGTCGTGCTCAGCGTGCTGGCCTCGTTCCTGGGGCTGGACCTGCTGCCGGTCACGGGTGTGCTGCTGCTCGTCGGGCTCGCCCCGCTGGCCCGCCGTCCCGTTCTGTCCGCGACCGCGTGAGGCGGCCGTGAAGTCCGATCATGAAAGAATCCAGCATGTCCGTCTCGCGGCTTCGCCGGCTGGCGCGTTCGCCCTGGTCGGACGTGGTGCTCGCGGTGGGGGTCTCCGGCGCGCAGGTCGCACCGCTGCTGTTCCAGCAGAGCGTCAGCGGGCTCCCCTGGCACTGGTGGGGGTACGTGGTGGCGGTGGGGGCGTCGCTCCCCCTGGCAGCGCGGCGCCGTGCGCCGGTGGTGGTCCTGCTGCTGTGCGTCTCCTTCTCCGGTCTCTACGATCTCGCCGAGCCGCTGGCGTCGCAGCCGCTCTGGTACGGGGCGCTCATCGCGCTGTACGGGGTGGCGGCCGGCTGCCCGCTTCGGACGCGGTTGGCGATGCTCACGGTGATGTGCCTGATCGGTCTGGTCACGGTCGGTTCGCCGGACACCGCGACGCGGGGCATCGTCCTGTACGTCGCCGCGTACGCGCTGGGCAGGGCCTCGGCCGGGTCCCGCGCGCAGGCGGCCGCGCTCGCCGAACGCGCCCTCCGCCTGGAGCGCGAGCGCCGGATGGACGAGGAGCGCGCCGCCGAACGGGAACGCGCCCGCATCGCCCGTGACATGCACGATGTCCTGGCGCACTCGATCAGCCTCATGGTCGTCCAGGCCGAGGCGGGCCCGGTCGTGCTGGAGTCGGCGCCCGACCGCGCTTCGGCGGCGTTCGACGCGATCGCCGACACCGGCCGCGACGCCCTGGACCAGCTGCGCCGGATGTTGTCCGTCCTCAAAGACGACGCCTCGCGCTCTCCTCAGCCGACAGTCCGCGAGCTGCCCGCGCTCGTCCGCCAGGTCGCCGGAGCCGGATTGGAGGTGCGGTACGACGTGGAGGGCACGCCACGTCCACTGCCCGTCGACTGCGACGTCGCGGCGTACCGGATCGTGCAGGAGGCGCTGACCAACATCGTCAAGCACGCCGGAGCCGCCCGCGCCGAAGTGCGGTTGGGCTGGCACGCCGACGCGCTGGAAGTACGTGTCGTCGACGACGGCCGCGGCGCGGGGACGTTCCTGCCGTCCGGCCGTAACGGCACGGGGACGGTCCTGCCGTCCGGCGGCAACGGGCTGATCGGTATCCGCGAGCGGGCGGCTTCTTGCGGCGGGACGGCGACGGCGGGCCCGCGGGCGGACGACCGGCCGGGTTTCGAGGTGAGCGCGCGGCTGCCCGTGACCGTGCCGGGAGAGGAGGCGGCGGTATGACGATCCGCGTCGTGGTGGCCGACGACCAGGAGCTGGTCCGCGCCGGATTCGCGATGATCCTGGACGCGCAGCCCGATATCGAGGTCGTCGCGGAGGCCGGAGACGGCTTCGAGGCGGTCGGCGCGACCCGGGAGCACGGTCCCGACGTCGTCCTGCTCGACATCCGGATGCCGGGAATGAACGGTATCGACGCCGCCCGGACCGTCCGGGCCGAGACGTCCGCCCGGGTCATCATGCTGACCACCTTCGGGCAGGACGACTACGTCTTCGACGCCCTGCGCGCGGGCGCGAGCGGCTTCCTGCTCAAGGACGTGCGGCGGGACGACCTCGTGCACGCCGTCCGTGTCGTCGCCGCGGGCGAGTCGCTGCTCTCGCCGTCGGTCACCCGCACCCTGATCGCCGCCTTCACCTCCGGTTCGGCCGTACCCCCGGCCCGCACCGAACGGCTGGACGTCCTCACCGCCCGCGAACGCGAGACGCTGCGGCTGCTCGCCGGCGGCCTGTCCAACGCCGAGATCGCCGCGCGGTTCGTGGTGAGCGAGCACACCGTGAAGACGCACGTCAGCAACGTCCTGGCCAAACTCGGGCTCCGCGACCGCGTCCAGGCCGTGATCGCCGCCTACGAGACCGGCCTCATGGTCCCCGGCCGCCTCACGGACTGACCCGGCGGTCAGTCCGTGGCGAAACGGGAGCCGATCAGGGCGAGGGCCTGCTGCTGGGCCGGGTTGAGGACGGCGGCGCAGTAGTCGTCGAGGAGGAAGGAGTACTCCTCGAGGAGGTGCGGGACCGCCCCTTGGACGGTGTCGGTGAGGTCCTGCACGACGGGGGCGAAGGCGGCCGTGAAGTCCTCGGCGAAGGCGGTGATCTCCTCGGGGGAGGCGGCGGGGTCGAGGGCGGCGAAGCGGAGGTTCAGGGAGGCCAGCGCGGGGAGCAGGTCGGGAGCGCTCAGCCGCTCGTAGAAGCGCTGCATCCCGGGCATCCCGGAGTCGCCCAGGAGGTGGGACAGGAGGACCGTCTGGTCGCGGTCGAAGGCGGCCAGTTCGAATGAGGGGTAGGAGCCCGCGGCGAGCGCCAGGAAGCGTGCCGTCTCCGGTGGCGAGTCCGGTGGTGCGCCCACCGCGCGGATCATGGCGATGAGCCGGCGGCGCCGTGTCAGCCGGTCGATCTCGGCGGCGAGCTCGGCGTCGATCCGGTCGAGGACGTCCGCGCCGTCGTCGCCGGAGTCGTCGAGCAGGGACGGCATCCGCTCCAGCGGGA
The DNA here is from genome assembly GCF_039525175.1 of Actinocorallia libanotica. Taxonomy (NCBI): domain Bacteria; kingdom Bacillati; phylum Actinomycetota; class Actinomycetes; order Streptosporangiales; family Thermomonosporaceae; genus Actinocorallia; species Actinocorallia libanotica. Next base: position 319,717 of record NZ_BAAAHH010000002.1, read on the forward strand.
CGCCGAGGGCGGCCAGCCGCTTGATCCGCAGCACGCGGATCACGTCCCGCACGCCGTACCGGCGGTAGCCGTTGGACGATCTGGGCGGTTCGTCGAGAACGCCGACCTGGTGGTAGTGGCGGAGGGCGCGGACGGACACTCCGGCGATCCTCGCGAGTTCCCCGCTCCTCACGGCCGCACCTCCTCCACCGCGGTTCCCTCCTCCAGCGTACGGAGCGCGCGGGACCTCAGCGCGGCGGCCGCCGCGACCACCCACACCGCCGTCAGGACCGCCGCCGCCGTGTCCGTGCCCGCCGCCTCGGTCAGGGCCGCGGCGGCGAAGATCGCGACCGGCGCCGCCGCCGTCATCATCGCGTTCTGGATCCCCATGATCCTTCCGCGCGCCTCCTCGGGCGTCCGCTCGATCATCAGCACCCCGAGCAGGCCGTTGAACAGCCCGCTCGACAGACCCACCGTGAAGGACCCGGCGAGCACGGACCCGGCGGACGGAACGGCCATGAGCACGACCCCGGCCGTCACCCCCGCCATTCCGCTCACGAACCAAGCGCGACGCGGCCCGCGGCTCCCCGCCATCGCGTAGACCGCTCCGCCGACGAGCGCGCCCAGCGCCATCGCGCTCAGCACGAGGCCGAGGAATCCGGGGCGGTCGACGAACGAGACCGGCAGGATCAGCGCCTGGAACGCCACGAGCACGAGCAGGGCCGCGAGGCTCAGTCCCGTGACGGCCAGCAGGAACGGGCTGCGCGTCAACGCCGTCCACCCTTCCCTCAGCCGCGGCGGGCCCGCGAGACCATCGTTCGCTCCGACGCCCCGCGGAATGAGCAGCGTGACGAGCGCCGCCGCGAGCGAAGCCGCCGCGGTGATCCACAGGACCGCCGCACCGCCGTACAGCGCCATCAAGCCGCCCGCCGCGGCGGGCCCCACCAGCATCGCGAGCGCGCCCAGGCTCTCCCGCAGGCCCGTGAGCCGCTCGACGCCCATCCCCCCGTGCCGCACGACCGCCGGAAGCAGCGCCTCCCGCGCCGTCAGCCCGGGCACGTCTCCCAGCGACCCGAGCAGCGCGCTCGCAACGAACCACCCCAGGCTCAACTCCCCCACCAGTTCGACCAGCGGCAGGATGCCGATCGCCGCCGCCGACACCACGTCCGCGAGGACGGACGCCGTCCGCCGGTCGATCCGGTCGATCACCACCCCGGTGAACAGTCCCGCCAGAACGGCGGGCACCACCGCCGCCCCGGCGACGATCCCCGCTCCCCAGGCACTGCCCGTCACCTGCAGCACGACCAGCGGCAACACCACCCCCGCCAGGGAGTTCCCCGCCATGGACAGCGCATATGAGGCGAGATAAGCCCACGAAACGACTTTCACGCACCCCACCCAAAACCCCGACGCAACGTCGGAGTCAAGCCCTCGCCCTCGGGACCCGGGACCGTGGCCGCCGCCCGAGCGTGCCGACGACTCCGGCCCTAGAAAACATGAGACTGTTTCATGTATTTTCGTGGCCCACGCCACATGAGGGAGCACACCGTGCCGCCGCGCCACCTTCCGATCTTGACCACCGGGACCCTCGCCGCTCTCATCGTCGCGGGAGCCCTGCTCGATCCGGTCGGGTACTTCTCCCTCTACGGCATGCCGGGGCGGCTCCTTCCCGCGACGCGCTGGCAGGCGGCGCTGCCGCTCCAGGTGCCCGTCCTGCTCGGCCTCACCTACCTGGTGACGCGGACGTTCTCCCATCTGCCGCGTCGCCGCCGGTTCGCCACGGTATGGGCGGGAATCGTGTTGTCAGCGCTGGTAGCGAAGTTCGTCATGACGGTCGCGGCGTCCGCACCGCTGCTGAACCTCGCCGACCTGGCCTGGGCGACCTCCTACACGGTGTTCAAAGCCGGGCTCTACGCCCTGCCCCCGGCTGCCGTCGTGCTCGCCGGACGGCCCCTGGCAGAGGTCCGCGACCAGCCGCCGGCCGCGCCTCACCGGTGGACGGCCGCCCTGGTCACGGTCGTGGCGGCCGGGACCGGGGAGTGGTCGGCGGCCCACTGGAACACCGACCTTCCGGACGGAGTACCGTCGCTCTCCCCGTCCGTCGGCGCGCTCGGCCTCGCCGGTGGGCTCGTGATCTTCTTCCTCGCATTGTCGCGCGCCCTGCACACGTTCGGGAGCCGCGCCCGCGACCGCGTCGGAACCTTCTTCGCCGCCTGGCTGGCGACGCTCTGGGCGGGCGCCGCGCTCGGCCTCGCGCAGGTGCTCGTGCTGATCGCCGTCGACGGCTTCGGCAGCCCGCTGCGCGTGCCGGTCTCGCTGTACTTGCGGGTCAGTGAGGGAGTCGCGCTCGGCGCGGCCCTCGGCCCGATCACCGCCATCACCGCCATCGCCGCGCTCGCCGCTCTGCGCCACGCCCATCGCGTCCGCGCCGCGACCGCCCGACTCATCACGGTCGGCATCGCGTCGGCCGTCACCGCCGGATCGCTGGCCGCCGCGGGTGACGCGGCCACCTCGGAGCGACCGCCGCCGACGGGGGCGGTCTCCGGCGAACTGCTGCCGCTGAGCGCGGTCCGCGGTGAGAACCCGCGCATCGTGGACTCCGCCGGACGCCAGGTACTTCTGCGGGGGATCAACGTCAACCAGTTGGTCGACTTCTACGCGCCGCGGCCGGACGTGCCCGCGACCGTTCCGCTCACCGAGGCCGACTTCGTGCGGATGGCCGAACTCGGCTTCAACGTGGTGCGGCTCGGCTTCTCGTGGTCGAAGGTCGAGCCCGAACGCGGTCGCTACGACCAGGAGTATCTGCGCCGCCTCGATGAGGCCGTCGCGCTGGCCGAGAAGCACGGCATGTACACGGTGCTCGACATGCACCAGGACGGCTGGTCCAACGAACCGACTCCCGCCGGGACGACCTGCCCCCGCGGAACCTCCGAGATGTGGGGATATGACGGCGCACCCGACTGGGCGACGATCACCGATGGCGCGCCGCGCTGCCAGTTCACCGGACGCGACCTGTCCCCTGCCGGCAACCGCGCCTTCACCAACTTCTACTTCGACCGCGACGGCGTGCAGACCCGGTTCGTCGAGGTGTGGGCCATGCTCGCGGCCCGCTACGGCGATGAACCGGCGATCGCCGGTTTCGACCCGCTGAACGAGCCGGGCTTCGCCGAACTGGCCCCGGTCACCTCGACGCTGCTGCTCGGCAAGGTCTACGACCGGGTACTGAACCGGATCCGCCGCGTTGAGTCCCGCCGCCACCTGTTCTTCTTCGAGCCGAGCATCTTCTGGTCGGGCCTGGGCTTCGACGCGATGCCGCGCGGCACGTTCCGCGACGACCCCGACCTGGTGTTCAGCCCCCGCCTGTACGCCGAGTCGATCACCATGGACGCCTCGCTCGGGCTGCCCGCGATCACCGACCTGGAGCACGGCTTCACCCTGGCGAAGCGCGTCGCGGGCGACCTGCCGCTGTGGAGCGGCGAGTGGGGCTTCTGGGGCGGGCTCCTGGAGATCCGGGACAGAGTGCGCCGATACGCCCGCGCCGAGGACGCCCACCGGATCGGCGGTGCGTTCTGGGTGTGGAAGCAGGCCTGCGGCGACCCGCAGAACGGCATCGGGCCGATCGGCAACGGGCTCAACAAGATCGACTGTGCCGCGAACACCGCACTGCCGCGCGAGCCGGTGACCGCCGCCGAGGTGTCGCGGGCCTATCCCCGGGCGGTGCCCGGAGAGCTCACGTCGTTGAGGTCATCGGTACGGGACCTCGCACTGACCGGCACGGCGAGCCGCGGGGACTGCACGGTGGACGTCTGGGTGCCGGGCGCCGAGACGCCCGAGACGACGGCCGTGAACATCGCGGACCTGACGGCGAAGCAGGCGCCCGGCGGCTGGCGGGTCACCGGTTGCGCGTCGGGGAACTACCGCCTCACCACCCGGTGACCTCCTCTTCTGCCACCGCACGGGGACGGCGGCCGGTCACACCGTCGCCTTCTCCTGCTCCTCCACGTGCTGCGGCATGCCGGCCTTCCGTTTGCGGACGTAGCGGACGACCTCCACGAGGGCGGTGATGCCGATGGCGATGCCCAGGCCGAGCAGCAGGCCCTTGAACGGGTCCTCTTCGAAGGCCACTCCGCCGATGTAGCCGACGAGCACCGAGTAGACGGCCCAGCTCAGCCCGGCGAGCACGTCGAAGAGGAAGAAGCGGCGGAACGGGTAGCGGGCGGCGCCCAGCGTCAGGGTGGTGGCGGTACGGCCGCCGGGGATGTAGCGGGCGACGACGAGGATGAGGCCGCCGCGTTCGGCGACCTCCTTGCGCGCCCAGCGGAACGCCTTGCCGTTCTTGATCCTGCGGGTGCCGCCGGCTCCGCGGCCCAGCCAGTAGGAGATGTGGTCGCCGCAGATCGCGCCCACCGCCGCCACCGGGATGACCAGCAGCGCGTCGGGCTCACCCGTCGAGGCGGCGAACGCGCCCGTCGTGATGACCAGCGTCTCGCTCGGCACCACCGGGAAGAACCCGTCGAGCATCGCGATGCCGAAGACCAGCAGATAGATCCACGGCGATGTGATGAGGCCGTGCGCGAAGTCCAGAATCGCCTCGGTCATCCGGCCCACCCCGCGCTACCCCGTACCGTCACCGCGATCCCCCGTGTCACTCGTTCGCCCCTCACGCCATCATCACCTGCAACGTTCCTGACGAATCTACGAGTCACGGAGAATCCTCCGCTTCCCCCAGAAGTCGCCCGCACCCCCTGACTTTCGTCAGGGTCGCTGGTGAGACGCCGGTGACAGGGGAGGTGTTCGGAGACCGCTCACTGCCAGGTCGCGTGGGTCGGGCGCAGCACCAGGACGACGCGGCGCGGGGCGTCGCCGACCGGGGCGTCGTAGGGCAGGTCGTAGCGCCTGGCGAGCACGTCGAAGAACTCTCCGGAGGGGTCCGGCTCGACCCGTTCGACGACACCGCGGACCTCCAAATAGCGGTACGGCCGCTCCGGATCGTTGACCGAGACCGCCACCCGTGCGTCCTGGACGACGTTGAGGTGCTTGCGCCGGTCGGTCGTGGTCGTGAAGCGCAGGACCTCGCCGTCCCAGACCTGCCAGACCGGGGTGACCTGCGGGGAGCCGTCGGGGTTCAGCGTCGCCAGGTGGGCGAAGAGGGGTCGGTTCAGCAGGTCCTCGTGCGATGCGGGGATCATGGGTTCTCCAAGCTTTGTCAGTTATCAAAGCTTTTATATCACTCCTAGGCTTGATGCCATGACGATGCCCGCGGCCGAACGACTCGGCCTGGACCTGAAGCGCGTGGAGACCGAGCTGATCGCGGCCAAGCAGGCGGCGCTGAAACCCCTGACCGTCCCGCAGTACGCGGCGCTGTTCGCCCTTTCGGACGCCCCCGGGATCTCGGCGGCCGCGCTGGCCCGCGCCTGCCTCGTCACCCCGCAGGCGATGGCCGTCGTCCTGCGGAACCTGGAGGACCGCGGCCTGGTCGAGCGCACCCCGCACCCCTGGCACCGCAACGTGCTGGAGACCCGCCTGACCGCCGCGGGCCGCGAGGCGTTCGAGACCGCCGACCGCGCGGCCGTCGCCATCGAGCGCCGCCTGGCCGAGGAGTTCACCTCCGAGGAACGCGACCAGCTCCGCGCCCTCCTGGCCCGCTGCTCCAAGGCGCTGACCGCCACGGACGAGTGAACGGACCGCCGGAGACCGGCGTCGGCCGAGCCACCGGCGATGGTGGCACCGCGACGGTCAGAGGCGGTCGGTGAAGCCGGTGCGGTAGGCCCAGACGACGGCCTGGGTGCGGTCGCGGACGTGGAGTTTGTGCAGGATGTTCTTGATGTGTGTCTTCACCGTCTCCAGGGAGACGTGCATCGAGGCGGCCATCTCCGCGTTCGACAGCCCTTCCGCGAGCGCGCGCAGGACCAGCGCCTCGCGTTCGGTGAGCGGGACGGGCGGTTCGGGACGGCGGGGGCGGGCGGCCAGAGAGCGCAGGAGGCGGCGGGTCACCTGGGGCGCCAGGAGGGCGTCGCCCGCCGCGACGGTGCGGACCGCGGTGACGATCTCCTCCGGGGTCGCCCGTTTCAGGAGGAAGCCGTCGGCGCCCGCGGCGATGGCGTCGTCCACCACGTCGTCCAGGTCGAAGGTGGTGAGGACCAGCACTCGGGGACGGGGCTCGGTCCAGGAGGCGATCTCGCGGGTGGCGTGGACGCCGTCGCGGCCCGGCATCCGCACGTCCATGAGCACGACGTCGGGACGCGACGCCCGCACCCCGGCGACCGTGTGGTGGCCGTTCGCCGCCTCGCCGACCACCGTGATGTCCGGTTCGGCCGCCAGGAGCACCCGCATCGTCCTTCTGACCAGCTCCTCGTCGTCGGCCAGGAACACGCGGATCATGCCGGGGCCCGCACGGGGAGGACGGCGCGGACGAGGAACCCGTCCGGTGCGGGCCCGGCGTGGAACTCGCCGCCTTCGGCGAGCGCGCGCCGCCGCATGTTGGACAGCCCGCGGCCGGGGACCGGAAGAGCGAAGTCCCGCCCCGCGTTGCCGACCTCGAGGCGCACCTCGTCCCCCTCCTGTTCGAGGCTCACCCGGATGACGCCGGCGTCGGTGTGGCGCAGCGCGTTCGTGACGGCCTCCTGGATGATCCGGTTGAGCGCCCTCGATCCGCTCGGCGACAGCTCGACGCGCTGGACGTCGAGGGCGAGTTCGCGTCCGGCGGCGCGGACCCGTTCCGCCAGCGCGGGCAGGTCGGTCGTCACGGGCATCCCGTCCTCGGGGGAGAGCGCCCGGATCACCTGGTCGAGCTCCTGCAGCGCGCCACGGCCGAGGGTCTCGACGTGCCCCAGCGCCTCGCGGGCGAACTCCGGGTCGTCGGCGAAGACCCTGCGGCCGACCGCCGCCTGCATGACCATCACGTTGACCGCGTGGCCCAGCGCGTCGTGCAGCTCGCGGGCCAGCCGCGCCCGCTCCTCCAGCAGGAGCCGCGCCTCGGCCGCCTCGTTGTAGGCACGCCTGCTGCAGACGGCGTCGCCGCCCACCGTCGCGATGAGGAAGCCCATCGCGATCCCCGGCACCGTCTCCAGCGGATCCCGGTCCAGCAGGACGTACCCGAGCAGCCCGACCAGGAAGACGAGGACGCAGACGATCCGGCGGCGGCGGTCGCCGTAGGAGGAGAAGCAGGCGAACAGCGCGACCCACAGGGGCCAGTGCACGAGGGTCGCGGCGTATCCGGCCGCCGCGTTGACGACCAGGACCGCGCACGCCGCGGCGAGCGCCCGCAGCGGCGCCGTCCGCCACCAGAGCAGGGCGAGCGCCGAGAGCACGCACAGGGCGCCGCCGAAGACGTCGAGCTCCCGGTAAGGCGGCTCCACCCGGATGGCCAGGCTCGCCGCCACCGACAGGACGAGCAGCCCTCCCGACGACCAGACGCGCATACCGCCTCGGTCGGCGTTCACCGGGGCCACCCGCGGCTTGAAGGGCCCGTCAGACCAGATGCGCATACCGCATCGTCCCCCGGCGGGAGTGCGCGGCGAATCCCTCGGACGAGGGAAGCGCACGCGAAAGCCGTATTCCTAGCTTGTGGCTCATGACGCCGCCCCTGACCCGCACCCCGCCCACGACCCGTACCGGAAGCCGCACCGCGGGCCTGTGGTGGCTGGCGCTGAGCGCCGCCGCCATCGCGGTGTTCGCACCGCTGCCCTACCTCACGACCCCGCTGCACGACCTGGCCGCGGACGACAGCGGCCTCGCCGCCAATTACGCCGACCGCGCGCCATGGCTGCGCGCCGCCTTCTACGTCCACGTCGTCGGCGGCGGCCTCGTCCTGCTACTGAGCCCCCTCCAGCTCTCCTCAAGACTACGGTCCCGAGCACCGAAGGCACATCGTGCCTGTGGACGGATCGTGCTCTCCGTCATCATGGTCGCGGGGATCGCGGGCCTGCTGATGGCCCCGTTCAACATGGCAGGACCCCTCGGCGTGGCGGGCTTCGGCATGCTCGCCGTCCTGTGGACGGCCTGCGCCGTCGCCGCCTACTCCACCGTCCGGCGGAGGGACATCGCCGCGCACCGCCGCTGGGCCCTCCGCCTCTTCGCCCTGACCTACGCCGGCGTCACCCTCCGGCTCTGGATGATCGTCCTCACCGCCCTCCAGCCGGGCGTGGCCCCCGAGACGGCCTTCGACCGCGCCTACCTCCTCGTCCCCTTCCTCTGCTGGGTCCCCAACCTCCTCATCGCCGAGCGCTTCCACATACGCCGAGCCCCCTGACCGAACGGCCCGGCGGTCCGTGCCCGTTCGTCACTCCGGCTCGCGCAGAAGGGGCCGGACGACGGAGCGGGCGAGGGAGTCGGCGAAGGAGCGCGGAGCGGCGGGGGCGTCCGGGCCGTGCCGGTAGTAGCGCAGGAAGGCCTCCTGGAAGCAGGCGCCCAGGATGAGGGCGGCGGCGGCTTCGGGCTCCGCGGCCGGGGCGACACGGCCGGCGTCCTGCTCGGCGCGCAGGTAGGCGGCGAAGGCCATGAGGGGGCGGTCGGGACCCGCGCCGTGCCGGGACATGGCCTCGCGGTGCGCCCGCATGCGTTGCGGGTCGGCGAGGAGCGCGCCGAGCATGGGGATCGAGCGCTGGTAGAACTCCAGGGCCGCGTGGGCGAGGGCGGCGAGGTTGTCCTCGACACCGCCTTCCCCCGGCCGGACGTTCACCCGGGACAGACCCGGCAGCCGCTCCTCGAGGACGGCGAGCAGCAGCCGTTCCTTGTCGCCGAAGTACTTGTAGAGCGTCGGCTCCGAGACCGCCGAGGCCTGCGCGATCTCCTTGGTCGTGGCCTGTGCGACGCCGCGCGTCCGGAGCAGTTCCGCGGCGGCGTCGAGGATCCGCTCCCTCGTGCTCATGCCGTCGTCCCTCCTCCGCCGGTTGACAGGTTAGTGAACACTAGATCAGCATAGGGGCTAGTGTTCACTAACCCCTGGAGGGACCGATGCGCATCACCGTCTTCGGCGCGACCGGCGGAACCGGCCTGCACCTCGTGCGCCAGGCGCTCGACGCCGGGCACCACGTCACCGCGGCCGTCAGGAACCCTGGCGGCCTGGGCTGCTGACCATGAAGAAGCGGATCATCATCGCGCTGGGCCTGCTGCTCGCGAGCGCGCTCGGCCTCACGGCCGTTGCCGGATACCTGACGTTCGTCCGCTCGGCCGAGAACCCGCCCTCCGAAGCCTGCGGCCGCGGCCCCGCCTCCGGTCCCGTGGTCGTCGCGGCGGGCGCCAGCATGACCCAGGGCACGCTCGGCGCGAACTGGGTCGGCGCACTGCGCGAACGGCCCGAGTACCGGGGGTACGCGTTCGTCAACGCCGGCGCCAACGGCGACACCAGCGGCGGCCTGCGAGAACGCGTCGACTCCGACATCGTGGCGTGCCGACCGGACGCCGTCACGATCCTGGTCGGCGCCAACGACGTCCTCGACGGCGTACCCCTGGCGGAGTACCGCGCGAACCTCGGCGCGATCGTCGAGCGGATCAAGGCGAAGACCTCCGCCCGCGTCGCGCTGCTGTCCCTGCCCCCGATCGGCGAGGACCTCGGCTCCCCGCGCAACCGCGATCTCGGCGGCTACAACGCCGCGATCAAGGAGACGGCCGCCCGCGTCCAGGCCGACTACCTCCCCCTGCACGAGCAAGCGGTCGACTTCCTCCGGCGGAACGGAGGTGGGGGAACCCCTTACGGCTTCGGCTTCACGACCGCCTTCGCGGCCGGGGCCGAGCACTACCTCCTGGGCCGGAGCTGGGACGCCGTCTCCCGCGGCAACGGGCTCCAACTCCTCGTCGACCACCTGCACCTGAACGACCGGGGCGGCGCGATCGTCACCGAGCTCGTCGCGGGATGGCTGTCCGAGGGCCGGTCCGCCGGGCCCGACCGGCCCTGACGCCGCACCCGCCGGTGACCGTTCACCGCCCGGCGCGAGGCACTTCCCTGACTAGACAGATAAGGCCGCCATGTGCTGTCATGCACAGGTCTTTAGTTGCGAATGACTTGCAATAACCAGGGAGAGGCGGACAGCGCGTGAGGTCGTGGAGGGGCGGGGCGGGAATGCTGGCCGCGGCGGTGCTCGTCGCCGGGCTCGCGGCGTGTTCGGCACCAAAGGAGGGCGGCGGCCGGGACCTCTCCGCGCTGACCGTGGGACTGGCCACCGAACCGGACACCCTGAGCCCCCTGCTCGGGTACGGCAAGGACGGCAACCCCAAGATCTTCGACGGGCTGCTCCAGCGGAACCAGAAGCTCGAACTGGAACCCGCGCTGGCGACCGCCCTGCCCGAGGTGTCGCAGGACGGGCTCACCTACACCTACACGCTGCGCCAGGGCGTGAAGTTCAGCGACGGGACGCCGTTCACCGCGGCCGACGTCGTCTTCACCTACGAGACGATCCTCGACGAGAAGTCCAGCAACGGCTCCCGCGACGAGATCGCGGCGGTCGAGAGCGTCACCGCCGAAGGCGACCACACCGTCGTCTTCAAGCTGAAGTACCCCTACGCGCCGTTCGTCGAGCGGACGGTACTGCCCATCGCCTCGCAGAAGGCGGCGGGCGGACAGGACGTCGACACCGGCGCGTACAACACCTCCCCCGTCGGGACCGGGCCGTACATCCTCGAGTCCTGGCGCAAGGGCGAGAAGATGGTCCTCAAGGCCAACCCCGGCTACTGGGGCGGCGCGCCCGAGGTGAAGAGCTTCACCGCCGTCTTCATCCCCGACGACGACGTCCGGGCGACCCGCCTGCGGGCCGGGGAGCTCGACGGGGCCGTGCTCCCGCCCTCCCTCTCCGCGACGTTCGAGAAGGCCGAGGGGACCCGCGTCATGCACGCCGAGTCCGTCGACTACCGGTCCGTCACACTGCCGACCAAGAACCCCGTCACCGGCGACAAGGCCATCCGGCAGGCCCTCAACCTCGCCGTCGACCGCGAGCTGATGGTCGAGTCGATCCTCAGGGGCTCCGGACGGCCCGCCTACGGCCCCCTCCCCGAGAACAACCCGTGGTTCGCGCCCGAGACCAAGGTCCCCCACGACGACGCGAAGGCCGCGCAGATCCTCGACGCCGCCGGCTGGAAGGCCGGAGACGGCGGGATCCGCGAGAAGGACGGGCGGCGCGCGTCCTTCGACCTCTGGTACCCCTCCGGCGACAAGCTCCGCCAGGACCACGCGCTCGCCTACGCCTCCGAAGCCAAGGGGATCGGCGTCGAGGTGAAGGTGCAGGCCGGGACCTGGGAGGTCATCGAACCCCGGCTCGGCGCGGACGCGGTGCTCGCGGCCGGCGGCGCCGGGTTCGACCCGGACTTCGACCTCTACTCGACCCTGTACTCCGGCCTCATCGGCAGCGGCTGGAACAACATGGGGCACTACACCGACCCCGGCGTCGACGAGGCCCTGGTCGCCGGACGCGAGAGCGACGACGAGGACGAGCGCCGCGAGGCGTACACCACCGTCCAGCAGCGGTTCGCCGACAATCCCGGCTACACCTACCTCACCCACATCGGACACGACTACGTCGTCTCCGACGCGTACGAGGGGCTGACGACCCAGCTGGAGCCGCACGACCACGGCATGGGCGGTCCCTGGTGGAACCTCCAGGACTGGTCTCTCCCGCAGTGAGCACCCTCGTGAAGTCCCCTCCCCGGATCTCGCGCGCCTCCTTCGGGCGACGCGGCCTGGGGAGGGCTCTGCTGCGCCTGGTCGGACGACGGGCGCTGGCGGCCGTGCCGGTGCTGGCCGCGGTCACCTTCGGCGTGTTCGCGCTGGCCGCGGCCTCGCCGTTCGACCCGGTCAAGCAGTACCTGGGGACGGCGGCGCTCACCGCGTCGCAGGAGACCCTCGACCAGGTGGCCCGCAACCTCGGCGTGGACCAGCCGTTCCCCCGGCAGTGGTGGAACTGGCTGACGTCCGCGCTGACCGGGGACCTCGGCGAGTCCAGCGTCTACCGGCAGCCGGTCGCCGAAGTGATCACCGAGCGGATCGGGTGGACCGCGCTGCTGTGCGCCACCGGGCTCGCGGCCGCCATCGCGGTGGCGGTCGTCCTCGGCGTCGCGGCCGCCCGGCGGCCCGGCGGGCCGCTGGACCGCTCCCTCACCTCCCTCGCCTACACGCTGGAGGCCGCGCCCTCGTTCTGGCTCGGCCTGCTGGCCGTCTGGTTCTTCGCGCTCCAGCTCGGCGTGCTGCCCGCGGGCGGCCTCAGCGAACCGGGCTCCGACACCGTCACCCCCGGCGGACTGCTGCGGCACCTCGTCCTGCCCGCGGGCGTCCTGGCGGTCTCCCAGATGCCGTGGTTCCTGCTCTACGTCCGGCAGGGCGTCACCGAAGCCCTCACCGAGGACCCCGTTCGCGGCGCCCGCGCCCGCGGCCTCCGCGAACGCACCGTCCTGTTCGGCCACGCGCTGCGCTCCGGCCTCCTGCCCGTCCTCACCCTGATCGGCACCCGCATCCCCGAAGTGATCACGGGAGCCCTCCTCATCGAGACCATCTTCAGCTGGCCCGGCATGGCCGCCGCCACCACCGAGGCCGCCACCGCCGCCGACTTCCCCCTCCTGGCCGCCGTCACCGTCCTCGCCGCCGCCGCCGTCCTCGCCGGCAACCTCCTCTCCGACGTCCTCTACTGCGTCGCCGACCCCCGCGTGAACCCGGAGGAACTGTGACCTCCCTCCAGCCCCGCCCTGAGGAACAGAACCAGCCCCGGCCCCCGGGACAGGACCGGCCCGGGCCCGAAGGCAGGGAGCGGCCCGAGCCCGAAGGCCGGAACCGGCACCTGTCCGAAGGTCGGGAACGACACCTGCCCGAAGGACGGGAACGGTCCGGGCCCGGGAGGCGGAGCCGGGACAAGAGCGGGGGGCGGAACTCGTTGCGGGCCCGGGTGTCGGCCGGGGTCGTGGCGGGGCTCGCGCTGGCGGTGCTGTTCGTGCCGGTGTTCTTCCCGCTCGACCAGCAGGCCGTCCATCTGCGCGAGACCCTTCTGCCCCCGTCCTGGGAGCATCCGTTCGGCACGGACGGCAGCGGACGGGACGTGCTGCTGCGGTGCGTCTACGGGCTGCGGGTCTCGCTGCTCGTCGGGATCGTCGCCGCGTTCGGGGCGGCGGTGATCGGCACCGCGGTCGGGGCCGCGGCGGGGCTGCTCGGCGGCCGGACCGACCGGTTCGTCATGCGGATCGTCGACACCTTCTCCTCCGTCCCCCACCTCATGCTCGGCATCTTCATCATCGCGATGTTCCGGCCCGGGGTCTGGCCGGTGATCCTGTCGATCGGACTCACGCACTGGCTCTCCACGACGCGGATCGTCCGCGCCGAGGTGCTCTCCCTGCGCGGCCGCCCGTACGTCGACGCCGCCGTCTCCGGCGGCGCGTCCCGGACGCGGGTCGCCACCCGGCACCTCGTCCCGGCGGTCCTGCCCCAGGCCGGGCTCGCCGCCGTCCTGCTGGTGCCGCACGCGGTCTGGCACGAGACCGCGCTGTCCTTCCTCGGCCTCGGCCTCCCCTCCCATCAGGCCAGCCTCGGCAACATGATCCAGGACGCGCGCGGCACCCTCCTGGCCGGCGACTGGTGGCCCACGCTCTTCCCCGGCCTGTTCATCATCGTGCCCACCCTCGCGATCGCCGGCCTGGCCGGCGCCTGGCGGGAACGGCTGAACCCGCGACGCCGATCGGAGCTGATGCTGTGACCGCCCTCCTGTCCGTCCGCGACCTCTCGGTGCGCTTCACCGTGCGCCGAGCCCGCTCCTGGCACCGGGTCGCCGCCGTCACCGACGTCACCTTCGACCTCGCCCCCGGTGAATGCCTCGCCCTCGTCGGCGAGAGCGGCTGCGGCAAGTCCGTCCTCGCCTCCGCCCTCCTCGGCCTCCTCCCCGCCAACGCCGCCACCGCCGGCACCGCCCTCCTCACCACCACCGGCGCCGATGGCGTCGATCTGCTCTCCGCGGGGGAGCGGGTGCTCGCGGAGCGGGTGCGGGGGCGGCGGGTCGGGCTGATCCCGCAGAGCCCCGCGGGGCATCTGACGCCGGTCCGCACGATCCGCTCGCAGCTGGCCGAGACGATCCGGGAGCTGACCGGGAGGCCCCGTGCGGAGCTCGGCGCGGCCGTGCCGGCCGCCGCGGAGAGGGCGGCCTTCCCCGCCGACCACCTGGACCGCCATCCGCACGAACTGTCCGGCGGGCTCGCCCAGCGCGCGGCGACCGCGCTGGCCCTCGTCGCCGACGCGCCGCTCCTGCTGGCCGACGAGCCGACCACGGGCCTGGACCGCGACCTCGTCGAACGCACCGTCACCGAGCTGCGCCGCCAGGTCGACGACGGCCACGCCCTGCTGCTCATCACCCATGACCTCGCCGCCGCCGAGCTCGTCGCCGACCGCGTGGCCGTCATGTACGCGGGCCGTATCGTCGAGCTCACCGACGCCGCCTCCTTCTTCGGCTCACCCGGCCCCCGCCATCCCTACGCCCGTCGGCTGCTCAACGCCCTCCCCACCCGTGCGTTCACTCCCATCCCCGGCATGCCTCCGGAACTGGACGCCCTCCCGTCCGGATGCGCCTTCGCCCCCCGCTGCACCGCCGCCACCTCCGTCTGCGCCACGGACCTGCCTCCTCTAGAGAACGGAACGGCCTGCCACCACCCCCACACCCCGATTCTGAACCTCGCCACTGACAGTCCGATCAGAGGCGAACACACAGAGTCAGCACAAGGGTCGACAGGGCCGTCCAGCGAGCACCCGGAGAAGAACGATGCCCTCTCTTCCTGACACCCTCGGCAAGCCCGCCCGCACGGACGAAGAGCCCGCCCCCGCCCTGGAGCTCCGCTCCATCACCGCCGGCTACCCGGGCCGCCCGCCCATCGTCCAGGACGTCTCGCTCACCGTCCCCGCCGGAGAGTCCGTGGCGCTCCTGGGCCCCAGCGGCTGCGGGAAATCCACCTTGGCCAAGGTCGCCGCCCTCCTCCACCGCCCCGTCTCAGGCTCCGTGACCCTGCACGGCGCCCCCGTGACCGGCTGGCGCCACCGCGCCCCCAGAGCCCAGCGCACCTCGGTCGGCTTCGTCTTCCAGCAGCCCCGCACCGCCGCCGACCCCCGGCTGACCCTCGCCGACCTCATCGCCGAGCCCCTGCGCGCCACCCGTGCCGTCCCCCGCCGCGACCGCGGGGCCGCCGACGCGCGCGTCCGCCCCCTCGCCGCGACCGTCGGCCTCACCGACGACCTCCTGACCCGCCGTCCCCACGAGGTCAGCGACGGCCAGCTCCAGCGCGCCTGCCTGGCCCGCGCCCTGATCCTGCGCCCCGCCCTCCTCATCTGCGACGAGATGACGGCCATGCTCGACGCCTCCACCACCGCCGCCCTCGTCGACGCCGTCGAGACCTACCGCGCCGAGACCGGTGCGGCCCTCCTGGCCATCGGCCACGACCGCCCCCTCCTCACCCGCTGGTGCACCCGCCTCCTCGACTACCCGGCCACCCCCGCCCCGCCGTCACCGCCCCCCGTCACCGCCCGACCGATCGCCCACCACCACTGAGGCTTCTGTTCCGCTGAGGCTTCTGTTCCACGAGGGGTGGCCGCCGTCCTTCCCGAGCGCGCAGCGGCTCCCGGTGAATCCGCCGTCGGAGCCCCGAGCGATGCGCCCGACCAAGCCGACCCGCCTGCTCGGAGACTCTCGGAGCAAGACGACCCACCCGCACGGAGAGCACCCGGGACGGGATACGCACCCCCTCGGAGGAGGGCGCGCGGTTCCGCTTCGGGCGGGGCTTCAACGGGGTTCGAGTCGGATGAGGGTGGCGTTGCCCCGGTCGTCCACGCGGATCACGGCGGCCAGGCGGTGGGAGGTGATGTCCCGTTCGATGGCGCGGGCGCGTTCCTCTGAGGTGAAGAAGCTGTGGAGGCCGCAACCGTACTGCTCGCAGATCAGGTAGGGAGGTCGCGGGCGGTCTCTGACGGGCGTGGCGCCCTTCCAGAGGGAGCCGTCGCGGACGAGCGGGACGTAGGGCTCCTTCGAGAGGGACGGCTCCGGCAGACCGGGGTAGTCCAGTTGGACGTAGGCGCCGCGGAAGGGGCTGATCGGGTCGACGGGCTCGACCGCCAGCCGGTACTCCGTGCCGGTCAGCCGCGCGGACAGCTGCGGCTGGACCGCCCACGCGGCGAGCGCACCCTGAAGGAGCACGGCCGCCGCCACCTGGACGGCGCGGGAAGAGAACCTCATCGCGAGACCTCCGTGATCAGACGGCGGCCCCGCTGGGCGAGCACGCCGGTGCCGAGGAAGACGGCGCCGAGCACCAGGAACAGCGCCGCGCCGGAGAACAGCGGAGCGAAGATCGCGAAGCTCTGCGTGGTGACGAAGACGACCAGCGCCGCCGCGGCCAGCGGCACCACTCCCGGCAGCCTCCGCGACGTCCCGAGCACCGCGAACCAGGCCGCCGCCAGTACGTAGCCGATGATCCCGCCGACGGCCCGGACGAGCCCCGCCCCCGTCGGGGAAGTCGTCGTCCCCGCCGGATCCCAGACCGCCAGCAGCGCTCCCGCCCCCAAGATCATCAAGATCACCGAGATCTCCGCCAGACCGCCGCCGGGACGGAACTCCCCTCTACCGGAAAAGGAGCGCCAGGCCGCGAGCACGGCGAGGACCACGGCGACGGCGCCGCCCGACAGCAGGGCGCCCGTCATCTGGAAATCCTCGTCGGGGAAGGCGGCTATGAAGAGCCCGACCAGGGCGAGCAGGACTCCCGCGGGACGCCAGACCGCTGCGAAGGCGGGAGTCCAGTGCTCGTGCAGGAGGGCGAGGGCGGTGGTGAAGACGGCGGCGACGAGCATGGCGCACGCCACCACGCCGTGGCTCGCGGCGTTCTCGGCCGACCACCAGGCGTACCAGCCGACGCCGAGCCCGACCGCGACGACCAGCGGGGCCTTTCCTCGGGTGGCGTAGGCGTAGGCGAGCGCCCCTCCCGCCCACGCGCCGAGGAGTTCCGGGCCGCCCTCCGGAACGTGCAGGCTCTGCGCCGCCTGGAAGACCACGCCGCCGCCCGCCGCCACCGCGAACACCCGGACGGCGGCCGGAAGCACGCCGGAGACCCGGGAGGCGAGCAGTTCCGCGCCGGCGACCGCGACCAGCCAGATCACGACGATCCCGACGAACCTCACCGTCGGCGACAACCGCTCGTAGTTCGCCGCGATGGTCCAGAGCAGGCCGACACCCAGGAACGCCGCACCGAGGACCAGCGCAAGGCGCTCCAGGGCGAACCGGCGGTTCTCGGTGTACCGCCCCGCGATCCCGGCGGCCGTCTCCCCGTCGATCAGCCCGTCCGCCTGCCAGGCGGCCAGCTCGCCCCGCAACCACGCCAGTCGCTTAGGCGAAATGTGCACTGTGTCCATGTGCGCAAGGATGACCCATCCGCCGGCTCCGCGTCCTGAGCGCACCTACTCAACCGCTTTGAGTACCGAGGGCGAACCACCCCTTTACGGTGGAGGCATGGCCGATGCGCACGTGACCGCCTGGGGTGAGGGCGAACCCGTCGTCCTCGTCCACGGGGTGCTCACCTGGGGAACCGACACCGCGTTCGGATTCGGACGCCAACGCCCGCTGGCCGACGCGTTCCGGCTGCTCGTCATGGACCGCCGCGGCTACGGCCGGAGCCCCGACGTCGCGCACAGCGACTACCGCGTGGACGCCGACGACATCGTCCGGCTGCTCGGGGACGGAGCGCACCTCGTCGGACACACCTACGGAGCGGTGGCGGCCATGCTCGCCGCGGCCCGAGCACCGGAGGCCGTGCGGTCGCTCACCCTGATCCAGCCGGGCTGCCTGCAGGTGGCCGCGGACCGTCCCGTGGTGGCCTCCGCGCTCCAGGCCGCCCGCGCCGGCCTGGAGCACATGCCCGCGGACCTCACCCCCGAGACCTACCTGCGGCTCTCCCTGGACGCCGTCGGCATGCCCGCCGTCCCCGCCACTCCCGAACGCCTGCGGGCGGCGGCCACCACGATGCGCGAACGCCCCTGCTGGCAGGGCGACCTGCCCGTCGAACCGCTCGCCGCCGCCCCTTGGCCCAAACTCGTCATCATCGGCGACTGGGCGGGCGCCCCGCCGCTCTACCGCGAGAAGGCGGGCGGGCCCGTCATGGTCACCGCCCGGGTCACCGCCGAGCGCATCGGCGCCCGCTTCCTGGAGCTCCCCGGCTACTACCCCCACGTCCAGCACCCCGACAGGGTCAACGACGCCCTGCGCGCGCTGTTCCGGGCGGCCTGACCTTCAGCCGGGCGCGAAGACGACCTTCGGTGCCTTCGCCCGGGGAGCGGCGAAGGCGAGGAGCCGGTGCGCCTCGGCTTCGACCGCCTCGGTGTCCGCCGCGGACCACGAGGCGAACGGCGTGAGGGCCACCGTCCCCTTGTCGAGCCGCCAGGTTCCGCCGACGAACCCGTCCACCAGGACGGTGCCCTTCACGATGCCGTTCTTGGTGACGACCCGGGGAAGGTGCGCGGCGTCGATGATCCGGGATCGGTCGGCGTGCGACAGGAGCGCGTTGTCGTACTCGGCGAGGAGCCGGACGGGAACGGGCGCGTCCTCGTCGGGGAACGGCAGGTCCGGCAGGTCGTACAGGAGCCGCCCCTGCTCGTCCCGGAAGGTGCGCAGGTCCAGCCCGGCGCAGACCTCCGCCAGCCCGTTGAGCCCCGACCACTTCTGCATGTCCGCGGCGGAGGCGGGCCCGAACGCCGCCAGGTAGCGGAGCAGCACGTCACCGACCCGGGCCGTCCTGTCGACGGGGCGCCCCAGCCAGCCCTCCATCTCCGCCCAGGCGGGCATCCCGCTCTTTCCCCACAGTCCCCGAGGCGGCGTCTGCAGCGCGGGGACGAGGAACTGCCCGAGCCGTGCCAGCTCGGCGGGATCGTGCTCCGGCCACCGCTTTGCGAGCCGTTCTCCGAGCTCCTTGTTCCCGCACGGCTCGGCCAGCGCCTCCTTCGCCGCCTCGGTCAGCGCCTCGCGGACGGCGTGCTCGGCCAGCACGGCCGCCCGCGCCGGGCTCGCGCGCAGCTGGCGCTCGATGACCGGCCCCATCACGTGCCGCAGCCGCAGGCAGTCGTCGGCCGTCACGAGATGGACGGTGCAGCGCATGAGGCTGGCCCGTACGGCCTTCCGCCCGGCCATCAGCTCCGCCAGGTCGTCCGGAACGAATTCCTCCATCCGCGACCACAGCCCGAAGTAGGGCGGAATCGGCTGCTGCGCCTGCAGCCCGACCAGGTGCTCCAGCACCCCCTCCACCCCGAGCCGCGTCCTGGCGTCGAGCAGCTGCCGACGCAGGAACGACCGGTTGAGCACCCGGCGGCTGAGGACTTTCCCGGAACCCGTCATGCCCTCACCGTAACGACGCCCACCGACAACCCGGATCAGTTCCGCCGATCCGCGGTGACCTCGCGTTCGTAGACGGTGAGGGTGTCGACGACCAGCCGGCGCTGCTCGGGGGTGAGGGGCTCCAGCGCCGTCCGCCACGCGCCCGCGCTCTGGGCCAGCCAGTCGTGGATCGCCCGGCGGTGGCCTTCGGCGATGCTGACGATCGTGCGGCGGCGGTCCGCGGGGTCCTCGCCGCGCTCCAGGATGCCCTGCCTGCTGAGGTCCCCGACCATGAGGCTGACGGTCGTCGGCGCCACCTCCAGCCGCTCGGCCAGGGCGTTCACCCCCGTGGGCCCGTCGAACAGCAGGTAGGCCAGGAGCGACAGGTGGCGCGGCGCCAGGTCGAAGGACCGCAGCGCGGCCGGGACCTTGAGCTTCTTGGCGGCACCGACCATGCGCGGCATCAGCAGCAGCATCGTGCGGATGCCGTCGTCGACGGACAGACCGGGAGGGCCCGGCTCACCGGTTGACATACCTTTGCTCCCAAAATAAGTTTGCTAGCAAATAGATTTTGCTTACAAAGCAAATAGACCCGTTCCCCCAGCATAGAGAGGCGCACATGAGCGAGTGGAACCTGAAGATCATCGAGGAGTTCCGCGCCAACGAGGGCAAGGTCGGCGGCATGTTCGAGGGCGCCACCCTGCTTCTGCTGACCACCACCGGCGCCAGGAGCGGCCGCCCCCACACCACTCCGCTGACCTACCTGGACGACGGCGACCGCCTGCTGGTCTTCGCCTCCAACGCCGGCGCCCCCACCCACCCGGCCTGGTACCACAACGTCCTCGCCGACCCCCGCGTCACCGTCGAGGTGGGCACCGCCTCCTACCGGGCCACGGCCCTCCCCCTGCACGACGAAGAACGCGACCGCGCATACGCGAGGCAGAGCGAGCTGGTCCCCGCCTACGCCGAGTACCAGCGCCAGACCACCCGCACCATCCCCGTGGTCGCCCTGTACGACACCGCGCACCGCGCCGACCGCGCAGCCGCCATAGGCGACCACCTGGTGAAGGTCCACGCCGAACTGCTGGACCAGTTGGCCGCCCTCCGCGAGGAGGCCGCCTCCTTCTCCGCCGAACACACCCCCCGGCCCACCGCCCTCACCGACCTGGGCGCCCAGCTACGCGCCCACTGCCTCACCACCTGCGACGCCCTGAGCGAGCACCACACCAACGAAGACGCCGTCTTCCCCCGCCTCCAACGCCTCTACCCGGGCCTGTCCCCCACCCTGGAAAGGCTGCGCCGAGAGCACCTTTCCGTAGCCCGCATGAAGGACACCCTGCGCGCTCTCCTGGACGACGCCGACTCCACCGACCCCGCCCGCTTCCAGTCCGAACTCGTCCGGATCACCGCGGAGCTGGCCGCCCACTTCGCCTACGAGGAGGAGCAGCTGGTACCCCTCCTCAACGCCATCACCCTCCCGGCTCCCGCCCCCACCCCCGCCCCTCCGCAATAGAGCCCGTCCCCCCGCCCGCCCCACCGAACCGATCATCCGGCTCCCCCGAAAAGAACGTTCTCCGTGCCACGTGAGGGTCAGCACGGATGCCCCCATCCCCCAACCCCTCATAAACTCGATCCCGTGATCTTCAAGGCAGTGGGCGACGACCGCCCCTATCCCGAGCACGGGCTCACCCAGCGGGACTGGGCGAACATCCCTCCCCGCCAGATCCTCCTGAGCCAGCTCGTCACCACCAAACGGGAACTGGACCTCCACTCCCTCCTGGCCAAGGACTCCACCTTCTACGGAGACCTGTTCCCCCACGTGGTCCACTGGCAGAACACCTACTACCTGGAAGACGGCCTCCACCGAGCCCTCAGAGCCGCCCTCCACCAGCGCACAGTCCTCCACGCCCGAATCCTGGAGATGTTCTGACCCCAAGGCCCCCAAGGACCAGAGGACGAGAAACAAAAGACCGCACACCATCACCACGCGCAAGAACGAAAAAGCCGCACACCAGCAGCACCACGCACGAGAGCGGAAAGCCGCACACCAGCAGCACCACGCACGAGAGCGGAAAGCCGCGCACCAGCAGCACCACGCGCAAGGGGGCGTGGGGGTCTCCCCCACATCGGGGGGTCCGGGGGGTCGTCCCCCGGATGGAAAAGGAGCCGGGCCCCCCGGCGAGCAGCCCCGAAGGGCTGCGAGCAGGAGGGCCCGCACGGCGGTGGTGGAGGGATTTGAACCCTCGGATGAGTTGCCCCATCACGCGCTTTCGAGGCGCGCGCCCTCGGCCACTAGGCGACACCACCGCGGGAGAGCCTACCCGACTCTGCGGGTGGAGAAGAAACGGACGACGGGGTCGGCGCATTCTTCGGCGAGGATCCCGGTGATGACTTCGGGGTTGTGGTTGAGGCGGCGGTCGCGGGCGACGTCCCAGAGGGAGCCGATGGCGCCTGCTTTGGGGTCGGTGGCGCCGTAGACGATGCGGTCGACGCGGGCGAGGACCGCTGCTCCGGCGCACATGGTGCAGGGTTCGATGGTGACGGTGAGGGTGCAGCCGGTGAGCCGCCATCGGCCGAGGCGGGCGGCGGCGCGGCGGAGGACGAGGATCTCGGCGTGGGCGGTGGGGTCGCCGGTGAGTTCGCGTTCGTTGTGGGCGCGGGCGAGGACGGTGCCGTCGGGGCCGGTGATGACCGCGCCGATGGGGACGTCGGGGCCGGCTTCTCCGGCTTCGGTGAGGGCTTCGCGCATCCAGGCCCGGTAGCGCGGCAGCGGGTCGTGGGGCATGGGTTCAGGCGCGGAGGGAGTCGAGTTCTTCGGTGAATCCGGCGTGTTCGGCGATGTCGGTGAGGGCGTCGGTGGGGATGGCGCGTTCGCTGAGGCGCAGGAGCCGTGTCTCGTCGGTGCCGAGGTCGGTCAGGAGTTCGGGGTCGCCGAGGGGGTCGCCGTCGGCGGCGGGTTCGCGGGGGTCGCCGGTGAGTTCGGTGAGGAGGCCGCCGAGGGCGCTGTTGTGGGCGGCGGCGCCGTCGGAGAGGAAGGCCCGCGGGTCGTCCTCTCCGTCGAGGCGGAGGACGCCGAACCAGGCGTCGTTCTCTTCGACGAGGAGGAGGACGGGGCCGCCGGTGGTCTCCAGGGCGGCTTCGCGGAGGAGGTCGGTCACGTCCTCGGTCGTCTCGCTTTCGGCGAGTTCGGCCTCGGCTGCCATCCAGCCCTCGTCGGTCTGGGCGAACACTGCGGCGAAGTACGGCACTCCTCTATTGTGACCTGCGGTCACGCCAGGCTGTCGAGTGCCCGTTCCAGGGGTGCGGCGAAGCCGATCTTCTCGCCGATGGACAGCAGCATCTCGTCGGGGTAGGCCTCGAGGTCGCCGGAGATCGCGCCGAGTTCCATCTCGTCCATGCCGAGGTCGGCGAGGATCGACATGTCGCCGACGGGCAGGACCTGGTCGAGGTCGTCGTCCTCGTCGGGGAGGTCGATCTCCAGGTATTCGAGGACCTGTCGGGCGAGGGGCCAGTCGAGGGAGGCGGTGACGTCGGAGAGGAAGACCATCACCTCCTCGCCGAGGATGCGGATCGCGACGAAGAAGTCGTCGCCGACCGCGGCCAGTCCGATGGTGCCGCCGAGCCCCGGGATCTGCCGGAGCGCGTGGATGAATCCGTCGAGGTCCTCGGTCAGGGCCACCGGCAGGAGTTCGGCCTCCCAGGTGGTTTCCTCCCGATACACCACGACGGCGAAGTCCGTCGCCTCGTTGTCCGTCATCACTCACCCGCCGAGTCCTGTGCGCCCACCGGAATGTTCCCAGATGCCGGGCCGCGGTGCTGGGCGAGCCGGGTAATTCCTCGTCGCCCGGCCGTTTCGCTCGGCGGTCCGGCCGGAACGATGGATCGGTACTGAACACTACTCAGTCCGAAAAGTCCTCCTTCGGAGGGTCGCATGGATCTGCGCGCGCCGGGAGCGGCGCGGGGCCACCCGCCGGCGGAGCTCCCTGGCCTCGGCCAGGTCGCGCAGGAAGGCGGCACGGCGCCGAAGCCGATCGCGGATCTCCTCCGTCGTCCACTCTTCGCTCCCGTCCATGGACCTCTCCTTCCCGCTTCACCATGTCTCATCCCTGTTAGCGTGAAGAACATGGAGATCCTCGCGGTGGACCACCCGCTCGTGGCACACAAATTGACTACTTTGCGTGACCTGAGCACCGATTCCCCAACTTTTCGGCGGCTCGCCGACGAACTCGTCACCCTGCTGGCCTATGAGGCCACCCGGGACGTGCGCGTGACCTCCGTCACCGTGGAGACTCCGGTCCGGCCCGCCGAGGGCGTGCGCCTGTCCCGGCCGGCCCCGCTGGTCGTGCCGATCCTGCGGGCCGGCCTGGGCATGCTGGACGGCATGACGCGGCTGCTGCCCACCGCGGAGGTCGGCTTCCTCGGCATGGTCCGCAACGAGGGCACCCTGCAGGCCGAGACCTACGCCACCCGCCTGCCGGAGGACCTGTCGGGCCGCCAGTGCTACGTCCTGGACCCGATGCTCGCCACCGGCGGCACCCTGGCCGCCGCGATCGGCCTGCTGTTCGACCGCGGCGCGCGGGACGTCACCGCGATCACCCTGCTGGCCGCGCCCGAGGGCCTGGCGGTGGTGGAGCGCGCCTTCCCCCCGACCGCCCCGATCAAGGTCGTCACCGCCGCGATCGACGAGCGGCTCGACGAGAACGGCTACATCGTCCCCGGCCTCGGCGACGCCGGCGACCGCCTCTACGGGACGACCTGACCACGGCGTGATACATCGGTGGCGTCCAGGTTCGACCGGCATCTCCGCCGGGTAATAACCCCGCACGGAGCGTGATGCTCCTCTCGCCGCCCTGGCCCGTTGGGGGACCCGCCGGGGCTCTGCGAGCGAGGTGAGGAAACGCGTCGATGGCTCAGAACCTGCAGGCTTACGAGGAGCTGTCCGGGCGGCTGCGCAAGGAGTTCGCCGCCGTGCACCCGGTCTCCACCGTCGACCGGTGTGTCTCCGCCGCACTTCACGGCGCTCAGGACGTGATCGGATCGGACGAACCGGATCTGGTCGAGAAGATCGCCCGCCGACACCTGCGCGTACTCGCGATCGTGGCCGCCGAAAGGTCACCCCGCCTCGGCGGATGAAATCGCGAAACCCCCGGTGGGTAAAGGGTTTTTCCGGGGTAGGACCGCTACTGTGGGGCTGGGTCTGGCAGTCCTCTGCGGGAGGCGGTTCGTGAACAAGAAGCACCTCAAGTGGGCCGGTGGCATTCTCGCCGTCCTCTACGTCGTCAACCAACCCGGCGCCGCGGCGGATCTGATCAACCGCATGGCCTCAGGCCTCGGTGACGCCGCCACGGCCGTCGGCACGTTCGTGTCCTCTCTGGGCGCATGAGACTGGTCACGCCGGGAGATTCCGCTCCCGCCTCGATCAACCGCTACCTCCTGCCCCAGGAACGTCAGGTCATCGTGGTGCGCAAGCATCCCGCCGTGCTGATGAAGCCGGTCCTGTTCGTGCTCGGCGGGCTGATCCTGGCCGGGATCCTCTCCAACACCGTGGCCGGCGGCGACGCCGGACGGGTCGTCGACTTCATCTGGCTGGCCTGGCTGCTCCTGCTCGGCTGGTTCGTGTACGAGGTCGCCGAGTGGTCGGTCATCTACTTCGTGATCACCAACCAGCGCATGCTGCTGACCACGGGCCTCATCACCCGCGACGTGGCGATGATGCCGCTGTCGAAGGTCACGGACATGAGCTACGAGCGCTCGCCCGTGGGCAGGGTGCTGGGCTACGGCAAGTTCATCGCCGAATCCGCCGGCCAGGACCAGGCGCTGCGCGAGGTGGACTTCCTGCCCTACCCCGACCAGCTGTACGCCGAGGTCTGCGAGATGATCTTCCCCAACGGCAAGACGAAGGCGCTGGAGGAGCGGCTGCGCGAGATGATCGACGCCGTTCCGAAGATGCGCACCGAGCTCGCGGCCGAGGTCACCACCGGCAACGTGCACGACCTGGAGACCAGGCGGCTCCGTCTGGAGGGCGTGCAGTCCCAGCTCGACCAGCTGGTCGGCGAGGCGGGCGAATGGCACCGGCAGGCCGCCGAGCTCCACCGGCAGCTCGCCGAGCGCCCGGTGCCCGACGACGTGCCGGAGGGCTGAGCCTCCAGGCGTTCGGCGGCCCGCGTTCCCTTGGGGGAAACGCGGGCCGCTTCCGTATCCGGGGTTTACAGCCATCCGCACTGCGTTCCTGACCCCCAATGTCACAGGTGTGATACATCGCGGCTATTACGGCCCGGGATTGGCTAGTCTTGCGAATACGCCGTACGGGTTCTTTTCGAACTCACAGAACGTTCGGCGTGAATGACGTCGGTATCCCCCGCCACCCCCGATCCTCCGCGAGAGAGTTGTCATGCCGGGTCCAGGCAGTGTCGGAGAGCGCGTGCGTGACCTGCGGCTGACCCGCCGCATGTCGCAGGCCCAACTGGCCGGGCACGACCTCTCCGACAGTTACATTTCATTGATCGAGTCGGGTAAGCGCACGCCCACCCCGGCCGTGCTGAAGCTGCTCGCCGAGCGGCTGGGCTGCACCCCGGAGTACCTCTCCGAGGGCATCGAGCCCGAGCAGCGCGCCCACGTCGAGGTCCGCGCCCGGCACTGCGAGCTCGCCCTGCTCGGCGGGGACGCCGTCAGGGCGCTCGACGGCTTCGACGAGGTCATCGCCGCCGACGACAATCCCGAGCTCACCCTGCGGGCCCGCTGGGGCCGTGCCGCCGCGCTGGAGCGGCTCGGCCGGACCGGCGAGGCCATCGCGGAGTTCGAGGAGCTGCGCGAGCTGGCCGAACGCGACGCGGGCCGCACCAGCTGGCTGCCGTCCGTCATCGCGCTGACCCGCTGCTACCACGCGGTCGGCGACCTCGGCCAGGCCGTGGCGCTGGGCGAACGGGCGCTGGAGCGGCTCCTCGGGCTCGGCCTGGGCAGCGGCTCCGACCTCGCCGAGGTCGCCCGGGTGCTGCTGCTGGCCTACCTCGACCGGGGCGACAGCGCGCGGGCGCAGGCGCTCGTCCGCCACATGCCGGACGAGACGGACGTCACCGTCGACTACCGCAGGGCCAGCGAGCGGGCGCTCGCGGAGGGTGCGCTGGGCGACGCCATCTACCTGGCCGACCAGGCGCTGGTGACGGCCTCGGCGCGGTCGCGTTCGGCGGCGCAGGCACGCCTCCGGGTGGCCGGCGCCCGGGCGCTGATCCGCGGCGACGAGGCCGACAACCGGCGCGCCCTCGACCTCCTGACGGCCGCCGCGCCCGAGCTGAGCGGGGACGAGGCGACGGTCTGCGTCATCGAGTCGGCGCGGGCGCTGATCCGGCTCGGCAGGCTGGACGAGGCGGTCGGCACGGTCCGCCACACCCTGGACGGCATGCCCCGCCAGGACTTCGACCCGATCATGGCCCAGGCCCAGCTCGTGCTGGCCCAGGCGCACCTGGCGCAGTCCGGCCGGGAGGCGGCGCTGACCGTCCTGCGGGCCACCGCCGCCCGGTTGGAGCGGCTGCCCGCCAGCAGGCTCACCGCCTCGCTCTCCCGCGAACTGGGCGACCTCTTCGACGCGGCGGGCGACGGGGCCAGCGCGACGGCCGCCTACCGCCGGGCGCTGGAATCGGTGGGGTTGCGGCCCAGCCGGCAGGTCTCCCAGACCTTCGCCGACCACTGACCGACGGGAAATCCGCCTTGAAGTCGACTTCGGGGCGGATTTCCTCGTTTCCGTAAGTTATTCGCCTTTTTGACCGCTGCCTGTCCGGATCGTTGACGCCTTCAGCAGCCTTCCCTCGATCTCGACCTCGGGAGAGATGGCGCGCAGCCGTGTCGCCAATGCCTCTCCCGCGGCGTGCAGTCGTTCCCACGGGTAAGGCTCCAGCCTTTCCAGAAGAAAGAGGGCATTGCGCGTGTCCTCGGTGATCCTGGTCCGGACGCACTGACGCCAGTTCCAGCGCCGGCACGTCACGCCCTCGTCGTCCCGCCAGATCACCTCGCCCGGCAGGGGCGGCTCGTCCGCGTCGAACGTCTCCCGCCCCGTGGCGACCGTCAGGCGGGCCGGGCCCAGGTACTTGTCGAGGTCCTCCCCGCCGATCGGCAGCGCGTACTCCACGCTGACGGCGTTGTAGGCGTCGACGACACGGTTGATGGACGGCAGCGCGTCCGCGCGGCGCAGCAGCGCGTCCACCGACGGGCGCGTGCGGCTCGGCTTGGCGCCGAACGCCTGGTACGCCGCGCGCCAGGCCTGGACATGGGGATCGTCCGGGTTCGCCGTACGCGCGGCGGACGACAGCCAGGAGGCGGATTCCGAGCCGCCCGGGCCGTTGCGCAGCCCGTGGGCGGTCATCACCAGGACCGCGAAGTCGGGACGCAGAGCACGGACGGACTCGTCGACGACGACTTGCTCGATCATGGTTCCAGTATGCCGGGGGCGCCGCCGGCCACGGCCTCAGCCCGGTCCGGGAGGGGATGTCGTCCGGTTTCTGATGGTTCGGTACCGACGTCGAACCACACGTGGGAGCCCTCGGGGCCGCGGGTGAAGCCCCAGCGGGAGGCGCAGCCGTCCAGGAGCTCGCTGCCCCTGCCCTCGGTGGACTCCACGCTCACCCGGCAGAAGCAGGGGATGCTCGTCGACCCCTCGTCGGCGACCACCACCCGGGCCCAGGCGTCGGTGTGACTGACGGTGACGACGAAGTGGCCGCCCGGGCCGCCGCTGCCGCTGTGCTCGACGGCGTTCGTCGCCGTCTCGCTGACCAGCAGGACCGCCGCGTCCCGGTGGACGTGGGCGGCGCCCAGGGCGTCGGCGACGAAGCGGCGGGCCGTCCGTACCTGTTCCGGGCGGCCGGGAAGCCGCAGTCTGCGTACTTGAGCACCCATGCGCCGCCTCCACCATGATCACACTGCGTGATTGGCTAGTGACACAATGGTGCTCTTTTATGGTCAAGGCCGCAACCGTTTCCGGGCACCTGGCGGCCTCAGGCGGGTGCCGCTTTCGTTTTCCTCCCCGCAGACCCCGCAACGCCCATCGTGGCGGCGGCGTCCTCGTCCGGGATCCGCAGGGAGAGCAGCGCGCCCAGCAGCGAGAACACCGCGGTCACCGCGAACGCCCAGCGGTGGCCGCCGGCGCCGGACGCCGCCGTCAGGCAGGTGGCGGCCGTCGCGACGCCCAGCGCCGCGCCCAGCTGGCGCTGGGCGTTGAAGAGCGTGGACGCCTGCGCCGACGACGCCGCCGGGACCGTGGCGAAGGCGGCCGCCGTCACCGAGCCGAAGACGTGCGCCATGACGTAGCCGAGGGCGAACATCACCACGGGGAGCACGGGGAGCGGCACCACGCCCGCCAGCGAGATCAGCAGGGCGACGACGCCGAGCGCGCCCGCCATGAGCCTGCGCGGGCCGAACCGGGAGTACGGCCTGTTCATGAGCCGGGAGCCGAGCATCACGCCGAGCGCCTCGGGGAACACGCACAGACCGGCCTGGAGGGCGCTCAGCTCCCGGCTCGCCTGGAGGGTGAGCGGCACCAGGAACAGCACGCCCATGAAGCCCGCCGTCGACAGGATCGCGGCACCGCTCGTCCGGCGGAACAGGCGGTCGCCGTACAGGGCGAACCGCACCATCGGCTCCGCCTTGCGGGTCTCGACACGCACCAGCAGGACGAGCAGGACGAGCCCGCCCAGCGCCGCGCCCAGGATCTCCGGAGAGGTCCAGCCGAGGGCGGATCCCTCGGTGAGCGCGTACATCACCCCGGCGAAACCCGCACCTGCCAGGACGAAACCGGCCAGGTCGAACCGTCCCGCGCTCCTGCCGCCGTGGTCGGGAAGGGTGAACAGGCCGAAGAGGAACGCCGCGATCCCGATCGGCAGGTTGACGTAGAACACCCAGCGCCAGCCGACCGTGTCCACCAGCAGGCCGCCCACCACGGGGCCGCAGGCCGGGGCCAGGGCGGTCGGCACCATGAGGACCTGGTTGGCGCGCAGCCGTTCGGCGGGCGGGAACTCCCGCAGCAGCATCGCGAAGCCGACCGGCGTCATCATGCCGCCGCCGACGCCCTGCAGCACCCGGAAGGCGATCAGCTGACCCTCGTTCTGGGCCAGCCCGCACAGCGCGGATGCGAGAGTGAAGATCGCGATCGCCGCCAGGAAGACCTTCCGGTAGCCGAACCTGTCGGCCAGCCAGCCCGAGGCGGGGATGACCACCGCGAGGCTCACCAGATAACCGGTGACGATGGCACCGACGCCGCCCACGGGGACGCCGAACGACTCCGCCATCCGCGGGAGCGCCACGTTGACGATGGTGGTGTCCAGGATCGACACGAACATCGAGCAGACGAAGACCACGCTGACCGCGACCTTCGGCGTCACCTTCGCCATGCGCCGTCCTCCCCGTGGCCCTCTCTGGACCACAGGAAGTCTGACAGGTCAAAGAAAATTCCCGCGCGCGGGTGGTGGGCGAGAGCACGCGGGGGCGCCCGTGTCTGTACCCGTGCCGTCAGGCGAGGGCGTCCAGCTTGGCGAGTTCCTCCTTGGTGAGCTCGATGTCGCCCGCGGCGAGGTTCTCGTCCAGATGCGCCGTGGAGACGGTGCCAGGGGCGGGCAGCAGCACCCGGGAGCGGTGGAGCAGCCAGGACAACGCGATCTGCGCCGGGGTGGCCTCGTGCGCGGCGGCGATCTCGTCGACGACGGGTCGGCCGGGGGCGGTGAGCGCGCCGTCGTTCAGCGGCGACCAGGGCAGGAAGGCGACCTGGCGCTCCTCGCACAGCTCCAGGAGCGAGGTGGCCTCGCGGTCCAGCAGGTGGAAGCGGTTCTGGACGGAGGCGATCTCGGCCAGCTCCACCGCGGCCCGCAGCTGCTCGGCGGAGACGCTGTCCAGGCCGATGTGCCGGATCTTGCCCTCGCTCCGCAGCTCGGTGAGCGCGCCGAGCTGCTCGGCCAGGGGGACCTGCGGGTCGATGCGGTGCAGCTGGTAGAGGTCGATCGTCTCCAGCCCGAGCCGGCGGAGACTGGCCTCGCACATCTCCCTGAGCGACTCGGGCCGCCCGTCCAGATGCCACTCGGTGGCCGACGTGCGGACGATCCCGCCCTTGGTCGCGATCGCCAGCCCGACGGGGTAGGGCCGCAGCGCCTCGGCGATCAGCTCCTCGGCCAGCCCGGGACCGTAGTCCCCGGAGGTGTCGATGAGGTCCACGCCCCGCATGACCGCATGGCGCAGCAGCTTCACCGCGTCCTCCCGCTCCCCGCGCGGCCCCCAGTGGCCCTTGCCGACCAGCTGCCCCGTGCCCAGGCCGATCCGGTGCACGGGCAGGTCACGGCCGATAAAGAACATCTCGAACGACATGTGCGTGACTTTACCGCTGTGTTTCCCCGCACCGTAAAGCAGGCGAAAGATCAATTTCCCACGCCGCCGACCTGCGCCTCCGGCCCCAAGTTGTCATGATCGGCAGACAGCTTTCCAGTTTTCCGTCTTTTCTGGCATATAACGGACCTATCCCTACGGTTCACACTGAACCAGCGGCCGGTTCTTCCGGCAGGTGTCGGGGAGACACCGTTCCGGCGTCGTGTGGTGCGGTCACACGACGCCGGAACCGTCCCGGCCGAACGCACCGGCCCCCGACCGCGCCCCCGGCGGACCCGCAAAGCGGAACGTCCTCCCCTGATCAGGCGACACGACACCTGCGCGAAAAGGGCCACGTCCCGACGCCGACCGCCCTGCGACGGTCGCCCTGTATCGAGGCATCCCTTGCGAGACGGCCCGGCTCCTCCCGGGACCGTCCGTCACCGATGGCTCCGCTTGCGCACCCACCACCCCGACGCCGATGACTCTGCGGACTCCGGTGAGTCACGGCGGGCGGCACTCTTCGGGTCAGCCGGTGGCCATGTCGACGAAGCGGCTGTAGTGGCCCTGGAAGGCGACGGTGATCGTGGCGGTGGGGCCGTTACGGTGCTTGGCAACGATCAGGTCGGCTTCACCCGCACGTGGTGATTCCTTCTCGTAGGCGTCTTCTCGGTGGAGAAGGATGACCATGTCCGCATCTTGCTCGATGGATCCAGACTCGCGCAGGTCGGAGACCATGGGGCGTTTGTCGGTGCGCTGCTCGGGGCCTCGGTTGAGCTGGGAGAGAGCGATGACGGGGACCTGGAGCTCCTTGGCGAGGAGCTTCAGGGAGCGGGAGAACTCCGAGACCTCGACCTGGCGGCTTTCGACGCGCTTGCCGGACGTCATCAGCTGGAGGTAGTCGATGACGACGAGGCGCAGGTCGTGCTGCTGCTTGAGGCGGCGGCACTTGGCGCGGATCTCCATCATCGACATGTTGGGCGAGTCGTCGATGAAGAGGGGGGCCTCGGCGACCTCGCTCATCCGGCGGGCCAGACGCGTCCAGTCGTCGTCGTT
This sequence comes from Actinocorallia libanotica, assembly GCF_039525175.1. Lineage (NCBI taxonomy): Bacteria > Bacillati > Actinomycetota > Actinomycetes > Streptosporangiales > Thermomonosporaceae > Actinocorallia > Actinocorallia libanotica. The sequence goes on from NZ_BAAAHH010000002.1 coordinate 351,387, forward strand.
CATGGTGCCCGAGCGCATGGCGTGCAGGGCGACGCGGGCCTCGGCCGACAGCAGGCGCATGGTGATCTCGTTGCGGCCCATCTCCAGGCTGAAGAAGGCCGAGGTGAGGCCGTGCTTGATGGAGGCGGCGCGCACGAAGTCCAGCGCGAGGGTCGACTTGCCCATGGCGGGGCGGGCGGCGACGACGATCATCTGGCCGGGGTGCAGGCCGTTGGTGAGGGAGTCGAAGTCGGTGAAGCCGGTGGGGACGCCGGTCATCTCGCCGTCGCGGCTGCCGATGGCCTCGATCTCGTCCAGGGCGAACGGCATGATCTCACTCAGCGGCAGGTAGTCCTCGCCCGAGCGCTTGTCGGCGATGGCGTAGACCTCGGCCTGCGCCTGGTCGAGCAGGTCGTCGGCGTCGGCGCCCGCGGCGTAGCCGAGCTGCACGATGCGGGTGCCGGCCTCCACGAGGCGGCGCAGCACCGAGCGCTCCTGGACGATCTTGGCGTAGTAGCCCGCGTTGGCGGCGGTGGGCACCGAGTTGATGAGGGTGAACAGGTAGGGGGCGCCGCCGGTGCGGGTCTGCTCGCCGCGCTTGGTGAGCTCGGCGCCGACCATCACGGCGTCCGCGGGCTCGCCCCGCCCGTACAGGTCGAGGATGACGTCGTAGATGACCTGGTGGGCGGGCCGGTAGAAGTCGGACGAGCGCAGCTGCTCCACGACGTCCGAGATGGCGTCCTGGGAGAGCATCATGCCGCCCAGCACGCACTGCTCGGCGTTCAGGTCGTGCGGCGGCACCCGCTCGAACTCGGGTTCCTGCCGAGGGATTTCCGCGATACTCACCCGGCGCACATCCTTCCCCGAGCCCTACCTCCGTCACAGTTCTAACGGAGTCCTCTGACATTCTCAGGCCATCACCCGTCTCACCCAAGTTGATCTGTGGACGAGTCTGTGGATGACCTGTGCAGTACTCCCCAGAGCCTGTGGACAACCTGGGGACAACCTGTGGAAAAACATGTTCGCACAACTGTGGATAGGAGCCTGACCTGCGAAAACAGTCATCCACACCTGTGGATAAAAGAAAACACGACAGGGAGATCCTGCACCTGGCCGTACCGGCGTTCGGCGCGCTCGTGGCGGAGCCCCTCTTCCTCCTCTCCGACGCCGCGATCGTCGGGCGTCTCGGCACCGCGCAGCAGGCGGGGCTCACCATCGCGGGCCAGGCGCTGACCACGCTCATCGGCGTCTGCGTCTTCCTCGCGTACGCGACGACGGCCGCGGTCGCACGGCAGGTCGGTGCGGGAGACCTCCGGTACGCCACACGACAGGGAATCGACGGGCTCTGGCTCGCGCTGGCGATCGGCGTGACGCTGATCGCCGTCGGCCTTCCGATGAGTCCTGCCATCGTCGGGTTCTTCGGGGACAACGCGTACGCCGTCGAATACCTGCGTGTCAGTCTGCTCGGCGCACCCGGCATGCTCGTCGTCCTCGCGGGCACCGGCGTGCTGCGCGGACTGCAGAACGGGCGCGTTCCGCTGTACGTCTCCGTCGGGATGTTCACCGCCAACCTCATCCTCAACGTGCTGTTCGTGCTCGTCTTCGGTTGGGGAATCGCCGGCTCGGCATGGGGAACCGTCACCGCGCAGACCGGAGGCGCGCTCGTCTACCTGGTGGCGGTGCTGCGTCTGGCACGGCGCCACGGTGCTTCGCTGCGGCCCGACTGGCGAGGACTGCGCGCCGCGGTCACCTCCGGTTTCGCGCTCGTCATCCGTACCGTCACGTTGCAGGCCACGCTCGTGCTGGCGACACGTGTCGCCGCGCAGCAGGGCACGGACACCGCCGCCGCGTACGGCATCAGTTCGCGTATCTGGCTGCTGTCCTCCTTCGTCCTGGACGCCGTGGCGATCGCCGGCCAGTCCTTGCTCGGCCGCCACCTCGGCGCGGGCGACCAGAAGGCCGCACGCGAGGTGACCCGGCGAATGCTGTGGTGGGGCTTCTTCACCTCGTGCGGCTTCGGCGTGCTCCTCCTGGCCGCCATCCCCTGGATTCCGGGACTGTTCGACGCCAGCCCCGAGGTCTCCGCCCTGCTCGTCCAGGCACTGCTCGTGGTCGCGCTGATCCAGCCGATCGGCGGGCCGACCTTCGTCCTGGACGGCGTACTCATCGGCGCGGGGGACATGAAGTACCTCGCCTGGGCCGGCGTCCTCACCCTGGCGGCGTTCCTTCCCGCCGCCCACCTGGCCTCCGGGCACGGCATCGCCGTGCTGTGGCTGGCGCTCGGCTGGTGGATGCTCGTCCGCCTGCTCACCCTGGGCGCCCGCGCCCGCACCGGAGCCTGGCTGGTCACCGGTGCCACGCGTTGATCGAATTCATTGAGACAGATGTTCGAAAACTTACTCGGAGCGACGCCTGTGTTCGCTAAGATTCGAACATGCGTTCACCGCACGGGGAGAGGCTGGCTCGCCTGACACAGGCGATCGACGAGCTGGCGGCACACGGCCTGGCCGACCTGCCGCCGGACGTCCTGGCCGAGCGCGTCACCCACATCTGCACCCTGGTCGAAGGCATCGACCCCGAGTCCACCCGCCGCCGCGCCTACAACCCCCGCATCGAGAACTGACCCCCGAACGCTCTCCGCACGTGCGGCATCTTCGAGAAGGCATGGATGAGCGCACCTCGACGCGCGCTCCGAACGTACAGAGGTCCACCGACAACCGAGCAGGGCACGGGCCCAGCGTCCCGTCGGCACACGCCGGTCGACCGTTTCCAGCAACGCGCCTCGAGTTCCGAGCGAATGCTCCGCACAACGCGCCGCCCTACCAGGGAGGTGCTCAGCCTTCTCCGCCGTCCGCGGCGGAACCAGACGGGTTGTGCCGTCCCCTGCACACAGGTGGAGTCATCTGAGCGTTCTCGACATGAGGAGTGCACGGCGGCAGAGCCGCGGAGTGGGCTTCAGGCGACGATGAGGACTTCTCCTTGCAGGAGGACGAAGAGGAGATAGAGAAGCCCCGCATAACCCAGGGTGAGCCCGATGAAAGCGGGGATACGGCCACGTTCGTCGGCAGCCCGGATCTGGCGGCGTGCGAGATGGCCGAAGACCACTGCCAGAAGGCTGCCGATCCAGAAGGCCCAGAGCAGCCCGCAGACCAGGGAGGCGACGGCGTAGGGATTGGTACGGCGCACGCGGCAAGTCTGCACCCGAGGCGGGAGCAAAACAATCCTTATCCCCGATCGGCATAACAGAACGCCCCGCTCCTCGTTTCCCACGCGAAGCGGCCTCTTCCGACCGGCCTGGTAGGACCGATGAACCCCGCCCGGTACACGGGACGGCCCTGCCCGGTCGGCATGGCAGAACGGCGCGAACCCCTGCCGACACGGCAGAACGGCTTGGTCGCCGCACGGCATGCAGAACGGCCCGGATCGTACGATCCGGGCCGTTCTGTCGAT